>JACPTI010000077.1 GCA_016192845.1 Acidobacteriota bacterium
CGGAGTCGGGGCCGGTATACCCCGCTCAGCGCAGACAGCACGAGCTTCAATGGGGCCGCGGACGATCGCCCGCGGAGTCTGCCAACTCCCCGGGCGCTTGTCGGCGTCATAGGGCTTCAATGGGGCCGCGGACGATCGCCCGCGGAGTCAGCGCCGCTCGCAAGTATACGGTTTTCAAAGAGCTACGCCCGGTGTAACGAGTGCTACCCAAAAACAACCAAGTTGTCACTGCGCCCAACCAGGGTCCGATCAGTAACGCGTTCATCCCGAACCATTTACCCCGCGCGAGCGGTTGCGCACTTTTCGACGCCACCCTGCCGCTCGACACCAGCTCCGCACTCGTCAATTACCACCACATTACGTCCCAGGTCGGCACTCCTGCGGCAGCCGCTCGATGATCGCACTCCACACTTCGCCCGCAGTATCGAGAGCAGTCTCTGTTTCGTTGCGCGATGGCTCGTCGGGCGCGCCAGGATATCGGAATTTCCACGCATACTCGGTGAGGCTCGCGGCCTCACGCAGCAGCGGCTCAAGGGACACGTCCAACTCCACGCACGCCCGGCCGAGTTCAGCCAGATCATGTGTTTTTCGAAACGGGCGATCGTGCCACGCAAGGAACGCCTTCAGCGATTTTTCAGCCGCCTGTTGGGCATGAAACACCGCGTCATCGAGAAGCGGCGGATCGGCGGCTGAGGCATGCCGTCCGGCCCGCAAATCGATCGCTGCTTTCGAGAGCCAGCCTCGGACATCGGCAACCCGGGCCGCGTCATCCGCCGGCATACAGCAGTGCTCCCTCACGGAGAACAGTACCCGGCAGGGAAGCTTTGAGGTGGCGTCTGCTCTCAAAGTGCTGCTTCGTCATGACCAGGACATCCGCGGCAGTTCCCGTTCCCCACAGCGCCTGATAAGCCAGCCGGCTCCGCTGGCGCTCGGGCGGGGCTTCGTCCGAAACGACGACGAGCAGGTCATAGTCGCTGTCCGGTCCCATGTCGCCGCGGGCAGCAGATCCGAACAGATAGATGCGTTCGGGCTCGTAGGCTTCGACCAGGCGCCGAACAATCTCTGCCAGCTTCGGGTCCCCAGCAAACCGGCTCCCTTCTGGCGCCGCGGCAGGAGGCCTGAATGCCATGAAGTCATTCTCCCACTCGGCTCGGCATCGGCAGCCGATGACCTGACTGCGCGCATGTCGCCAGCCGACCACGTCGAGAGGGATCAACTCGCGCCATGCTACACCGCCCGCGCCTGGCTGAAGTTGAGCTTGTAGTTCGCACCCGTAACCACCACCTTGACCCTGCGCGCGCGAAACAACGCGACGACGCCCCGCGCGCGCAGAACTGCGCGATCAGGCTGCGGCGCCGCCAGTTCCCCAAGCGCCAGCAGCAACCGGATCGTATCCGGAGGTGCAGCGAATTCCCACAGCGGCCAAGTGAACACTGTCTCCGCATCGAGATCGGTCCAACCTTGAGCGTCTGGAGGAACGGCACCGAGCAATGCGCCTCGTCCAGCAGGACAACGCTGTCGTTTGCGCCAAGCCCGGCGAAGATGGGGGCGGCCAGCAGGCTCCTGCCGTAGCCGCGGAACAGAGCCGCGAGCCGCCTGCACAGCGAGGACGTCGAGCGCGATTTCGATGCACGCGGTCTTGCCGGCAGCGGTGGGCAGATCCAGCACCCTGGGCCAGGCGCCGCCGGCGACCCGCTCGGCGAGCATCGACGGCCAGGCGAAGGGGTCGTAGCCCCAGAGCGCGTGGAAGAACTGGACGAACTCAGGACGCTCGCTCACGCCGTATCGTCTCCATCGTGCTCCAGTGACTCTTCGAGCTGGACTCCGTACCGGACGAGATCCGACCTGACGGATTCATACACTCCGCGAGCCTGCTCGGCGGCGTGGCGCGCGTCGTCGGCCGTCGCTTCGGGCCAATCGCCCGGATACCGGGCTTCGACGGCCCACTCCGTCAGCTCGGCGAGATCAGGGTGCCGAACCTTCACCTGCCAGCCCTCGGGCAAGAGGTTTCGCAGCGCATCCAAGTCGTGCCGGAAAGGGAACGCAATCTGCTGCAAGGTGAGCGCACCCTTTAGCGCCTTTTCCGCTGCCTGCTGGGCCAGCCAGCAGACGTGTCGGGGACGAAATCCCGCCTCGGTCGTCAGCGTCTCGGCGGCTTCAAGATCTTCACGAGCGAAGCGGAGCCAGCGACGAACCTCGTCCAGGAGCTCATTGCTGCTCATACAGGACCTTGCCTTCATGCAGGGCAGGCCGCAGCACGCTCCCCACAAGGTCCCCGCGGCGCGCGATTTCGTCGGGCGTGGTCACGAGTATGTCCTTGCTTACCGGCAGGTCACCGAGGGCGCGGCGAATCTCCACCGTGATGCGGCGTTTGTCGCTCACGTCGCGAAGGACGACGAGGAGATCAACGTCGCTTTCGGCCACCGCCGAGCCTCGCGCGTGAGAGCCAAAGAGAATCACGCGCAGCGGCTGGAATTGCTGCACGATGCGCTCGACCATCGTTTGAATCACCGCATCTCGAGTCATGGGAAGCATGCGTGTCGTCATCCTTGCTGGTTGACCACTCGTGAAACGCGTGGCATACGGCCGGTTCCTGTGAAGAGGCCGCCCCCAATGTATCTGGTCCGTCCCAAGAGAATGGGTCCTCGCACAGCAACCGCGAAAACCAGCCTGGCCCGACCCACGAGGCCGACGCTGGGCACTCCGCGCACCTCCAACGGGCGCACCTCTACCGGCTCCGGCAGACCGCGCCGGCGACACTCGGCGCGCAAGTCCGCCGAGAGTGCCTCGGTCGCCTCGGTCTTCTTGGCGTGACGAGTCACCCAATACGGCGCGACGCTCTCCCAGGTTCGCGACGGGGCCGTCAGCACGTCAGCATCCAGGTCCAACCAGTCCGACCGAAGCACCAGGCGTCCTGCCGACCCGGCGCGTAGCTCGACGAGGTTCTCAAGCACGTCGTCGAGGACCGTGAGGTGGTCTCGTTCTTCAGATGTCGGATACCGACGGTCGAGAACGTGCGGCGCCGCGATCAGGAGTCGTGATCGCGCCGGGTCGAATGTGAACGCGACGTGCGAGCTGCGCTCGGACCTGGCGGGAGATCCTCCACGGTCGTGGCCGGAGAAGAACGTCGGCAACGGCACGGTGCCGAGCGCCTCCTGGACCCTCGCCATGACGGCGCGACGTAGAGCCCGGGCAACGGTGACTGGATCTGGCGTCGCGACCAGACCTGACTCGACGGCGAGGACGTGAAGCCCAGGCGTCGTCGAGACCGGCGCCATCACACCGAGTCCAAGGAACCGGCCATCGCCGATGACGAGCGGGCCCAACACTTTCGCCCCGAACGTGATTTGGACGTGCCAGAGCCGCTCCTTCGCGAACCGCGTTCCTTCCGCGAATGACTCGGCGCGTTGCCCGTTCGCCTCGAAGGGCTCGCGCTGCACGCGGATGGCGTCGACGCCACCGCGGACTCCGGCATGCCGCAGGGCCTGCCCAATCGACACGGCGGCGCGCGCCTGCTCCGCGGCACGCTCGCGGCCGTGCTTGGCGTCCTCAGCTCTGCGCGCAGGATCGACTCGGCGCCGACTGGCGACCTCCGGCAGCGCGGCTGGTGTGACGGTGCGCCAGGTCCGGCAAGCGAGGTCGTCGCCAATGCCGTAGTGGCGGGCGAAACCGTCACCGTCGGCCGGAGTCAGGACCGCGTGCACTTCGCCCGTTTCTGCGTCGGCGACATCGAGGCCCGAGAACGCCCAGTCCACGTCACCCGCGGCAATCGGACACGTCGGCGGCACCTGCACCAGAACGCGCCGGATCTCACCGTCGGCGTGGGGATGCCCGATGGACGGCAGCGGAAGAATCCGTACCCGATCCGCGGTCGGCCCGTCATTCGTGCCGTCGGGCTTGCGGCCCACGAGGACGCGGTCGATCTCCCCGCGTCGAGCGGGAGGCATGACGCGGCACAGCCTCTCAAGCGCGCCGTCCCGCAGGCGGACGACCAGCGCCGACGTCCGCGCGAGCGGCCAGGCAGCGAACGGCGCTTCCCGCGTGGGTTTCCGCAGCGCGTAGAGATAACTCGCTGGAGGACTCTCGTAAGGCACGGGCCGGAACCGTGGCCTTGGAGGCTGCCGGAACACGACCTTCGCGGCCTTGCCCTTGCCCATGATTTGGAATCGCCCTGCAAAGGCCTGGTAGCGCTTCTCCACGCTGTCGAGCGATTTCGGCATCGGGCACGCCAGCGTGGACCGGCTCTGGCCAGCCGACGGGCGGTAGATTCGACCCGGGTATCCCGAAAGGCGAGCTTCGACCTCTTCGCCATTCAGCACCTCGCCCCACCCCCAGGCCATGTCGATTCCGCGGCCGAGCTGGTAGAGCTGCTCCGCGAGCCGGCAGATCGCAGGTGAGCGTTGCTCGTCCTCTGTCGACCCCGCCAAGGACCACACGTAGAGCAAGGGGACTTCGGGGTCGAACAGATAGGGGTTGAAGACCTTCGTCGCGGTGCAAATCTCGGCCATGCGGAGGGGATCGCCTGCCACGCGGTCGCTGTCGTTGTTCGGCATGTAGAAAGGGACGCCGCGACTACGCCAGGCGAGGGGTGCGGCGATGACCGGATCACCGCGTGCCTCCAGCCAACGGAGCGCCTCCTCCGCCTCGCTCGTGAGGGGCCCACCGAGGCCTGCGCCCGCGACGAGCGCCTGGAATAGGCGTGCGGGCGCGGGTGGCCAGTCGCCGACGCCGTGGTAGCGGCCGTCGTGAAGGCGGACGCTGATGACCAGCGTGCTCATCGCGCGCTACTCCGTCTCCGCCCCCTCTTCGGCCGTCTTCTTCGCGAGCAGCTTCTTGGCCTCGGCGAGGTTGAAATCGTGCTTCAGCTTCGCGTCGTCGGGCCAGTGCCGCCTGAACCGTCCTGCCGCCGCCTCGGCGTACTTTCGAGCCGCGTCATGCGCCCAGCGCACCTGCGTCGGCTCTCCGCGGCGCGGCACCTGGTACCACGTGTCGCCGTTGTCGGCGTACCGGAGGAGGCAGCCCTCACGAAGGAAGAGGTCAATGTCGGTGGTCGCGGCGACGAGGGAGAGACCGAGGAGGTACTTGCGAATCTCGTCCGAGGCGTCGACCCGCTTGTTCCCGTCCTTGGGATCCGGGAGCGTTCCTCGCAGGCCCCGCAGCGCGACCAGGTTCACCGTCACCTCGCGCTCGATCGCCCCCCTGGCGATTACGCCACCGAGCACGCGGACATCCGGGTTTGGCGATCCATCGCGGAACTTCTGCATGTACTTGCCAGCATCCCGGCCAAGCTTCCGGAAGACCGCCGGCGCATCCTTCAGGCCCTTCGTCGACAGCTCGGCTTTCTTCGCCTTTGATTCCTTCTTCAGCTCGTTCTGCTGCTCTTCGTCCAGCGCCTTCCAGATCGAGTTGAACTGAGCCGCCGCGTGGAGCGGCTCCACGTCCCACGCCCGGATGATGGAGCGAACGAGCCGCGGGCGTTTCTCGCCGCTGTCGCCGCGCGAGTCCCAGACACCGAACACGAGCGACGTCGGCGCGATCGCGCAGAGAGGGCCCGCGTCGCCCCGGCGCCGGAGCGCCTGAAAGGCATGCTCCACGAGGGGCCGCAGCGTGGGCGACGACTGGACGACCGCATCCGCGGCACGGTGCGCGAGGTCGAGGATGGAGCGCTTGACCTCATGCGGGCTCTCGCACTTCTGTTTCTTCTTCGTGTCCTCGACCTCAGCGTTCTTCTTGCAGGCGTCGCACTGACCGCAGTCCTCCCTGCTGATGATGATCTCGAGCTGCGGGACGAGCCAGTTGTCCCGCGTCTCGCCCCCTCCTGCCTTGAAGATCGGCTCGAGACGGTTGGCCTGCGACCCGACGCTGTCGATCGTCGCGACGCGCGCCCCGTCCGAGAGCGTGTTGACGTTGTAACCGATGTCCGCGTACGTCGGCGGAAAGATGATCCCGCTCTCCTCGACGGGTAGGAGCTTCTGTTTCAGCCGGAGCGCCACGGGGCCCGCCGTGTCCGTCGCCCACGTGTTGAGCACGGCGTTGGTTACCTCGATCGGATTCGCAGGCATGCTGCTGGCGCTCATGAGTTCGCCTCCTCTTCAGCAAACGTCACAACCTTGTTCTTTCCCGAGAGGTCGAGCGTGAATCGGAATACTCGCCGCGGGATCCCGGTGTGCACCCCGGCGAGCGCGGGCCGAGCGAGGACGGGCCGCACCAGGCCGCTCCAGGCGCCGTAGCGCACCTCGCGCGTATCGAACTCGTCGGGACGCGCGTGCTCCAGGCCGACGGCCGCCAGGATCTCGACCACCGGCGACGCCGTGACGAGGTGCTTCTGCTCGTCGGGCGAGTAGCCGGCGTCGATGGCCGTCCAGGACTTGCGGGCATCGAACTTGAAGCTGCTCCCGCCCATCGGCGTCGTCACGCCGAAGGGGTCACGTACCAAGTCGGGTGCGCGCTTCTCCCAGAGGTCGGCGATTCCGTTGATCATGGCCCTCGCGATCGCGGGCCCGCGCTGTTGGCCGGCGAAGAGCTTGAAGTCGTTGCGGGAGGACGCGTCGCACCAGTGGCTGACATCGAGGTAGCGACCGTCTCGTTCGAGTCGCACAGGCAGGGCTCTCCAATCTGCTTCCGGGCCCGGGAACGTTTCCGAGACGAAGAGTGCCCCGTCGCTCGTGACATCCTCATCGGCCTCATCGTCCGCCGCCTTCTTCCCCTTCTTCTTCGTGGCGCCCTTCGACGGCGGCGGGTCGACGTAGCCTGGCGGGGCGAGCCGCTCGAGTTGCGGCTCTGCAACGAACCGAAGTACCGCGAGGAAGGGGTTCTCGTCACCCCGAGCGCGGAGTCGGAAGCGCACGTCGGCCTCGTCGGTCCAGTCGAATCCGCCCTCCGCTTGCCCGAGCAAGACATCGGCCGCCTCGAGGAAGCCCAGGCAGGCGAACACCTGACCCGGGTTCAAAAGATCGACCGGGATCGACTCCTCGGCCATCAGCCCTGACCTCCGCCGGAGTCCCGTTCGTCGTTGTCACGCGATGCCTGCTGGTCTGCGGCGCGCAGCAGCGCCTCCCACCAGGCGAGTCCCCAGGGCCCCCAGCGTGCCTGCAGCCGCGCAAAACGTTGGGCGATCTCTGTCGCGCGCTCCGTCAACATCGAAGGCGGAGCGTCATCGTATCCCCTCGTGCCGATCACCGGGCGCGCGAAACCGTGGTGCGCCGCGATCAGGTGGAGCGCGAGATCGCGCTGCTCCTCGGAGAGGGCCAGCAAGCGCGGGTCTCTCTCGGCGTAAGCGAGCGACCCGAGCTCGTGCCGGTAGCCGCCCAGCAACGAGTAGTTGATCGGACCCCTGGTCTTCGCGTATGGCCCGTCTGGAGGCGCGTTGAACGCGCGCTGCCAGCGCGTTGCGCGCTTGCCCTCGTCGTGGAGACGCGCGGCGATGCCGAGCATGTCCGCATGTTGGTCGAGACCGAGCGCCTTCGCAACGGCGCGAGCGCGCTCCTCGGCCCAAGACTCGTGCTCGTCGAGCAATTGCGGGCGGGCGGCCGAGCGATCCTCCTCCGTCGCCGCATGGTGACGCCATTTCTCGATGACCAACCAGCGCCGGGCCTCGCCGTCTTCGGACACCTCGGTGGGGAAGCGCAACCGCTCGCGCCACATCGGGTCAGAGGCGACGGACTCTGAGGCACCGACGCTCCGAACCCGGAACCGCACGGTGCCCTCGCCAAGCCACGCGTCGCCATGATCGGCGGTACGAGGCAGCGCGCCCTCGCTTGCGTCGAGGAGCCCGTCCTTGAGGCCACCGATGCGCGCATCGACGACGACGGTGGCCTCCGCGAGGACCCCGTGGAGGTTGTCCCGGCGTTCTTTGGCTGCGTTCTTGTCGGCAGGCAGCACGAGATCATCGAGTCGCAGGACCGTGCGGAGAGTTCCATCCCGAGCGAGCACGAATGCAACCGCTTCGCCGAAACGAAGCGCCTGTGTCGCGGCCGCGTCGTCGACGTGCGATTCGCGTGGCATCGAGCGGAGGGCGATCGCGCGATCCATGAGCCAGCCGACTGCACGGAATGTCTCGGTCTCCAGAAGCTCGCTCGTATGCGGCGGCGCAGCCTCGAAGAAACCCTCGATCTCCTTGCGACTCGCACCGCCTCCGCCGGTGCGGACAGGGAGGAATCTCCGCCAGACGACTGCGCTCTGCGGCGGGTCATCCTCGATCCAGCCTCGCAACCATGGAACGCCAGCGGGGCGACCTGTGTGGTTCTCGAGCGAGGTCAGCGACCAAGCCTCCACCAGAGGCCGGGACAGCGCGGGCCGCAACGGTTCGGACGTGGTCGCCGCGTCGAGGATGATCTTCAGCCCTGGGTCCACCTCAGCGTGCTGCTTGAGCGTCCGGAGTGCCCCCGGACTCGCATCGTGCGTGCCATCAACGAGTGGCAAACGCTCCAGTGCCTTGCGGACTGCCGTCGTGCGCTCGAATCGTTCGACCGCAGCGGCTTCCTTCCTCGATCGGTCGCCCGGTGCTTTCTTCAGGAGATCGTCGATGTTCTTTGGCTCGGGTTCGACGAGCACGATCACACTGGCATGGCCGTCGCCGCGGCGGTTCACTCGACCGAGCCGCTGCACCATGCGCTCCCACGCGACGGGCGCGGGACCCGACCAGGCTAGGTCGCAAACGATGTGATCCGCATCAAGGTCCACGCCCACTTCAGCAGCCGAGGTGGCGAATAGGAAGACTGGCAGCTGTGGTCGCTCGCTCGTCCTCGCCAAGAAGCCGAGCTTGCCGAGACGGCGAGCTGCTTCCTCGCGCTCGTACACGCGCCGGCCACCCACGAAGAGCTCGCTGCACACCTCTACCGGCGAGATGCCGGCCTTCGTGTCGCCCTTCCTGCGCTTCTCGATGATCTGCAGCGCGCGTTGGGCGTCCTCACGCTTGTTGCAGAACACGATGCATCGCGTCGGCTTCCTGCCATTGTCGGTCAACTTCCAGGCCTCGTCTGCGAGCGCCTCGGCCAGCTTCACGTCACCGTCCAGCGTGCGAACACGCAGGCGCTTCGGCGCACTGAGCCGCTTCTGCACAACTGGATGCTTGAGATCCGCGGGCGTCAGTTCGAGCGCCCCCTTGACCTTGCGGCCCGTCGCAGAGAGCGAGAGCAGTCTGAAGGGCGGCACGGGTTCAGTCCAGCCGAACACGTTGGGGTTTCGGGCGATCGCATCGAGGAGGCGTTCGAACGGGGGCACGAGGTGTGCCTCGTCGAGAACGACCAGCGTGTCCGCTCCCAGAAGCGCGGCGTGGTACGGCCGCATCTTCCGAGAGACGCCGTAACCCTCGAACAGGAGGCGGGATCCGATCATGTCGACCGTGCCGACGACGATCGCGGGTGCCGCCGGATCGTCGAGCCATTCGCGGTTGTCGACGTGCTGACCGCGAAGGGTGGAGATCGGCAGCCCACGGGTCAGGCCAAGCGCTCGCTTGACGTCTTGGCACGCCTCGACCCATTGCCGGAGCCGCTCCGCCTCCGCCGTCGCCTGGTCGACCACGGCGCGGCGGTCCACCACGTAAGCGATCCGCCGGGGAAGCGTTGCTCCCCTCGCTCGAGCGACGAGCCAGATGGCCATCACCGCCGTTTTCCCAAGCCCGGTGGGGATATCGAGCGCGGGCGGGATGTCGCCTTGGCATAAACGCTTCAAGAGCTGCTCCTGCCACGGGAACGGCGTCTCCCCTGCACGGAGACCCAGGGCCTCTTCGAGCCATCTGCCCGCATTCGGATCGTTGTTACCGTTTGTCACTGGCTACTAAGGCTCCCGTCGCCGAACGCCTCTGTGACCTGACAGCAGCTCTTGAAACACACCAGCAAATCGTTGCTCTCGCTGATGATCGGTTCGCGCCAGCAATGCACGCTGTTCAAAAGAACGACCGTGCGCGCGCCCAGCTGAGGCGTGGCGCTGAGACGTCCGTGACGTTCACAATCACGCTCGTCCAGGACGAGGACGGCATGTTCATTGCCGAGTGCCTGGCAATCCCCGGCTGCGTGAGCCAAGGAACAACGGCTGACGAAGCCGCGCAGAATATCCGCGACGCGATTCGCGAGTGCGTGGCGGTACGTCGCGAAAAAGGGCTCCCCCTCACGATCGAAGTGCGGCAGCTCGAAGTGCCCGCCTGAACCTTGAATGCCCTCGCTTCCCCTGCTGAAGCCATCAGAAGTCGTGCGGGCTTCGGGCGCTTCGGGTGGCAGGTAGCCAGACAACGAGGAAGTCCGCGCATCGAACAGTGCTCGTTCATGCCGCCGTGCGGCCAGAGCGACTCTCCTGAGGCTGGAGTCATCGGCCCCCAAGCCGCACTCCCTCCCGCAGCGCCGTCCGCACCAGCGACGGCCCACCAGCAGTCAGGCGTTCGACCTCTGATTCGGTGTAGACCAAGACGTCGCACCCGACGCCGACATCCTCGAAGTACCGGGCCAGCGACTCCGACCGCTGCAGAAACGGCGCGGCGCCGTCGCGCACGACAATCAACAGGTCCGCGTCGCTGCCCGGCGCCGCCCGATCGCGCGCCAGCGACCCGAACAGCCAGACGGCGACCACATCGCGCCGCTCCCGCAGCAGCCGCTCGGCGGATGTCCGGAGCTGCGCCAGCACGTCCGCCCGCTCCAGGCGGAAGACGCGAACGTGCCTACCGCGGTAGGACTCCTTCACACCACGCAAGGACTGCCTCCGCGTCTGCAATGGCGCGCTCGGCTTCCGCGCGCGTGTAGTAGTCGGTCGGCGCACCCGAGGGCAGCCCGTTAGGGTAACGCGTCGGCACGTACAGTTTGTCGAGCGCGCGGCCCCGGTCCAGCATCGCAGCATCAATGCCCGCTTCGTTCGGACGTAGCGCATCGAGCAGCTCGGTCACCGAGTGCCCCCACGCCTCCTGACCGCGCACCGCATGCACCGCCTTGATCGCCTTTTCAGCCGCCTGCTGGGCTGCAAAGCACGCCCAGTCATGGTGGTTGCCGGCAAGCGCATGACGGGCATGGCGCAAATCGGCTTGCGCCTGCCGGAACCAGTCGCGTGAGCGTTCAGCCACTGCTCCAGTCTACGGCGTCACCGGCGCGGAGGTCTGCGCCTCTCTGACGCGCGGCGCTCACCCTTGAGGCGCACCGCGGGCAATCGTTTCAGCCGCTGGGTTCGCGGATCGACTTCGATACCGACCGATTCGAGCGCGGTGACGCCGAGAATGGGCTCAGCATCGTCCGGCCCGAAGATGACCGTGGCTCCAACCCGTTCACCCATGAACTCGATCTCGGCGACCGTGATCTCGAGCGTCACTTCGGATCCATCCGCGAGTTGATACACCCGCTGCCCGCGCGGTTTCAGCCCAAGCGCACGCAGTCGTGCGCCAGGGACCAGGCAATCCACGGCGCCCGTGTCAACCAGAAACAGCCCCTCCCACAACTTCTGCGGACGTGCCGGATTCCGAACGGCCGCCGTGACTTGCGTGATCCCCATGCTGCGATTGTACGGTCAAGAAGCACTCTCGCGACCTTACCGCGTCTCGAAGCCCTGGTACCGGTGCAGCTCTCCCGTGACGACGCGCGCCAGCAGCCGCGCCTGGATCTCCAGCACGCGCCGGTAGTTCACGCGATAGCCGAACATCGGATGCGTGACGAGCGCGTCCATCCGCTGCTCGTACGCGGTGATGAACCGCTTCCGTCCCTTCGGCGTGAGTGCGACAGACGGACCAACCTGAATGAAATCGTCGGGCGTGACCATCCGGGTGTTGATCGCCGTGATGACCGCCGAGTCGACAATCAGCGGCCGGAACCCTTCCATCAGATCGAGCGCCAGCGCCGGACGCCCGAAGCGCGGCTGGTGGTAGAAGCCGATGAACGGGTCGAAGCCGATCGTGTGGCAGGCGATCGTCAGATCGCGCGTCAACATGCTGTAGCCAAGCGACAGCAGCGCGTTCACCGGGTCGCGCGGCGGCCGACGGTTTCGGCGCGTGAAGTCGAACGACGGCCGCTCCTCGGCGTCCTCTACCTTCAACATGCCCGCGAAATTGGCGAAGTAATAGTGCGCCGCCGTCCCTTCGATGCCAAGCAACGTCTCGAGCTCCGCCGCGCTGTCCGCCTGCCGGGCGAGACGCTTCAATGCGTCGAGCGCGCGAACCGGCGGCTCTACGTGGTTTCGCTGCAGCAGCGTCCGCTGGTTGCGAATCTTGCTCGTGACAAAGTCCCGCGCCACGTGGAGGCAGAATGCTTCCTCGTCGGCGCACCGGAACTGCCGCTGCCGCAGAAAGACGTTCTTGAGCCCCAGCCCCTGTGTAAGCCCGTAGAACCAGCCGCCGAACGAGAAATGCGCAATGGGCCGCTCGGCTTCACACAGCGCCTGGACGGCGCCGGCCGTCACCGAGACGTTGCCGAACACGTTCACCTGCGAGATCTCGCGGATGCGCACCTCCTGCACCAGTTCTCCTTTTTCGCGGACCTGCAACACGTCATTCGACTTGCCGACGAGGAAGTTGTAGCCGGTGACGTAGAGCGGCCGCAGATCGTCGCGCGCGGGAATCAACCGCCGCACGTCCTCGTCTACGACGATCGGAGCAGGCTCCCCGGCGGCTGGCTCGAAGAGCCCGAGCTGCACGGTGCTGTCCGGCTCGGGATCGCGCCATGCCATCGCTGCCCGCGTCTCGTCCGGCAAGCAGATCCCGACGAGCGAGCAGCGCGGGCACTTCGGGCTGTCGACGAGAGGAGGCGGAATCACACCGGCTGTGGCAACCGCACGCGCTCCCTTCAGGGCCTCCACTGTTTCCGCCACGAGCGCGTCATCAATCGCGACGCGTACCCGCTGCTTCGTGGTGTTGTAGTAGACAACCGCTTCGTCACACCGGTAGCCGTTCTCCCGAAGAATCAATGCCTGCGCGCAGACCTGTACGCGATCGGCAGGCCACGCCGCCAGCGTCCCATCCACTTCGCGAGGCGCACCATGCTTGTAGTCGACGGGCGAGACCCGTTCCCCTTCTCCTTCGACGAGGTCGATCTTCGCGATCAACTGGTGCGTATCGCTTGTGAGCGTGACGGACCGCGCATGGATGCGTTCCTCCACCCCGGGCGCTGGCAGCGCCTCCTCTTTCTCTCCGAGCTTGTCGTGGCGGAGCGAGCCCTCAACGGTGTCTGCGCTGTGTGCAAAAACGCCGTCCACCCACTCGTAGAAGAACAAGCGCGGGCAATAGACGAACTCATTGAGCATCCGGGCAGGCAGGTAATCCGGAAGCGCAACCGGGCGGCGGAGGGTCGCCTTGGCGGGAATGGGACGGTTCGGGAAGACGAGAGCGGCAGGGGCGGAGGCGGGATCACTGCTCATACCGAGTCCTCCTGCTGTGAGGCCAGCACGCGCGCTTCACGCGCCCGTCGGATCGCCGTCACCGTTCGTAAAGGACCAGCAGTGGGCACCTCGTCATCGCGTTCGATGACAAGACACGGGCTGTCGATCGGGCTGTATGGCCGGCCCAGCGCCGTAATGACTCGATCTCCCCGGCCCTCCACGGGTCCAAGATCGACGAACAGCACCTGGTCCTCACGATGATCGATGATCTCGCTCAGCAGATGCCGGCAGCGCGCGAGATCCGCCCGCGTCAGCTGACATTCGAACACCGAGTACTGCAGGTGATCGCCAAAGCCGCGCATCGTCTTGTGCACTCGACGCAGGCGGTAGTCGTCGGAAATGTCGTAACAGACAAGGTAAGTGTTGCGCACGCGGGGAGAATACCTCCGCGCGCGTCGATGGGGTATACAGAATCAACAACCCGGCAGTTACAACCGGAGCTCGCTTGAGTCGAGTAGCGCCGCCCGATTCCGGTGGCCGGACCGCGCTGCGAGCGGGGCCCCCACCGCGCGTGTTTTGTGCGGTGGGGTGCAGGTGGCGTCGTGGACCGCGTGACGCTCGGGTCGCGCCGTGTGCGTCCGCCGCGGCGCGGCAGGCCCGTGAGTGGCCGAGGTTTTTCGGGGCGGGTGGCGTCGGGAGGGGCCTCCCCAGCCGCCGCGCAGGCGCCACTCTCGTGACAAGTGCTTTTGGCGCCGAGGACGGCTGGGGAAACCCGACGCCAGGACCCGCGCGGCGGCCACTCCCGGGCCTGCCGCCACAAGCGAACGCTGGGATTTGCAATCCGCCGCGACGAGGTGCGATTCGTGCGACGCTCAACCTCGCGGATCCCCAGAGCCTTCTCGCGCGGTCAGGCACGCCACATCGGCCACCTCCATAGGGCGTCGCTACTCGACTCAAGCGAGCTTCGATGAGCTTCGGGTTTAGGAGCCGGTTTCACGTCTTTCCAGCGGTGAGGTCTTGAGGGCTACGTCGCCTCACTCCCCGCCGTGTCGCCGCCGCGGCTGCGCCGCGACGCGAGCCGTCGAGACGCGCCGACCAGCGACAGGATGAAAGCGCGAGCAGGCTCTGGGAACCAGCCAAGGGCTCGCCCTTGATATCCCGATGCTGCGGAGCCTCGCCCTTGGCTGGTTGGCAGTATCTGCTCGGCGCGCTCCGCGCGCCTCGGACCGCTATGCGGACCGGCAACGAGTACGAAATTCGCGTTTGGGGCCGCATAGCGGTCCACGGGGTTGAGCCGCCTTCGAATCGCAGCTCGTTGTCAGGGATGTACGTACGCGGTCGCGACGTGCGAGCGACCGCCAGGCGGCGACCCCCGCGTCCAGCGGTCCGCCCCAGCCCGCGCAGCGCTTTCCGGCGCGTCGAGCCGGCTTGCGAAGCGGCGCGCAGCCGCGGCGGCGCAGACACAGCGAGCCGGGCTAAACAGGGGGCCGGTCGGCCTACAGACGGAAGATGTGCGGCGCCTTGACGCCCTTCAGGGCGTTCCGGGTGTCGACGATGAGCGGGAACCGTTCCACCATCGCGCTGTAGCTGAACGCGCGGTGGTTCGTGCAGATGACGGCGCAGTCTACGCCGTCAGTCCGGTCCTCGGGTACCGAACACAGGTTCAGCCCGCCGTGCTGCAGCTTCGGCACGTGCGGGTCCGTGTAACTCAGCGCCGCGCCGCGGCGGTGCAGCAGCTCGAGAATGTCGAGCGCGGGTGACTCGCGGATGTCGCTGACGTCTTTCTTGTACGCGACGCCGAACAGATGCACGCGCGAGCCGTTGATCGCCTTGCGCACGGTGTTCAGCGCCTCGCCGATTCGCTCCACGACGTAAGCCGGCATCGACGCGTTGACGTGACCGGCCAGCTCGATGAAGCGGCATTCGAATCCGTTCTGCCGCGCCTTCCAGGACAGGTAATGGGGATCGATGGGAATGCAGTGCCCGCCCAGGCCCGGGCCGGGATAGAACGGCATGAAGCCGAACGGCTTCGTGCTGGCGGCGTCGATCACCTCCCACACGTCGATGTTCATGCGGTGGGACATCAGCGCAATCTCGTTCACGAGGCCGATGTTCACGGCGCGGAAGGTGTTCTCGAGCAGCTTCACCATCTCCGCCACCTGCGTCGAGCTGACGGCAACGACCGTCTCGATGATCGCGCCGTACAGATCGCAGGCGAGCTCGGTGCTCAGCCGGTTCACACCGCCGATCACCTTCGGAATGGTGCGCGTCGTGTAGGTGGGGTTGCCGGGATCGACGCGCTCGGGTGAAAACGCGAGGTAGAAGTCGACGCCGGCCTTGAGACCGCCCTCCTCGAGCGCCGGCTGGACCACCTCGTCGGTCGTGCCCGGATAGGTCGTCGACTCGAGGATGACGAGCTGCCCCGGCCTGAGATGCGTCTTCATGGCATCGACGGCCTGCACGACATACGACAGGTCCGGGTCCTTCGTCTTGCGCAGCGGCGTGGGCACGCAGATGTCGATCGTGTCCATGTCGCGGAGGTGCGACATGTCGGTCGTCGCCCGCAGCCGGCCCTCGCGCACCGAGGCGGCGATGTCATCGTCCCTGACGTCGAGAATGTAGCTGCGGCCCGCGTTGATGTCGTCGACCTTGGCCGCGTCGATGTCGAAGCCGGTCACGTCGAAGCCGCGTCTCGCGAACTCGGAGGCCAGCGGCAGCCCCACGTACCCGAGCCCGATGACGCCCACGCGGGCGGACCGATCGCGAATCTTGTCCTTCAGCGTCGTCATGCCTGCCTGCTTACGGTGACGCGGCGACGTGGACGGGGCGACTCGAGAGCCGGGCGAGATCCGCATCGACCATCATTGCGACCAGGCGTTCGAAGTCGACCTCGGGCTTCCAGCCGAGCACCCGCCGCGCCTTTGACGAATCGCCGACCAGATGGTCCACTTCCGCCGGACGGAGGAACGCCGGGTCGACGCGCACGTACTTCCGCCAGTCGAGGCCGGCGTACCCGAAGGCGCACTCCACGAGCTGCCGGACCGAGTGCGAGAGGCCCGTGGCAATCACGTAATCGTCGGCCTTGTCCTGCTGCAGCATCATCCACATCGCGCGCACGTAATCGGCCGCGTATCCCCAGTCGCGGCACGCATCGAGGTTGCCGAGCCCGAGATGGTCGGCCAGCCCCAGCTTGATGCGCGCCACGCCGTCGCTGACCTTGCGCGTGACGAACTCGATGCCCCGCCGCGGCGACTCGTGGTTGAAGAGGATGCCGGAGACGGCGAAGAGGCCGTAGCTCTCGCGGTAGTTGACCGTAATGTAGTGGCCGAAGACCTTGGAGACGCCGTACGGGCTCCGCGGGTAGAACGGCGTGAGCTCGGTCTGCGGCACCTCGCGCACGCGACCGTACATCTCACTGGACGAGGCCTGGTAGAACCGGATGCCCGGGTCGACCTGGCGGATCGCCTCGAGCACGCGGGTGACGCCCTGCGCGTTGAACTCGCCGGTGAGCATCGGCTGGTCCCACGACGCCGGAACGAACGACATCGCCGCCAGGTTGTAGCACTCGTGCGGCCGCACGTCCTGGATGACGCGCACGAGCGAAAGCTGATCGAGCAGGTCTGCCGGCCGCAGCGTGATCCGGTCGAGCAGGTGCTCGATGCGCCACAGGTTCGACGCACTGAGGCGCCGCACGATGCCGGTCACCTCGTAACCCTTTTCGAGGAGCAGCTCCGCGAGGTAGGAGCCGTCCTGCCCGCTGATTCCCGTAATGACTGCGCGTCTAGCCATGAACCCTGTCCATTGTATCGTGCCGTATGCCGCCTTCCGGGCGGGCCAGCCAGCGCCGCAGCGCGTCATGCCACGCCGGCATCGCAAACCCAGCCGCAGCGAGCTTCCCGTTCGCCAGCGCGCAGAAGCGGGGCCGCCGCGCCTTCAGCCGGACCTGATCGACCGTGATCGGCTCCAGCCGCGGCGTGACGCCGAGAATGCGAGCCGCCTCTGCGGCGATCTCGTACCACGTGGCACATCCCGAATTCACGCAGTGGTACACCCCCGGCGGCGCCTGGCTGTCGATCAGGTGCTTCGTGGCGCGCGCGATGTCGTCGACGTAGCTCGGCGACACGACGCGATCGGTGAAGACCGGGACCGCCCGGCCCTGCTGCAGCCCCTCCACGATGGCATCGAGCGAGCCGCGGCGCCCCATCGACCCGCGAGGGCCTCCGAACAGGCTTTCGACGCGCAGCACGAACCCGCGCGCCGCGTCGAGCGCAAACCACTCGCCGAGCAGCTTGCTCACCGCATAGGTGCTCATCGGCGAGGGTGAGGCGTCCTCGTCGTACGGCGCGGTCGCCGTGCCGTCGAACACGAAATCCGATCCGTAGTGCACGAGCGTGGCGCCGGCGGCGTCGGCCGCGCGGGCGAGCGTCCGGACGCCGAATGCGTTCGTCGCCAGCGCCTCGACGGGCCGATCTTCCGCCCCGTCGACATCATTGAACGCGGCGCAGTTGACGACGACGGCGGGCGCGGCCCGTTCGACCGCCCGGATCACGGCCGTCGGGTCGGTGATGTCGAGCGACGCGCGCGTGTGAGCAATGACCTCGCGGTCCGCAAACACGTCGACGATCGCCGCGCCGAGGCGGCCGGCGGCCCCGACGACGAGCACACGGCGATTATGCATTCGTGATTCGCGCGCGCCATCGTACCATTTTTGCGAGACCATCATGGAGACATCCCGGATCGACATGGCCGTCATCGGCGCCGGCGTCGTCGGACTCGCGGCGGCGTGGGCCTTTGCGCGGCGCGGGCACAGCGTCTGCGTGCTCGAACGCGAGCCGCGCCCCGGGATGGCTACCAGCACGCACAACAGCCAGGTGATCCACGCGGGGATTCACTACCCGCCCGGAACGCTGAAGGCGCGCTACTCGGTCGAGGGCGCGCGCATGCTGTACGAGTTCTGTGCCGCGCACGGTGTGCCGCACCGCCGCTGCGGCAAGCTCACCGTCGTGCAGGACGACCACGAGCTCGACGCGCTCGAGGCGCTCCGGGCGCGCGGCGAAGCGAACGGCGTCGAGGGGCTCCGCCTCGTCGATCGGGCGTTCGTTCGCGCGAGGGAGCCGCACATCCGCGCGCGGGCCGCGCTCTACTCCCCCAACACCGGCATCATCGAAGCGGAAGCGCTGGTGCGCGCGCTCGTGAAGCTGTGCGCCGCGCACGACGCCGCGATCCTGTCCGGCACGCCGCTCGTCGCCGCCGGCGCCACCCGCACGGTGCTCGAGCTGCGCACGCCGGCCGAGACGATCGCGGCGCGCGTCGTCGTGAACGCGGCCGGACTCTACGCCGACGAGGTGTCCGCGATGCTCGGCGGCGAAGCGTTCCGCGTCTATCCGTGCCGCGGCGAGTACGCGGAGCTCGTCCCGTCCAAGCGCGGCCTCGTGAACGGCCCGGTTTATCCGCTGCCGCACGCCTCGGGCCATTCGCTCGGCGTGCACCTCACCAAGACCACGCACGGCAACGTGACGCTCGGCCCGACGTTCGGCTTCCAGGCGCGCAAAGACGACTACGAGGAGAACCGGCTGCCCGTGGAGTCGTTCCTCGAGCCGGCGCGGGAACTGCTGCCCGAGCTGCGGCTGGAAGACCTGCGTCTCGGCGGCAGCGGGATCCGGCCGAAGCTGCACCCGCCGGAGCAGTCGTTCGCGGATTTTCTGATCCGGCGCGATCGGCAGTGCCCGCGCCTCGTGCACGCCGCGGGAATCGAGTCGCCCGGCCTGACGGCCTGTCTCGCGATCGGCGAGGCGGTTGCGACCCTGGCTGCGGAAGTCCTGTAGGGCTGTGGGCTGTGGGCTGTGGACTCAGGGCTGCGGGCGGGTTGCCACCGTCCGCCCAAAGCCCGAAGCCAGAAGCCAGGAGCCCAAAGCCTGAAGCCCACAGCCTAGTGCCGGTGGTTTCGCAGACGCAGCCAGCACCGCGCCGACAGCAGCGCGCGCGCCAGCAGCCGGCGCGGCCACGAGTGCGCGGCGACGTGCGTCGCGTAGTACAGGTAGGCGCTCTCGTGGAAAGCCCGAATCGCCGCGGCCCGGGCGTTGCGGCTCGACTGGCCGACGCGATGGACCGCGGTGGCGCCGGGCACGTACCGGACTTCAAAGCCCTGGCTGCGCAGGCGGCGGCAGAGATCCGCGTCCTCCCAGTAGAGGAAGTAGCGCTCGTCGAACCCGTGCACGGCGTGCAGCGAGGCGCGGCGCGCCAGGATGCACGCGCCCGACAGCCAGTCGACCTTGACGCTCGTCTTCCCTTTCCGCACGGCCGCATCGCTGATCACGTTGCGCCTGGAGACCGGCAGGCCCGGCAGCGCGCGGCGCAGCAGCGTCGTGCGCCCGAAGAGGCCCGTGAACATGTCCGGGTCGCCGCGGGCGTTCCCCTGCTCCGACCCGTCGGGGTCGAGGATGCGCGGGCCGGTCATCGCGCACGTCTCCGAGCGCTCGAGCTCCCGCCGGAGCGACGCGAACGCGCCCTCGATGAGCCGGCAGTCGGGATTCATGATCAGCACGAGCGGCCCCGACGTGGCCGCAAGCCCCTGGTTCACGCCCCGTGCGAATCCGACGTTCCGTTCGTTCCGGAGGAGCCGCACCCGCGGGCCGAACTCGCCGGCGATGTCGCCGCTGCCGTCGCAGGAGGCGTTGTCGACCACGACGGCTTCCCAGTCGGCGGGGCCGAACTCGCCGGCAATCGACTGCAGGGCGCGCCGGATCTCCATGCCGGCGTTGTAGTTGACCACGATGGCGCTGACGTCCGGCACGTCTACGACGCCCTCCGCGCCAGCCCCGCGTCGAAGCGCTTCTCGCGCGCTTTCGCCGCCAGCCAGCGCCGCTCGAGGTGCGCCTCGATCGCGCGCACGGGCACGCGTCTCGTGCGCTGCACCGCGGCGCGCTTCCGCCACACCTGCGGCAGGCCGGCGACCGCCGCCGCCTTCGCTCTGAGAAACGTCCCGAGCAGGCCGAACCGCGCGAAATGCGCCGCGCCCGCCGCGTTGTAGAGCAGGTGACCCGGGAGCGTCCGTGCGAGCAGCCCCGCGGGCGTGTTCTTCAGATAGAGCCACTCCAGGTTCCGCTGCCCGTGAAACACCGCGAACGCGCTCACCCGGCCGATCGTCGCGCTTCCATGATGCCGGACGAGGGCGTCGGCAACGTACCGGCAGCGGTACCCCCGGAGCCGGGCGCGATACGACAGATCGACGTCCTCGTGGGAGGCGAAGAAATCCTCGTCGAAACCGCCCAGCTCGTCGAACACCGCTTTCGAGATCAGGCAGGCGGCACCACAGACGCCGAACACTTCTGCGGACTCGGCCGCAAGATGCGCGGGAGCGCCGTGATGGCGCTTGAACGCTCCGCCCCACCGGAAGAGCCCGTCGCCGGCGCTGTCGACAATCGCCGGATCGTGCATGTACACAATGCGCGAGGTGGCGAGGAGGAAACCGGTCTGCGGATCGATGCCGTCGCGCAGCGTCCGCAGCCACCGCGGGTCGGGGATGGTGTCGTTGTTGAGGAACGCCACGAAACGGCCACGGGCCTCCCGCGCCCCGGCGTTGTTGCCTCCGGCGAAGCCGCAGTTCTCCCGCAGCGCGACGATCCGGACGCGGGGAAACCGCGCGCGCACGAAGTCGACGGTCCCGTCGGTGGATGCGTTGTCCACGAGGATGATCTCGGCGTCGATCCCCTCCTGGACCGCGACGGCCTCGAGGCACGGCTGGAGGTACTCCCGGCCGTTCCAGGTGGCGACGACCACCGACACTTCAGGCAACACGGCGATACACGTCCAGGGTCATGCGAGCGGTGCGCGCCCAGGTGAACTGCGCCGCGCGGCGCAGCCCCGCCTCGCGCATCCGGACGCGCCGGGCGCCGTCGTTCACGATGTCGACGATCGCCCGCGTCCACGCGTCGCGCTCGACGGGATCGAGGAGCAGCCCCCCGTCGCCGACGACTTCCGGAATCGAGGCCGCGCGGGACGCGACGACCGGCGTCCCGCTCGCCATCGCTTCGAGCAGCGGCAGCCCGAACCCCTCGTAGAGCGACGGATACACGAGGGCGGTGGCGTGCCGGTACAGCGCGCGGAGCTGCCGATCGCCGACGCTCGCGAGCGGCACGACCGCCTCCGGCGCGCCGGCCTGCGCTGCCAGCGCCCGCAACGCCCCGCCGGCGCCGCGGTCGGTGCCGACGAGCACGAGAGAGATCGCCGGGCGCGCCTCAGAGCGGCGGCGCGCCGCCAGCACCGCCTCGACCAGCATCGGGAGGTTGCGCCGTTCGTGCAGATCGCCGACGTGCAGCAGGAACGGCGCCATGACGCCCGCGGGGATCTCACCGGGCGGGCCGGGTTCGTCCGGCCGAAAGGTCTCGTCGACGCCCAGAGGCGCAACGGTGATCCGCTCCCGGGGGATGTGGTAAGCGGCCGAAATCTCTGACGCGGAAAACGCGGAGACGGTCAGGATATGCGAGGCCGCGTGCGCGCTGCGGCGGTAGAACGTACGGCGCATCCAGTCGCGGCGATAGGGATACCACTGCGGATGCAGCTCGTAGCTGACGTCATGGATCGTGAGCACGGTCGGGACGGGCGACCAGAACGGCGCCGTATAGGCCGGCGCGTGAATCACGTCGACAGCGGCGCGCCGTGCGGCGCGAGGAATGCCGACGAGGGTCCACCCGAGGTTGGTGGGGGGATGGGGCGGTTCGTCGACGTGGCCCGTCCCGGGCGGCAGCGCGCTCGAATCGCGCCCGCCGAGCGCCACCACGTCGATCGGCTCCCCGAGCGCGAGCAGCCCGCGCACCAGCCCGGCGACATACCGGCGGATGCCGGGCGCCGGCGAGGCGAAGGCGCGGCCGTCGATACCGACGCGGAGCCTGGCGCCGTCGCTTCGCGTCTTTACTCCCACGGGCCACATCGAGCGGGGCCCCCAGCGCGCACGCCTCCACCCCGCCGCGCAGGCGTGCGCGGCGGGGGCCCCGGTCCTGCGCGCTGGGGTGCCAGACACAGAGACACAGAGGACAATTCTATTTTCTTTTCCTCTGTGTCTCCGCGTCTCTGTGGCCCGTGGGAGCGACAGCGCCTACCGGATGTCCATGTACAGCCGCCGAACGGGCCGGTTCAGCCCGGCGCAGATCTCCCGAATCCGGTATTCGATGGTGCCGTTGATCGACGGGCTGCTGAGCACCACCTCGTCGATGGCGTACTTCCGGAGCATCTGCTCCAGCTCGTCGAGGGTGCCGCGCACCGGCACGCCCATGATCCACCGGTGCGCCTTCATCGGGTCGTCGTCGATGAAGGCGATGGGATTCATCTTCCACCTCGGGTTGGCGCGCATCTCGCGGACGAGCGTCTGGCCGAACGCGCCGGCGCCGTACACCAGCACGCGCCGGTTCCGCTTGCTGCGTGTCGCCGCCACCAGGTTCATCGTCTTGAAGGAGGCGCGCGTGGCGACGATCGCGACCGCGAGCAGCAGCGCGTCGAGCACGAAGACCGCGCGGGAGAAGCCGACGAGGCGATAGAGGTAGGCCGCCGTCAGGACCGACAGGAGCGAGCCGAGTCCGACGCCGCGCAGCACGGCGGCCACGTCGCGAAGCCCGAACGTGAACCACGAGCGCTGATACAGCCCGGAGCCGTACAGCGCGGCCAGCTTGCACCCGAGCACGACGGGCAGCGATGACGTGAAGTACGGCAGAAAAATGTCGAGCGCCTCGCCCTCGAACCGGAGCCGGTACGCGAGGTAGTAGCAGACCGTGATCAAAACGAGATCGAGCAGCACCTCGGCGGCGTGCCACCGGAACGCCAGGTCCTTCAGAAACGGCGCGAACGACGACTTCTGCAGCGCCACGAAGTCTTCGGCGTTGTAGGCCGGTACGCGGGCCAGGTAGATGCCGATCAGGATGAGCACCACGCCAAAGGCGGCGACGAGCGGGAGCATCGGCTCCACGCCGCGGCCCAGTACGAGCACCCAGGCCGTCGTGCCACCGGCAATGCCGACCAGGTAGAGAATCCTGACGGCGCTCCGCTCCGAGAATCCGAGCGACACGAGCCGGTGCGAGACGTGATCGGTGCCGCCTTTGGTCGCCTTGCGCCCGGCGAGCCGGCGCAGCACGAGCACGAATCCGGTGTCGAACAGCGGCACGACCAGAATCAGCACCACGATGACGGCCGGGCTGATGAAGGCGAGCGGGGCGTTGTAAATCGGCACGAGCGACGCGGCGCCGAGCAGGGCGCCGATGAAAAGGCTGCCGCAGTCGCCCATGAAGAGACGGGCGCGGCTGCGGTTCCAGTACAGGAAGCCCAGCAGCGCCCCGGCCAGCGCGGTCAGCAGCACGACCAGCGTCGGTCCCAGGATCCCCGCCAGCAGGGCGGCCAGAAACACGGCCGCAATCAGGCCGATGCCCGCCGCCAGCCCGTCCATGTTGTCGAGCAGGTTGAGCGCGTGGCAGATGCCCGCGAACCAGACGGTCGCAACCAGCGTGTAGACCGACGGCAGCGCACCCTCAGGGCCGAGGCCCGCCAGCGCAAAGACGAGGAAGGCACCGATCGCGAGCGATCCAACCAGCTTCGCCACCGGCGACAACTGCAGGCGATCGTCCAGCACGCCGACGACGAACATCGCGAGCGCGGCGAGCGGGACGGCCAGCCACTGCTCCGCCGACAGCAGCAGGTCGGGGCGGAACACGATGGCCGCAAAGCCGGCCATCGTCCCCGCCGCGATGGCGATCCCTCCCATCGTCGGCGTCGGGGACGAATGCCAGCGATCCGGCCGGGGCGGCACGACCGCGCCGCGCGCCGCCGCCAGCCGGCGCACGAACGCGCCGCCGGCCAGGCTGCACGCAGTGGCGACGGCGAACACAACCGCCAGAAACACCATCACGTCCTCAGCGGCCGGCGAGGCCCCCGCGGGGTTCCACCGCATACGCCCGCGCCGCCGGCTGGACCCCGGCGGCCCTGTCGCCGGCCTCCATCACGAAAGGCCGCCTGCTCAAGATACCGTTGCAGATTGTATCCAGTCCGCCGGAGGCGCCGGGCAGGAGCTGCGCCAGCCGCTCCAGCCGCAGCCGGTAGATGGGAAACCCCGCCTTTGGATCGATGAACGGCAGCGGAATCATGCGATTGAAGAAGAAGTGGTAGGCGTAACGCCGGGCGCGCGCCAGCTGCGTCCCGTCGAGCCGACCCGGGAAAGGCAGCCGCGCCAGGATCCTGAAGTATTCCGCCGGCGAGCTGGCGTCGTCGGTGAGGCCCTTGCTCCGGATCCACGCCTCGCCGGCCACGATGACCGGCAGCCCGATGCTGGTGAGCTCCACGCCCATCTTGGTCCCATAGATGATCGCCGCATTGCACAGCGACATGAGCGCGTAGGTGCTCATGCCGCTCTCGGGCGGCACGACGAGGATGTTCGGCGCCAGCTGCGGGAGGCGCCTTCGAAGCTCGGCGAGCACGGGCTGGCGCGACGGCGGAAACCCGCTGATCTCCGCCGGGTGCACGCGAACGAGCAGCTGCAGGTCCGGGCGCGTGGCGAAGTACTCGCACGTCTGCACGAGCCATTCGAGCATGCCGGGGAACGCGTTCGCGGGATAGTGGAGCTGCGCGTCCCACGTCACGTTCGTCAGCAGGCCGATGACCGGCTTCGACCGATCCAGGCCGAGGCGCCGGGCGATCTCCTCCGGGTCCTGGCGGCGCGGCCGGTGGAACACGATCCAGTCGAACAGGCCGTCGCGGCGGCTCGACAGATATTTCGTCAACTCGCGATCCTGGGCGGGTGACAGCTCCAGCCGCTCCCAGTGCTCGCGCGGCTCGGTCATCAGCGTGTGATGGTACGTGTCGTCATGGCTGAAGATGAATCGCCGCTTCCGGTACGCCACGTTCCAGGTGACGACGTGCACGCCTTCGCGGCGCGCCACCTCGCCGACGATGCCCCAGGGCACGTAGATGCCGTGGGTCAGGACGGCCGACGAGAACGCGACGGCGCGCAGCAGGCGCCGCGACGCGAACGCCGTCAGGAGCGCCGACTCGAGATAGCGCCGGAGCACCGGCTCCGCTTCCCGCTCCGCGTCGAGCGAGCCGGCCGCAAAGAAGCGCAATGCGCCGGCGTACGCGTGCTCCCCGATCGCCAGATCGTCGAGCGTCAGTGCCCGAATCGACTCGCGCGGCACGCTGGAAGCGAGGCGGCGCGCCTCGGCCCGATCGTCCGGGGTGAGCCACTCCGAGTACCGGTGGACCTTGAGGCCGAGCTGCGCGTAGACGCGTTCGGCCGGCCACGTGCAGTCGCGGCAGAGATCGCGGCTCGGGCCGTGCTCCACGAATCTGGAGACGTCGGGATAGAGCGACGCGTCGCATTCCGCGCACGCCGTCATCGCGCCGTCGCAGAGCAGCGCGTGGACCTCGGCGCCGCGGAGCGTGAGCGCGGCGGCCAGCGCGCTTTCGAGCGTGATCGCGTGCGCGTGGGAGCCGATCGCGGTCGCCATCAGCACGCGCGGGCCGCCCGGGGCGGCCGCGCGGGCCGCCGCCCAGCGCGCCGGGTCGGCCGCCAGGACCGCACGCCAGTCCGGGTAGGCGTCGAACCGCGCGTGATACCAGCGCCGGGCCAGGCGGGTCGCACGCCACAGGCGGGGGAATTTTCGAATTGCGTGCTTCATAGAATCAGGAGGAAGGAGACAGGAGGCAGGAGACAGAAGGAGATTCACGAACGTTCTATCTCCTGCCTCCTGCCTCCTTCCTCCTACGCGCCGTGGATCGTTCGCCGTCGATGAGGGCGACGAACTCCTCCACCGCCGGCAGCTCCTCGAACGCGCGCCAGGGATCATACGCCTGCAGCTCCTCGAGCGTGTAGCCGCCGGTGGCGACCGCAATCGTGCGGGCGCCGATCGCCCCGGCGCATTCGATGTCGTGCGGCGTGTCGCCGATGACAAAGATTCTATCCTCGGCGACCGGGGCGGCGCGGCGCGCCAGCTGCAGCGCACGCGCCGCAATCGCCGACCGTGCCCCGGCGTCTTCGGCAAACGCGCCGTCGGCAAAGTACTCCATCAACCCGAAATAGGTGAGCTTGGCGCGCGCGCCGCCGCGCGTATTGCCTGTCAGCAGGTACGAGCGGACGTCCGGCCGGTCGCGCAGGTGTTCGAGAATCTCGCGCACGTTGGGGAGCACGTACCCGGCCTTGCGCGGGAGGCTCGCCGGCAGCAGCTCCTCGTACCGCCGCACGAGCTGCTCGATGAGGTCCGCGTCGGGCGCGATTCCCAGCAGCTCGAACGTCTTCGCGGCAATCTGGTAGTCGGTGAGCCCCGCCGTACGCACTTCCACCTTGAGGTCGAACTGGCGGCCGGTCAGCTCCTTGACCGAGTCGCTCCACGCGTACATGCCGGCCCGGCGCGTCGTGATGAGCGTGCCATCGATGTCCCAGAACAGGACCGTCATACGAGCTGAGACACCCCCGGGCGAGGCCGCCGCTCGACGGCGCCGCGGAACGCGCGTGCGAGCGACGCAATATCGAGCCCATGATGGGCCAGCACCTCGTCATTGGTGCCGCACTCCGGAAGCTCGGTGACGCCCACCCGCGTGACGCTCACGGGTGGATCGAGCGCGAGCTCCGCGAGCGCGGCGGCAATCATCTCGCCCTGCCCGCCCCGCACGTAGTGGTTGTCGAGCGTCACGACGGCGCGGCGGCGTCCGATGGTGTCCGCCAGCCACCCGGGATCGAGCCTGTTGAGCCACGGCAGGTTCACGAGGCGCGTGGTGGCGCCGGTCGCCTGTTTCAGCTCCTCGGCGGCCTGCCAGGCGTTCGACAGCAGCCACGGCCCGTAGCCGAAGACGACGAGGTCCTCGCCGTCCCCGACAACCCACCCCCTGCCCGGCCGCACCGGCTGCCCCGCGGGATAGCAGAACGGCACCGGCCATTTGACGGAAACGAGCCGCAGGTACGCGCTTTCGCCGGCGGTATGGACGAAGTACTCCACCAGCGCGTGCACTTCGGCTTCCAGGCACGGTTCGGCCATCAGCAGATGCGGCACCGACGCCAGCGCCGCGATGTCGCGAACCGACTGGTGTGAATGACCGGGACCGCCCGGCAGCAGGCCCGCCAGCGATCCGACGTAGATCACCTTCGAGCCCTCGCTGCACTGGTTGTAGATCTGCTCGTTCGGCCGCGCCGCGAGAAAGCAGGCGAACGAGTGCGCGACCGGCAGCGCGCCGCGCCGCGCCATGCCGCAGGCCATCGAGACCATGTCCTGCTCGGCGATGCCGCATTCGATGAACCGCTCCGGGTACTTCTGCGCGAACGGGACCAGTCCGCAGTCCTTGACCAGATCGGCGTCGAGCACGACCAGACGTGGATGCCGATCGCCCTGGTGCAGGAGCGCATCGCGGTACGCGGCAATCAGGTTCTCGGTGACGCGCGGCTCGCGTCGCGCCGGCCGCTGTCCGGCGACCGTTGCGAGCGCGCCGAGCCCCGCGTCCCTGAAGAGCTGCGCGGCGCGCGCGACGAGCTCCTGCGAGCCGCGGGCGTACTCGTCCTCGGTCGGCGCACCGGAATGATAGGCGTACAGCTCACCTTCCTTGAGCGCCGAGCCCTCCATGAACGAGACGCCCTTCCCCTTGACCGTGTCGGCAACGATCGCCTTGGGCCGGTCGCTGATGCGATCCAGGCTCCGGAACGCCGCCTGGAGCGCGGACATGTCGTGCCCGTCGCACCGGGCCACGTGCCAGCCGAACGCCCGGAGCTTCGCCTCGAGATCGCCGAGATCGCTCACCTGCGCCACCCAGGTGTCGGACTGGATCTTGTTGTGGTCGATGACGACGACGATCTCGCCCAGCCGATCGCGCGCGGCCGAGGCGAGCGACTCCCAGAACTGCCCTTCCTGCAGCTCGCCGTCGCCGGTAAGCGCGAAGATGCGGCGGGGACGCCCGGCGAGGCGGTTCGCCATCGCCATCCCTTTCGCCTTCGACACGCCCATGCCGAGCGAGCCGGTGTTCGCCTGGATGTACGGCGTCTCGACGTGCGGGTGCCCCGGCAGCCCGTGCAGCCGGCGCAGCGCGTCGACCTTGTCCTCCGGCAGCAGGCCGAGTCCGATCAGCACGGCGTACAGCGCGGGCGCGTCGTGCCCCTTGGACGAGAAAAAGATGTCGCACGCCTCCGGCCCTCTGTCGAGGTCGCGGAGCTCGTTCAGAAACAGCCAGCTCATGATGTCGAGCGAGCTGAAGCTCGTGCCGATGTGCCCCGACCACGCGCGGGCGATCATGTAGAGCACGTTGATCCGCGCCAGCGCCGCGAACACCGCCGCGGTCTGCGCTGCCGGAAGCTTCGCGCCGAGGACGCGGCGGAACTCCGAGACGGGGACGCGGACGAGCTCGTCGCTCGTTACCTGATCGAGTTGCTGTTCGCCCATTCTGCCTCGTAGGGGGCCTGCGGCACCGGCGGCAACACGACCTCACCCTCGGCGATCAGGCGTTCGGCGACGATCCAGTCGTGCCGGTCGTTGATGTCGAACCCCTCGTACCCCTCCGTGAAGAACGGCACGAGCACGTCGCCGGCGATCGTGCGCCGCTCGACGACGACGCGCGTCCAGGCGATCTCGAGGGATGCGTTCTGGACGTACACCGGGGGGAGTGCCTGGTACGGCGTACTGTGCCACGGCCGTCCGCCTTCGCCGCCCGACGGCTTCGGCGAGACAGGTCCGCTTTCGGTGCGCGGCAGCTCCGGCGAGACAAACCCCTCCGACAGCAGCGGCGTCATCCGGTCGCCGTTCACGATCCACATCTTGCCCGGATGCTGGCCGCACTTCTCCACCGCCCGCAGCGAGTCGACGCCCTCCTGTGCGAGGAACCGCGCCCATGCGCGGCGGATCGTGGCGGCGGTGCGGAACGGGCTGGTCGGACGCAGGAGGCTGAAGCAGTCCCACGTGCGCCCGCAGCGCGCGAGCTCGGCGAGCGTGTACTCCACCCACTCGATGTCCGGCGACGTATCGCCGGCGAACTCCGCCGGCCGCAGGAACGGGACCTCCGCGCCGTAGTGCCTGGCGATCGCGGCGGTCTCCTCCGAGTCGGTCGAAACGATCACCGATTCGAAGATGCCGCTCGCGAGCGCCGGCGCGATCGTATAGGCGATGATCGGATGCGCTCCGAGCCGCCGTACGTTCTTGCCCGGTACCCGTTTCGAACCGTGGCGTGCGGGAACGAGCGCGACCGCGCAGGGCATCAGACCTGAGCCGGGTTGTGGTTGATATAGACCGTTTTCAGATCCGAGTACACATCGAGCGCCTGCGTTCCGGCTTCCCGCCAGCCGTTGCCCGACTGCCGCAGCCCGCCGAACGGCAGGTGGGGCTCGCTGCCGTAGGTACCGCCGTTGACGGACGCGACGCCCGACTGAATCCGGCCGATGAACGCCATCGCGCGGTTGAGGTTCTGCGTGTGAATCGACGCGGTCAGGCCGAACGGCGAGTCGTTGGCGAGCGCGATCGCCTCTTCGAAGTCCTTGACGCGATACAGGCAGGTGATCGGGCCGAACAGTTCGGTCCTCGAGATCTCGTCGTTCGGCCCGACGTGCTCGATGATCGTCGGCGCCACGAAGAAGCCGTTGCCGTACCGCTCACCCGTCAGCCGGTGGCCCCCCGTGAGCACGACCGCGCCGGCGGCTCTCGCCCGCTCGACGGAGGCGAGCATCGACGTCATCTGTGCCTCGTTGATCACCGGGCCGTAGTCGTCGGTGTCGGCGGTGCCGACCTTCAGCTTCTTCGCCGCGTCGACGAACATCTGCCTGAAGCGGTCGTACACCGCATCGAAGACGATGATCCGGCTGCCGGCGGCGCACCGCTGTCCCGCGTTGCTGAAGGCGGAGCCGAGCGCCCAGGTCACCGCGTTCTGCAGATCGGCGTCGTCGCAGACGATGAGCGGATTCTTGCCGCCCAGCTCCAGGCACGTTTTCGCCAGGCGGCGTCCCGCCGTCTCGGCAATCCAGCGGCCGACCTCGCACGAACCGGTAAAGCTGATCACCGCGACGTCGGGATGCTCGACGAGCGGCGCGCCGGCTTCCTCGCCGAACCCGTGCAGCGTGGTGTAAACGCCGTCGGGCACGCCCGCTTCGCGCGCCAGCACGCCGAACGCCCAGGCCGACAGCGGCGTGTCCTCGGCGGCCTTCAGGATGGCGGCGTTGCCGCAGAGCAGCGCGGGAAACGCCTTCCAGGCGACGTTGGCAATCGGCGTGTTGGCCGCAATGATGAGGCCCGCGACGCCGAGCGGCTGCCGCACGACCATCGCTGCCTTGTTCGGCACGGCGCTCGTCGTTGTCTGCCCGTAGAAGCGGCGTCCCTCGCCGGCGACGAAGAAGCCCATTTCGATGGCGGCATCGGTCTCGCCGAGCGCGTCCTTTCGCGATTTGCCCGTCTCTCGGGCGACGAGCTCGGCGATGGCGGATCGGCGCTCGCGCATGAGGAGCGCAATCTGGCGCAGGATCTCGCCGCGCCGGACCACGGTGGCCCCCGCCCAGGCGGGCTGGGCGGCCTTGGCGATCCCGACCGCCACGCGCACATCGTCGGCCGTCGAACGGACGACGCGGCAGATGGTGCGCCCCGTGGCCGGATCGATCTTCTCGAACGTGCGGCCGCCGACGGCGAGGGCATCGTGCCCGCCGATGTGGTTTGGAATCACCGACGGAATGGCGCCGACGTCGTTGTGCGCCGGCTGCGTGGCGAGCGAGACGGTCATCGGTACATCATACTGGCGCGCGGCGTGCGGCGACGCTCTTCCCCTTTCTATCGCGCCTATCGCGCGGCCGCGCCCGCTACCACGCCGTGAAACCGCCGTCGACGCGCAGCTCGTGTCCGGTGACGTACGCCGACGCGCGCGACGCAAGAAACAGGAGCGGCCCTTTCAGGTCGTCGGGCTGGGCCATCCGGCCGAGCGGCACCCGCGCCGCGTACTTCGCCAGGAACCGCTCGTCCTGCCCGCCCAGAACCCCCCCGGGTGAGAGCGCGTTGACGCGGACGCCGCGCGAGCCCCACAGGGTCGCGAAGTATTTTGTCATGTTGACGAGGGCTGCTTTCGAGGCCCCGTAGGCGGGCGACTTGAGGAACGGCAGATGGCCCGGCAGGTGATCGTAGAGCCGCTGGTCGGGCGACACCGACGCGTACAGCGATCCGATGTTGACGATCGAACCTTCCCCGCGCGCCGCCATGCGGCCCCCGACGACCTGGGTCACCTGGAACGTCCCGAGGAGGTTCACCTCGACCATCCGCCGGAACTGCTCGATCGACAGATCCTCGATGCGCGTGCGGTTGGCGCCCGCATCGGGCGGCTGATCGATCCCCGCGTTGTTGACGAGCACCGACGGCTCGCCCAGCCGGCCGATGACCTCCTCGAGGGCGCTCTCAATCGACCGCCGGTCGGTCACGTCGCAGTCAACGCGGCTCATCCGATCGCCCGCCCGGTCCGCCAACGCCTTGTAGGCGGCCGAAACGGGCGCGCCGGCCAGCTCGAGCGCCGCGACGCGGGCACCGGCGTCGACGAGCGCCTCGGCCCAGACCGGCCCCAGCCTGCCGCAGGCGCCGGTCACGATCGCGGTCTGGTTGTCGAGTCGGAAGGAGCCGTCGCTCACGAACGCGCGAGCTCGGGGTTCGGCTCGCTGAGCACTTCGAACGACAGGAAGTCGTCTTCGTAGAGCGCCTTCACCGTCATGCGGCCGAGTACCTTGTCGAGCTCATAGGGCGGAATGCCTCCGCCGGGAGACTTCATGACGATGTCCGCCGGGCCGAGGATGTGTCCAGGCGGAAGGTCGCGCGCCACGACCAGGCTCTTGCCCATCTTGATGATCGGCGCCTTTTCGCTCTCGTAGATCTTCTTCACGCCGTCGCCGAGCGCCCGGTACGTGCGCTCGAGGTCGCGCACCATCTTGCGCAGTCCGACCGGCTCCAGCGAGAACGCATGGTCGGTCCCCTTCATCGCGCGATTCAGCGTGAAGTGCTTCTCGACGATCCGCGCGCCGAGCACGTAGGCCGCCACCGGCATCGCGATCCCGTTGTCATGGCCGGAATAGCCGATCACCGCGCCGGGGAACCGCTCGCGGTACTGCTCCACCACCCGCAGGTCCAACTCCTCGAACGCCGCCGGGTACCCTGCCGTGCACTGCAGGATTGCCAGCTGCGGGTTGATCGGCATGATCGTGTCGTAGGCGCGCTGCACGTCTTCGATGAGCGCGCCGCCCGTCGAGAGGATCATGGGCTTGCCGAACCGGGCCACGTGCTCGAGCAGCGGGGTGCTCTTGAGGTCGCCCGAGGCGATCTTGTACGCCGGCAGGTCGAGCGCCGCCAGGAAGTCGGCGCTCGCCATGTCGAAGGCGGTCGCGAAAAACTCGATCTCGAGCTCCCGGGCGTACCGCTGTAGTTCCTGGTATTCCTTCAGGCCGAATTCGAGGAACTCGCGGTGCTCCCCGTACGTGGCGCCAAAGCTGTTCTCGTTGTCGTACGGCTTGTTGTACGCGGCGCGCGTGTAGAGGCCGCGGTTGTCGCGCTTCTGCAGCTTGACTGCATGCGCGCCGGCCAGCTTCGCCTCGCGGAACAGCTCGCGCGCCTTCTGCAGGCTCCCCTGATGGTTGTGGCCGATCTCCGCGATGACGTAGCACGGCGTGTGACCGCCGATTTCATGCCGCCCGATTCTCAGCGTTCCTGCCAAGGTTCCCGCTCCTACAACCGAACGACCGATCGCAGCTGCGCGACCAGCTGATCCCACCCGTAGCGGGTGTGCGCGATGTCGCGGGCCGCCAGGCCGATGCGCCGCGTCTCATCGAGGTCCGGCAGCCGGTCGCAGCAGTTGATGTCGATCACGTTTCTCATGTGCACGAGACCCGCCGGCGAGTGACCGTCCAGGTTCGTGATGACCGCACAGCCGCTTTCCATCGCGGCGTTCACCGTCGTGTTGTTCGCGCGCAGCCCCTTCTCGAAGAAGGCCGCGATGTACGTGCAGTCAATCAGATGGTTGTACACCGCGGTATCGGACAGATAGCCCATGAAGTACACATGACGGTCGAAGATCGACTGGAGCTCCTCGAACCGGACGACGAACGACCCGTCGAAGCTCGTGTTCTCGTGGAGCGCCGTGGAGACGTACACCGAATAGCTCTTGCCCGTCGCCTCCAGCAGGTCGCGCAGCCGGCGGTACAAGGGCACGCGGATCTTGTGGGCCATCCCGAAGGTGAACACCGAGAGATCGGTGCGCTGGTACCGCTGCGGACCGAGAATCGTGCCCGGGCAGAACATCTCCTGCAGATCGGGACGCGCCGGGCGGAGCGTCCGGGCGAGCTCCGCGTTGGCGACCGAGACGCGCGCCGCCGCCGCCAGCAGCCGCTGCTCGACGGGGGTGCCGTCGAACGCGTGCAGGAACAGTTCGAAGCACCCCGCATGCGCGCGGCCCCAGGCATCGAGGTCGGCGGCGTCCGATTCACTGAACTCCGACAGCTTGATCGAGAGCAGCGGACGCCGGTACCGGGTCAGCGCGCCGTCGCGGATGCCCACCACGGGCAGGCCGAGATGCCGCGCCAGGATCATGTTGAACTTGGCGATCCCACACGTCCACGGATTCAGGTGGTACCCGGCAACACAGTCAATCATCACGCCTCAGGCGCAGCAATGGTAGCGAAGCTTCGCCTCAAACCGCCGAGTCACGGCACCTGCGAGACAGGCGAATCTTCGCTACTAGTGGAGCGGCCTATTCTACCGCACGTCGCGAGACGGCGGGCCGAAAGCCGGGGCCCCCATCGCGCCCGCGCGATGCGGGGTCCCCACCGCGCACGCCTGCGCGGTGGGGTGCTGGTGGGGTGGCGTCGCGCGGACTTTGCGCGTTGGGGTGCCATTCAGACGAAACATGGAAGCCCGAGCCTCGCGTCCATACGGGCCGCTTTGCGGTCGACGGCCACCAGCACACGGAACCGCGGCCGGTCGTCGACGGTGATCACGCCGGCGTCGCGGTACCGTGCGGCGAGGTACCGCGAAACCAGGGGGTACTGTTCGTCGAAGTAGCCAAGCTCCTCGATGTCGGCGATCACGACCGGCACCGACTCGCGTGAGAGCCGCTCGAGCGCGCGTCGCTGAAACGCCTCCGAGGTGTAGAGCGACAGCTTGAACATCGCCTGGCCGGCCGCGAAACGGCGCCTCGCGAACACGTGGATCTCGTGAACCGGTCCGATCCCGAGCACGCGATCGTCGGGACCCGTGCACTCGGCGACGTACCGGGCGGCGCGCAGCGTGCCCACTGCGTCGGCGTCGGTCCAGACGGCCGGCGGGACGCGCGCCAGTTCATCGCGCACCGCGCGATACCGCCGTACCGTTTCCTCCCAGGAGTCGGAGAGACCACCGGTGTCGAGCTCGCGGGCAACCTCGGAGAGCACCGAGCTTGTGCCGAGGGCGACGACGAGCAACGCGATCGGCGCCGCCACGACGGTCCGGCGGACGATCGTGGACGTCCAGAGCGGCGCGGCCCCGGCAACCCAGGCTGCCAGCAGCACGACGGCGACGACGCCGTCGCCGAAGCGCTCGGCGAGGTTCGCGCGAAGAAACGACATGTTCACGAACACCGTCATGACGAGCAGGCCGATCGCGGTGGCGCGGGCGTCCCGCGTGGGCCGTGGTCCATGCCGCGACGCGAGGCGGCCCAGCAGCACGGCGCCCGCGACGACCGGCACCGCCCAGAACACGTAGTACGTCACCACTTCCAGATTCGAGCGCGCGAACGGCGCCGACGGATCCAGTGGCGGGAGCCTGAGATTTGTTCGAGCCTGCTCGGCCGCCACGGTGGCGGCGGCGTCGCGGACGTACTGCGGCAGCCCCTCGTACACCTGAATCCACACGGCGGACGGCAGCAGGCACACGACCGTCAGCGCCACATAGACCGCGGCGTGCCGGGCCGCGAGCCGCCATCGATCGGGATCCCGCGCCAGGAGTGCGGCGATGACGGCGCCAGCGACGTAGATCCCGAGGTCGTGGCGGAACAGCCCAGCCGCGGCAGTGACGAGAGCGGCCAGGCCGAGCCGCACCGGCGTCGGCCGCAGGGCGGACGCGCGGACCAGCCACAGACCGAGAGCCAGCGCCAGCACCTTCGGGTAGTTGTACAGCTTCGGTACCGTGGTGACCGCCACCGCCGTCGCGACGAGCGCCACCGACCATCGCCTGGACAGATCGAGCGCGAGGACGAATACGAGGGCGTGGGCGAGCGCCAGCAGGCCGACGGCGAGGTACGCCTCCGACAGCAGCGTGCGCCCGCCGAGCTGCTGCGCCCAGGCAGATACCGCGTAGGTGAGCGCCGGCCACGCGCCCCGCAGCTCGGCGTCGGCGAAGTCGCGCAGCGGCTGCTCGCCCGCGAGCAGGCTGTCGGCGCGAACGAGGTAGATGAAGTGATCGTTGTCGAAGCCGCCCAGCGAGCTGCCGAGCGCGTTGAAGCGGAAGAGGAACGCCATGGCGGCGACGGCGCACGCGCCCGCAGCGGCCAGAGCGATCTGGCGGGCGTTCCACCACCGTCGTCCGGCGGCATCGGGCGCGCGCGTGGCCGCTGCCCGTGGATCAGCAGCGCCAGCCGACATCGATACGGCGGAGCGCCCGGAGGTCGAGCGAAGTGAACTCGGCCGCTCCGACGCGGGCGCCCGCGAGACGCGCGATCATCAGATGCGGCCGCAGCAGGGCGTCGTCGGCGTAGACGGCGACCGTGGGCACCCCCATGAACGGGGCGAGCCACGCCAGACCGCCGCAGGTGCCGAGGAAATACCTGGCGTGGGCGGCCAGCGCCGACTGCACGCCCAGGTTCGTGCGCGGCGTCATCCATTCGCGGGCGCTGCGCACACCCGGGATGTCGTCGAACGTGTAGTCACGATGATCGTCGACCGCCAGGCCGGTCTCCAGCACGACGACCGGTGTCCGCGCGGCGACCGTGCGCACGAGCGACCGGAGCATCTCGACGTTCTCGTCCGTCTCAGGAAGGGCCGTGCCGCTGTAGAACTTGACCGCCACGTATTCTTCCGGCAGATCCGCAAGCGCAGGACGTGGCGGCTTCGGCATCGCCGCGAAATCGGCGCGTGTGAGGAGAAAATCGACCGGCAGGTTCCCCTGCCAGACCTCGCGAAACAGCCGGAACAGCAGCGACGGGTGAAGGACGGCGGCCGGCGACGCCCCGTCGACCCGCTGCAGGAGCCACTGGTCGAGCGGGCCGGGACGCGACTGCTTCCTCCCGCCGCCCTCCTCCGCCATCTGGCGTGCCTCGTTGCGGGCGGTGAGCTCGCCGGGCGAGAGGAGGTCGAACAGGTCGACATACCGCGCCGCGATGCCGTCGTACCAGTGCTCGACGCCGCCGCGCGACACCACGGTGAGACGTTCCGGCGCCACGCGGTACCGGTCCTCCACCCAGCGGAGGAACGGCAGCCAGTACAGCGCCTCATAGCCGACCTCGCCCAGCCATGGGCCGGCGACGATCGGATGGCGGCCAGAGACGAGGCGCACAATCTCCTGCTCGACCTCGTGCGCGGCCGCGAGCATCGCGCGGTGCTCGGCCGCGCGCGTGCGGCGGCGCGCCAGGCGCACGAGCGGCTTGTGGATGCCCAGCAGGCGCACGATCGCCTTGCGGCTCAGGTTGCCGACGGCCGTTGCGAGTTGGGGCACGAAGATGTCGTTACGCCGGAGCCGCGGCGGGGATGCCGGTGCGAATGACGTCCGCGACGATCTCGATCTGCCGTTCCGTCAGCTCCGGGAACATCGGCAGCGACAGCACCTCGGCGGCCAGCCGCTCGGCCACGGGAAAGTCGCCGCGGCGGTAGCCCAGATCGCGGTAGGCGGGCTGGAGGTGCACGGGAACCGGATAGTGGACGGCCGTCTGCACGCCGGCGTCGGCGAGCCGGGCCTGCAGCGCGTCGCGCCGCGCCGCGCGGACCGCATAGACGTGAAACACGTGGCGCACGCCGTCGCGAGCGCGCGGCACCGCCACGGCGGTGTCGCTCAGGCACCGGGCGTACGACGCCGCATGCGCGCGCCGCGCCTCGGTCCAGCGCTCGAGATGGCGCAGCTTCACCTCGAGCACGGCGCCCTGCAGACCGTCCATCCGGTAGTTGAAGCCGCGCACCGCGTGCGTATACCGCGTCTGCTCGCCCCAGCTCCGCAGGAGCCGGACGCGCGCCGCCAGCCCGGGATCGCTGGTCACGACAGCGCCCCCCTCGCCGCAGGCGCCGAGATTCTTGGTCGGATAGAAGCTGAAGCAGCCGAGCGTGCCCATCGATCCGCACCGGCGGCCGCGGTAGTCCGCGCCGTGCGCCTGGCACGCATCCTCGACGACGGCGATCCCGCGGCGGCCGGCGATCTCGAGAATCGGATCCATGTCGGCGGGCTGGCCGTAGAGATGAACGGGGACGATCGCCGTGGTCCGCGGCGTGACGGCAGCCTCGAGGCGTGCCGGATCCATCGTGCAGTACGTGTCGTCGACATCCACGAACACCGGCTTCGCGCCCGCGCACTCGATGGCGGCGACGGTCGCGACGAAGGTGAACGGCACCGTGATGACCTCGTCGCCCGGCGATACGCCCGCCGCCAGCAGCGCCAGGTGCAGCGCGCTCGTGCCGCTGTTGACGCCAACCGCTTCCGCGGCGCCGCAGTACGCCGCAAACGCCCGCTCGAAGCTCGACACCGCCGGCCCCAGCGCACACTGCCCGCTGTCGAGGACACGCTCCACGGCCGCGTCGATGTCGGCCTTGATCGACCGGTACTGGGCCTGGAGGTCGACGAGCGGAACGCGGGTCATACCTTCTCCAGCACGAGCACGCGCCCCTTCTTGCCCCAGTCCATTCGGGCCTCCAGGTCGGGCCGCGACCGGCATCCCTCGAGGACGAACAGCAGGCGCAGCAGGTCCTTGTTGAGGAGCGTGATGTGCGTCGGATCGACGTCGAACTGCGTGGTGAAGTCGAGCAGGCTCGCCGGTTGCGGATGGAAGCGCGTGGTGACGTAGATGAACTTCGAGGTCATGCGGGCCATGTTGGCGACCGCCTGCCGCACCTGGAGCACGGTCAGGTGCTCGAGCACTTCGCGACAGACGACCAGGTCGTACGCGTTGGCCGGCTTGAGCGTCGGGTCGGTGACCTGCCCGATGGTGATGCGATCGCGCACCTCCGGGGTGGCCAGGCGCCTGCTGCTCTCGGCGAAGTCGATCCCCTCGACGTCGACGCCGATCTCCCAGAGCAGGTGCATCAACGCACCGGGGCCGCAGCCGAGGTCGAGCACCTTCTCCGGCTGGAACACCTCCTTGATGAGAAACGGGTTCTTCGCCTCGATCCGGCGCCGCGTCTCCAGCGAGTAGTTGTTGCCTTCGGCGCGCCAGTCGCCCGTCCAGTACTCGGTGTCGTAGTGCCCGGACGCGACGGCCTGCTGCTCGTGCACCCGCGCTTCAAACTCGTGGATGTTCATCTTCGGACCGCTATACGGCTCCTATTTCCTGACACCGGTTGCGTTGGCGCAGTCGTGGCGCGAATCCGGCTCCGGTCGCCGGACCGCGCTGCGAGGACGCTGCAGGCCGCTGGCCGGCCAGCTCCGTGAGCTGGCCTGGTCCCCCGAGTCTTCTCGCGCGGTCGGGCGATCGGGATCGGCGACCTCCGAACGGTTTCGCGCCACAACTGCGCCAACACAACGCCCGGGGGATTAACGAAGATCTTGTAACCGCTCCGCGTCCTGAGGTCCGAGCCGTATAGCGGTCCTAGGCGCGCGGAGCGCGCCAAGCAGATACTGCCAACCAGCCAAGGGCTCGGCTCGCACACAACGGGATATCAAGGGCGAGCCCTTGGCCGGTTCTGCTGCTCGGCAAACTGCTCGAGGATCCGGCTGGAGGAGTCGAGCACCGTATCCAGATAGACGATCTCGATGCCGTGCTCGCGGCAGATGGCGACCTGCTCGGCCGGCAGCCGCCCGTCCCAGTCCTTCCCCTTCACGTAGTAGCGCGGCTGAAGCTCGCGCAACACGGTTTCCGTGTCGAACGGGTTGACGTGCGTGTATGTGATGTATCGGATGGCATCGACGATCGCCGCACGCTGGTCTTCCGGCAGCAGCGGCGGGTGCTTGGTCCGCACGTACTCGTCGCACGCGACGTTGCACAGGAGCGGCACGCCCAGCGCGGCCGCCGCCCGGAAATACTCGATATGGCCGCGGTGCAGCGGATCGAAGGCGCCGTCCACCATCGCGACGCGGCCCCGGTACGCCTTGAGCGCCTCGAACGCGACGATCACGACCGGACCAGCAGCCCCTTCTCGCTCAGCTCGTCGAGCGCCCGGTCGAAGAAGTCGACCGCCACGTCCGGCGTCGTGCGCGCCCACTCAATCAGTTCCGCGAACCCCTTCTCGAGCGACACCTTGGGCCGGAAGCCGAGCGTCGCGACCGCCCTCGAGATGTCGGCGGTGTTGTGCCGGATGTCGAACCGGCGGCCCGTCTGCGTGACGAGCGGCTCGATATCGGTGCCCAGCAGGCGATTGAGCAGCCGCGCGATCTCGAGAATCGTCACGGTCTCGCCGGAGCCAACGTTCACGGGCAGGAAATCCGCGCCGCTCTTCTCGAGCATCAGCACCAGGCAGTCGACGGCGTCATGAATCGACACGAAGTCGCGGAGCTGGCCGCCGTCCTCGAAGACCACCGGCTGCCGCCCGTTCAGCAGACGGCTCAGCCAGATCGCGGCGACGCCCGCGTACGGATTGCTCAGGCTCTGGCGCGGCCCGTACACGTTGAAGAACCGCGGCGCGACGGCCGGAATGCCGTACGTCTTCCCGATGAGCAGCACCATCTCCTCCTGGTGGTACTTCGTCATCGAGTAGATGTTGTCGCGGTACAGCGGCTTGTCTTCCGGCGTCGCAATCGAGACGACGCCCGCGCGGCACACGGGGCAGCGCTGTTCCCAGTCGCGCGCCGCCAGCTGCGCTTCCGGACGGATCGGCGGCGCCACGACGCCATGGGCCTCGCACCGGTAGGCGCCCTCGCCGTAGACGCCAATGGACGAGGCCACGAGCACCTTCTGCACGCGATGTTTTGCGTTCACCAGGATATCGAGCAGCAGCGCGGTGCCGCGGGTGTTCACGTCCACGTAGCGGTCGATCTGATACATGCTCTGGCCGACGCTCACGGCGGCGGCAAAGTGCACGACCGCGTCGGCCGCGAGGACGAGCGGCTCGAGCACCGACCGATCGCGCACGTCGCCGCGCACGTACGCCGCCCGCGGGTTGGCGTACGACGGCCACGCGCCCGACCGGTGCACCTGCGGCTCGAGGTTGTCGAGCACCGTCACGCGGTACGCGCGAGCCACCAGCGCGTCGACGAGGTGCGAGCCGATATAGCCGGCGCCTCCCGTCACGAGAATGGTCCTCATTTCCACTCCTGTCGGCTGTCGGGGTCAGACCCCGAACACCTGCAGCAGATCGCGCGCCCCGATGGCGGTAAACGCCGACGCCGCCATCTGCAAGTGCGACCGCGAGAATCCGTCGGCGTCGCCGTAGTACGACGTCGACCGCACGCCGTAGAACGGCGCCAGGTACGCAAAGCCGCCGTAGGTGCCGACGAAGGCGTCGGCGTGCGCAACGATGGCGCTCTGGACGTGCAGGTTCTGCGACGGCGGGGCCGTGCCGGCCATATCCACAACGCCGTACGTCGTCACCGCGCACGCGCCGTGGTCGTCGATCGCCACACCGGCCGACAACGACACCACCGGCCCGCGGTCGGCGAGCCGCGCCAGCTCGGCGCGCACGAAGGCCCGATTTTCCTCCGTCGCCGGAAAGCAGTCGTTGAAGTAGAACTTCGCCGCGACGTACCGCTCGGGCAGATTGAGACCGGTCATGCGCGGCGGCCGCTCGAGCCGCTGGTACCGCGTGTGCCGGTGGATCCAGTCTTCGTCGAGATGGCGCCACCAGAACGGGTTCATCAGATCGTACATGACCGACGGGTGCAGGACCGCTGTTGCCGCCGGCAACGAGGCTCGCACGCGGTCGAGCAGCTGCCGCTCGCGCTGTGTCAGGCGCGTCTGCTTCTGCTCGCCAGCCTCGCCCACGTGCGCCTCGCGCCATTGCCTGACCACGTCCGGCTGCACGTAGTCGAACACTTCGTAGTACCGCCCCGCGATCGGCGCGTACCAGGACCACGTGCCTCCGCGCGACAGAACGGCCAGCCGCTCGGGGGGCACGTGGAACTCGGACGCGAACCAGCGCAGGAACGGCGCCCAGTAGAGGATCTCGAAGCCGACCTCGCCCAACCACGGCCCCGCCAGAATCGGCCGGCCGCTTGAGGCCAGCGCCGCGAGGCGGTGCCGGATCCGCGCGCCGCGGTACCGACCGACGGGGCCGGCCGCGCGGCGGCGCACGGCCCGGGGGATCAGCCGTCGAAGCGGACCCTGCACCTCCCCCGTTACAATCTGTTTCGCGCCTGTATGGGCCACACTATCTGCGATACGCGCCCCCGACATGCACCGGCCGCACTGCCCCAGATAACCCTTGTGGCGATCGACGGCACGAGGAATCCGGCGGCCACGGAAGCGTCGCTCGCACGAGCGAGCGCGGAGCTGACGTTCGGGCACGTGCTGTTCTTCGCTCCCGCCAGGCCCAATAGCCGGCCGGAACTGTACGAGCGCTGCGAGTGGATCGAGATACCGCCGAAGTCGCTGAAGCAATACAACCAGTTCTGCCTGACGGAGCTCCACGTCCACATTCGGACCACCCATTGTTTGACGGTACAGTCCGACAGCTACATCGTGAATGCCGCCGCCTGGGACGACGAGTGGCTGCAGTACGACTACATCGGCGCTCCGTGGCCGCCGGGCCACAGCGGAACCGAGTATCGCGTCGGGAACAGCGGGTTCTGCCTGCGCTCACGGAAGCTGCTTCAGGCGACGTCGACGCTGCCGACCGACTCGTATGTCTGGCGCGGCAAGCTGAAACAGGGCTGCCGGGACGACGTGATCACCTGTGTGATGTATCGTCAGCACCTCGAGAGCCTGGGACTGCGGTTCGCGCCGGTCAGCGTGGCCGCCAGATTCGCCTTCGAAAACCCGACGCCCGAAGCACCAGCGCTGAACGGGCAGTTCGGCGTCCACGAATACCGCAGGCGGAGCCACCCGGTCTAGTTAGATTCCGGCCGTCATCGCGCCGAGTACTCAGGGTCATGGATCCGGGAGCCCCTCGATGTCCTCGACCCCGAGGACCTGGTCGGCCTCCACGGCGCGTGTGAGGCGGCGGCCGATCACCTTCTCCAGGCGCTCGGGCGCCAGACCGGTGCCCGGCTTCTTGATCGCGAGATGCTCCCGGGCGAGGCGCGTGCCCGCGGGAAGCGCCGTACGTGCGACGAGGCTTCGCGTGAAGATCCGCCGCAGCGGGACCCTCTCCCGCGCGGCGGCATCCTTGTCGACCGGATTGGCGCGCATCCGCTCGATGAAGCGGACGCCGTCGACCAGCTGCCGCAGCTCCGCGGTGGTGACCGACGCGACGACATCGGGTCCGAACATCTCACGCGAGAGCGCCACGTGCACCTCCAGCAGATCGATGCCGATCGCCGCCGCCGCCAGCCCCGCGTAGATCGTCGCCGAATGGTCCGACAACCCGACCCAGCAGCCGTACCGCTCGCGGTAGTGCGGGATGAGGTTCAAGCCGACCTGCTCCGGCGGGCAGGGGTACGCCGTGGTGCACTGCAGCACGCCGAGGGGAACGCCGCGCGACTTCACCCGCGCCACCGCCGCATCGATCTCCGCCAGCGGACTCATACCGGTCGACAGGACGACCGGGATGCCCGTCCGCAGCACCCGCTCGAGGAGCTGGGCGTTCGAGGTCTCGCCGGACGCGATCTTCCAGAAGGGCTGCCCGATGCGCTCCAGCATGTCGACGGCTTCGACCGAGAACGGCGTCGAGACGAACAGCACGCTCCGCTCCCGGCAGTGGGTCGCGAGACCGCGCCACTGCTCCTCGGTGAACTCCGTCCGCTTCCAGTACTCGTACCGCGAGCGGTCCTGGCGGCTGAACGCGACCCGGAACGGCTCCGACGGCGTGCTCTCGGCGGCGGCGATGTGCGTCTGAAACTTCACCGCGTCGGCGCCGGCGTCCGCAATGGCGTCGATGAAGGCGTGGGCCAGGCCGAGGCTCCCGTCGTGCGTCAGCGCCACCTCGCCCATGACGAGGCAGCGGCCGTCCCCGAGCTGGGCGAGGGCCGGATGGTCCGTCGTCCTCGAATGGGTCATCAGACGTCAGTGGGCTGGTGCGAGCGGGCGGCCGCCGCCAGGCGCGCCTGCCGCGCAGGATCGAGCTCGCGCGGCGTTCGCGTCAGCCGTGTGCCGAGGAGCAGCGAGCCGCCGCGGGCGGCCGCGCCGAGCATGACGCGGAGCCAGGTCCGCCTGCCGGCGGCCGCGGGGGCGACCACGCAGGTCCCCAGCGCCTCGACCGCCTCGATGAAGACCGGCGCGGCCGGGCTGTCGAGACCCCGCGGCCGGACGAACGCTTCCAGAAAGGGCCGGTACGGGTGGACCTCCGCTGGACGCCGGCGAAGCGCCGCCCCCAGTTGAGCGAGGTGCTCCTGTGCGGTGTCGGCCACCCGGACGATGCCGCCGCCGACCTGCAGCAGATAGCGGAAGTGAGCCGTGCCCATCTGATTGTCGTGGAAGCGCGGTACCAGTACGGTCAGCACATCGCGGCCGACGATTGCCGCTTCGAGAAACGCGCTCGTATTCAAGCCGACGACCGCCGCGCTGTGGTACAGCGAGTCGAAATAGTCGGCACGGGAAGGCTCGTCGACCGCGTTGCCTCCCCACACCGCCACCGGCCCGAACGCGGACAGGTCCACGCCGCACCACGCAGCCGCGCCTGAGGGATACGGCCGGATCAGCACGCTCGCTCCGGCCACCACCGGATCGGCGCAGCCGCGCAGCCAGCCGAGCCACTCCCGGACGAAATCAATCTCGGGGAGGCTGCCTTTGATCAGGCCGGTACAGACGTACAGCACGATCGGCCGGTCCACGGGGAGACCGAGCTGGGCGCACAGATCGTCACGACCGCGCGTGGGCCGACGGCTGAACCAGTGATCGAAGCACTGTGCGCCGGTCACCACGACCCGCTCCGGCGGAACGCCGTGCACCTGCACGGCCTCGCCGCGCTGGGTCTCGTTCCAGACGAACACGCGGTCCGGGTAGTCGCGCAGCAGCGCTTTGCTCGTAAGGTGATCCCAGCTCCAGACGGCGAGCCCGCAAGGAATGCTCAGTTGCCGCGCCGCGCGGACGTAATCGATTTGCTGGGACCCCAAATCCACGAGCGGCGTGATGAGCAGAACGTCGGGAGCGTGCCCGGCCAGGTACTCGACGATCGACGCGGGCGGGGGCACGGCGGCGTCGACGGCATGCAGGCACCGGGCGTACAGCCGGCGCCAGCGAAGGCCGCCGATGAGCGGCGGGTCGGCGCACGCGGCCAGCAGCCGGGGCGTGCGGTTTCGCGCCCGGACGCGACGCAGCGGAGCGGTGTCGTAGAACGGATCGAGGTAGCGCAGGTAGTCGAGGCCAAGCCGCAGCCGGCGCGCCGCGCCGCTCCAGGTGTCGGGGCGTCGGGGCGGCACCATGCCGGAGGTCACGTCCGGCCATCCCGCGGTGAGGGCCTTCACGGCCGCGTCGCCGCCCAGCTTGTCCTCCACCTCGACTGCGAGGTGTACCCGATGTCCCCGCTCCGCCAGCGACCGGATCGCCGCGTCGTAGTTGCGGAAGTACGTGCAGTGGCGCGCGATGAAGAGAATCTTCACAGCCGGGCGTCCACGCGCCCACCCGTCAGGAGGCTGCCGGCGTTTGCCGGATCGAGCGCCCGCAGGTCCGTGACGGCGAAGCGGCCGGCGTCGAGCTTGTGGTACGCGCGCATCGCGACCGCGATGTGGGCGTGCAGCCACTGCGGGTCGACGAACATCGCCGCCGTATCGACGCCGAGCCGCGGTGCGAGCCAGGTGATGCTGCCGCACGTCCCGACGAATGCGCGCGCGCCCGCGGCAACTTGCGTCTGCACTCCGAGATTCGTCTGCGGCGTCATCCAGGGGCGGGCGCTGATGACGTCGGCGCCGCCGAATCGGTAATCGGCGTGGTCGTCTGCGAGGAGGAGGCCCGTGTCCAGCAGCACGACCGGCAGGCGCTCAGCGAGACTCGAGACGATGCTCCTGAGCACGCCCCGGATCTGCGGCGTGTCGGGGAGCGACTGCGCGCCGTAGAACTTCACCGCGACGTACTCCCGCGGCAGGAGTGCCGGGTCGATCATCGGGGTCGCGGCGTGCGTCGTGAACCGCGTGTGCGCGTCGACAAACCCCATCGCCCGGTGCCCGGACCAGTACAGCGTGAACAGCCGGTACATGAGTCCGGGGTGAATGACGTCGAACTCGCGGGTCCCGAGGTGCCGGGCAACGGCCACGAGGATGTCGGCGTCGAGCGGCGACGGCTCGACATGTTTGGTCATCCCCCGCTCGGCGTTGCGCCGCGCGAACTCGGCCGGCTCGACGTGATCCCAGATCTCCACGTAGCGGGATGCCACGCCCTGATACCAGCTGGCCACGCCGCCGCGTGAAACGGCGACCAGACGATCCTCCGGCAGCCTGAACGCGGCTTTGACCCAGTGGAGGAACGGCACCCAGTACAGCGTCTCGAATCCCACCTCCGAGATCCACGGCCCTGCGACGAGCAGGCGTCCGCGTCCGACGATCGTTTCGAGCTCTCCTTCGACGTCCCACGTGGCGCGAAAGAAGCTCCATTGCTCCTCGAGCTGACGCTTCCGCCGGAGTGCGGTGCGGACGGGGCGCCGCACGCGGCGGAACCAGCGCTTCGCGAGATTCACGACATCGTCGCGAACGCCCTCGCCGGCGCGGCGGACGGCGTGACGCGCATCCGTGATCCCTTCCTGGCCCACCTTGACCCCCCACCGGAGGCGACCGGCGACCTGCCGCAGCCGCTTGCGCGCGAGGTTGCGCGCCGCGGTCTGCCAGCCCGTCACGTCCGGACACCCTCCAGGACCGGCGAGGCGATGCCAAAGCCCAGTCGCACGACGTCAACCGCCCGGATATCGAGCTCGACGAAGGCGCCGCACCGGAGGCCCGAGAAGACGCGCTTGGCCACCTCGAGGTGATCGAAGCGGAAGCCCGAGGCGTGGGAGTAGAACGCGATCGTGCCGGTCCCGGCGAGCGGCGCGAGATAGCAGAAGCCGCCGTACGTGCCGACGAACGCCTGCGCGTGCCGGATGACCTGCGTCTGCACCGCCAGGTTGTCGATCGGGCGCATCAGGTGGTCGATCGTGTGGATGCGCCCCCTGAGGTCGGACGGGAAGTCGTCGTGGTCGTCGTACCGATCGGCCGTGTTGAGCAGCACCACGTCGATGTGCTGCGCCAGGTCCGCGAGAAACCTCGCCGCAAACGCCCTGTTCGCCGCCGTCGGCGGCAGCGCGACGTTACCGTAGAACTTCGCGGCCACATAGCGCGCCGGGAGCTGCCCGCGCAGCGCGAACGGTTCCATCGGCGGCAGCGGTGAGAAGCTGGTGAACGTCTCGACGATCGTGACCGGCGCGCGCTGAAACCAGAACTGCTCGAAGAGCCGGTACATCGTGGACGGGTGCAGGATCTCGGCCCCGCGGAGCCCCCGTGCGGCGGTCACCCGCGCGATGATCTCCCGGTCGAAGCTCGACACGTCGAGGTGCTTCATCCGGCCGGACTGCTCTGCAATCCGCTCCTCGTTCCGCCGGCGGAACTGCTCGGGCGTGTAGTACGACAGGATGTCTTCGTAGTTGGCCGTCAGGTGCGAGTACCACGGCGCGGCCCCGCCGCGCGAGATGACCACGAGCCGCTCCGGATCGAAGTTGCCGTACGTCTTGGCCCAGGCGAGAAACGGAATCCAGTAGAGGAGCTCGAAGCCGGTTTCCGAGAGCCACGGCCCGACGAGAATCGGCTTGTCGCTCCGGCCGAGCAGCGTGACGAGCTCGCGCGTCTCGAGGGCCTCGGGGACGTCCCAGACCCACGACCGTTTGGCCGGATCGCGGTGCCGCCCGGGCTTCGGCGTCAGCGCCGACGGTGGAGACGGCGCCACCACGCCCGGGCGCTTCGACCCGAGCTGCCGGATGGCGAACCGCTTCAGGTCCCCCAGCACGCGGCGCTTCCACACCCTGTAGTCCTTGCGGATGCGACTGCGGAGGTGCTTCCACCACAACTGCGCGGGCGTGCGCAACGCGACGAGCGCGACGGCCGGGTACAGCGGCACGCGCAGGAGGAATTCCCTCCAGCCGAGGCGCTCAGGCGCCGGCGCCGGCGCCGCCACGACCCGCTCGAGCGCATCGACGAACTGCGGCGTCGCGGCGACCTCGGCCCCGAGGGGACGCACGAACATCACGGCGAAGTCGCGTGACTGCGAGTCGATCTCCCCCTCGCCGCGCAGGGAAGCGGCGAGCAGCCGCGCGTGCTCGTCGAGCGACCGCGCGGCGCGCAGCAGGCCCGCGAGAAGGTACCGGAAGTGGAGCGTGCCTTCCTGATTTCTGGTTGAGATTTCCGGCACCAGCACGGTATGCGCCGGTCTGCCGATGACCGCGGCCTCGAGGAACGCGCTCGTGTTCAGCCCCACGACCGCGGCGCTGTAGTAGATGGAGTCGAAGTAGTCGTCTTTCGCCTCGGCGTCGACCGGATGAGCGCCCCAGAACGCCACGTTCCGGTAGCCGGTGAGGTCGACCCCCTGCCACTCCTTCAGGCGGGCCGGGTGCGGCCGCACGAGAATCCCGATGTCCTTCAGGCGCGGGTCGTCGCTCGATCGCAGCGTTTCGATCCAGTCGAGGACGAACGAAGGCTCGTCGGCCGTGTTGTGGAAGAGCGCCGAGCAGACGTACAGCACGAACGGCCTGTCCGAAGGGAGTCCGACGCGCTCGCAAAAGACCTCTCGGCTGCGTGACGGACGGCGCCCCCACCACTGGTCGTAGCACTGCGCGCCGGTGACGATGATTTTCTCCGCAGGCACACCGTGCATCTCGATCGCCTCGGTGCGCTGCACGTTGTTCCACACGATCACCGCGTCGGGTACGAAGCGCAGCAGCGACTTCGTCGAGAGGTGGTCCCAGCTGCAGACCGGGAGCACGGTGCGCGTGCCCAGCACCTTGGCGGCGCGCACGTGGTCGATCTGCGGCGATCCAAGGTCGACGAGCGGCGTGACGAGCACGGCATCGGGCTGATGCGCCGCAATGAACTCCTCGGTCGCCTTCATGCGCGGGAGCGCGCGCTCGAGCGCGCGGAGGAGGCGCGCCAGCCGCTGGCGGCCGCGATCGCTCCCGAAGAACGACAGCGTGAGGAGCGCGAGCACCACACGCGGCGTCCGCTGCCGGGCGCGCGCCAGCAGGTGCGGCGTGGTCGCATAGAGCGGTTCGAGGTAGCGCAGGTAATCGAGCCCGTGACGGATCCGCCGCGTCAGATCGAACCAGGGGCCGACATGCCGGGCCGGTGACTCGCCCATCGAGAGCTGCTCGGGATACCGCGCCACGAGCCGCTCGATCATCTGCCGGCCGCCCATCGATTCTTCGACGTCGGCGGCCATGTGCACGCGGTGGCCGCGCCGGGCGAGATCCTCGATGGCGGCCTCGAAGTTGCGCAGGTACGACCAGTGGCGGGCAAAGAACAGCAGCTTCATCCAGGTACTCCAGCGATTTCCGCGGGCCGAGTCGCCATCGCCGTGGGGCCGGTCACAGCTGGCGGCCGACGACGCGCCCGATGGCGCCCTCGGCGCGACGCGCCAGGCGCTTGGCCGCCACCCCTGCGGTGCGGATCGCGGCCGCGACCTTCCTGGTCGCCCGCCGCATCCGCTTGCGCGCTTCTCGAGATGACTCGTACCACACGCAGTACACGCGCCGGCCCGTCCGCCTGAGGCCGCTCGTCACGCTGCGGTGCCAGGCCTCGTGGATCCGGAATGCCAGCGCCCACGTCCGGACCGCCGCCGTGACGAACGGCCGGATCGCGTACACCCAGAGCGGACGATCCTCTGCCAGGGCCCGCGCGACGCGCGCCAGCACAAATGCGAGGGGGCGCAGCGCCGTCCACCGCCATGCGGCATCGCGTGGAGCCGGACGAGGGAGGCGTGCCAGCGCCTCGATCGCGCGCGCGAACACGGGGGCCGCCGGAACGTCGATGCCCTGCGGACGGACGAACCATCGCACGAACTCGCCGCCGGCCGCGCCGGCGCTCGTGCCGCCGCCGATTTCCGCCAGCTGCCGGACGTGCTCGTCGAGGCTTGCAGCCGCCCGGACCAGCCCCGTCCCGCCGACGAGGTACTGAAAGTGGAGCGTGCCCTCCTGCGCGTGAGCGAACTGCGGGGCCCGCACCGTGAACACCGGCCGGCCGACGATGCCGGCCTCGATTTGTGCGCTGGTGTTGATGCCAACCACGCCGGCGCTGTAGTACAGCGAATCGAAGTAATCGCGGCGGAAGTCGGGGGCGGTCGGGTCCGTTCCAATCGGCGGCCAGAGCGCGACGTTGCCGAACCCCGACGCATCGAACGCCTGCCACTGGCGGGCGTTGGCCGGATGCGGCCGAATCAGCACGCCGAGGCGCGCCACGGCGGGATCGGCGCTGGCGCGCACCGCCGCCAGCCACTCGTCGGCGAACGGCACCTCGTCCGGCGCGATGAACACCGAGGATCCAACGTAGAGCAGGAACGGGCGGCCGGGATCGAGTCCGACCGTCCGGCAGAAATCCTCACGCGAGCGGCTCGGCCTTGCCTCGAACCACGGGTCGAAGAGCTGCGCACCGGTGACGGCCACCCGCCCGGGCGCGACGCCGTGCAGCTCGACGGCCTCCCGCTTCTGCGCCTCGTTCCAGACGACGACATGCTCTGGAATGACGCGGATGAGGCCCTTGCTCGTCAGGTTGTCCCAGCTCGCCACGCATAACGCGCTGCGGATGCCGAGCTGCCGGGCGCATTTGATGTAGTCCACCTGCTGCGATCCGAGCTCGACGAGGGGCGTCACCAGCAGCAGATCCGGATTGTGCTCTCGCACGAATGCCTCGAGCGTCCGGTTGGGCGGGATCGTGTACTCGACCGCCGAAAGCGCGCCTGCCAGCGCCGTCCGCGCCGCCGCGCCCCCGCGGGCCACGAGGCGGATCCAGCGGCGATACACCTGCGGCACACGCTTCTCGGCGCGGGCGCGCAGCGCCGCGGCGTACGCAAACACAGGATCGAAGAACCGGAGGTAGTCGACGAGCAGGCGGACCGTGGTCGCCAGGCTCTCCCACGCTTCCTCGCGTCCCTCGCGTGACCAGGGCGACGACGCCAGCGGCGCGCCGCTGCGGATTGCCTCGCGGTCGCCCCGGGCGAGGAACTCGCGGACGCTCTCCGGCCGCTCCGGCGTCGAGCCGCAGGTCACGCCGGGCGAGCGCTCCGCCAGCCGTCTGGCGGTCACATCCTCGCCAAGCTTCGTCCGGCTCACCTCGAAGGCAACGTGCACGTCGTGGCCGGCGGCCGCCAGCGCCTGCAGCGCATCGTCGTAGTACCGCACGAAGCCCGGGTGAAGCATCACGAACAGGATGCGACTCACAGCGCGCGCTCCGCCTGCACACGGGCCAACCGGCCGTCGCCGATGAACCCGCTCGCCCCGTCCCACTCGGCCACGTGACGGACGTGTCCCATCGCGACGCCCGCATCCGCGACGGCCTGGCGAAACCGTCTCTGCGCGTCGCTCTCGCGCCACCCGGTGCGAACGCCCTCCACCATCTCCCCTACCGCGGCGGTGATCTCGGCCGCGCTCGTCGCCCGGTAGCCGTAGTTGCGGGAGTTGCGGAAGTAGCGTTCGGTCAACAGCTCCTGAATCGCCAGCGGACGGCCGGTGTCGAGATCGACGGCCGTGGCCAGCGTGAAGATGCCATCTCGCCGCACCGGATAGGCCGTGAACGCGTCGTGAGCGTCGATCCGCAGCGACGGGGTATGGCCGATCAACGCGGCCTGCTGCAGCTCGGCGCTGCTGCAGACCACAAACGCGCTGGTCAGGAGCAGGTACAGGTCGAGCACTGGCGTTCGGCGGGGGTCTGACGCCACGTCCAGCACATCCCGGCCGCGCAACGGTCCCGCCACGGGGTTGCCGATGCGCACGATCCGGAAGCCCTCGGCAGACAGGCGCTCGATGGCGTCGGACAACCGGTCGGCGCGCTGCCCTATTTCGACCGTGACAATCGGTTGTCCCGGCACGATTCCACACTCCATCGCGAGCCGGCGGCCGCGCTGCTCGTCATCCGCAGACAGCCGGGTCGGAGCCGCATCGGCGAGCGCCCGCCGATTCCAGCGCGGCACGACGCCGCGCTGTTCTTCGACCGCAGACCGGCGGAGCGCGCGATCCGCCGCGTGGCGCAGGCGCACCCGGATCTGGTACGGCAGCCGCTCGTCGCCGGCCTGCCGCCGCAGCTCGCGGTGCCACTCGCGCCAGAACGACGCGGCGAGCACGTGCAGGCGCGGGTATTTCGCCGACACGATCAGGGTGATGGCGAGCCGCCGGAACCGCGAAGCCCGAGCCGGTGCGTGAGCATCAGCACCTCGTACACCGCGCGGCGCGCCGCGCGGCGCATCCGTCCCCTCGCCGTCCTGGCGCCGACGAGCGTGTTGTAGACCGCGTGATGGTAGTAGTGCTTGATCTGCTTCTTCAGCCAGAACAGCCGGCTGATCGCGCGGCCGAGCGCATGCGACGTCTCCGTCTTGCGGAAGTGCCGCCATCCGTAGGTGACCTGGTACCGCAGGAGCATCCCCACCCATTGCCGCCGCGTGAGGTTCAGAAAACGGTGGTTGCGGGCCACGTACTCACGCCAGAGCACGAAGATGTGCTGCAGCCACGGCGGCCAGGAAAACCAGCGCGGCATTGCGTCCGGCAGCATCAGCGTCGTCGCCTGCCGTTCGATGCTGGTGCCGTTGGACTGCCGCCGCGACCAGAGCACCTCGCGCACCTGGCGGATGCGGCCCTGCAGCGTGAGCTCGGCGACGAGCAGCCGATCGGGGCGCAGCACCGGCCGGAAGATGCCGGCCCGCTGAAGCGCATCGAGCCGCATCAGCCCGTACACCATGTCGCCTGCGCCTACGCCTTCGCGGCAGAGGTGCTTCCACCTGGCGTCAAGGTCCACGTACGCGGCGGTGTCGAACAGACGGGGACCTTTGTCGATCTCCTGCCCGTTCGGCAGCACGCGTCGGGTCACCGGATAGGCGAGTACGGTCCCCGCATCGGAGTCGAGTTCCGCGACGAGCCGTTCGAGCCACCGCGGATGCCACCAGTCGTGGTCGCTCACCCACGCGAAGTACTCCGCGGAGGGCCACTCCCGCGCGGCCGTTTCCGCGACCTCGCGCCAGGTGGCAATCATCGCCTGCCGCTCTGCGTGTCTGATGTACCGCAGGCGGCGGTCGCGCTCGACATATCGCCGCGCGATCGCCTCGGTGTCATCCGTCGAGGCGTCGTCCAGCATCAGGAGCGCGAAATTCGAGTACGTCTGCGCCAGCAGCGACTCCAGCGCGTGCGGCAGCCGTCGCGCGTTGTTGTACAGCGTCATCCCGAGCACGACGCGAGGGCTGCCACCGGCCGCGGTGGACGCCGTCGGGCGTGGCACAGCGGCAACGCTACGCCGACGGAACGCCGGGGCGAGCCGTCCGACCAGGTGCCGGTACCTCGGTTCGGCGGAAGCGTAGGGTCTGGAGGGCGTCTTGGGCGGCCGCTTCACCGCACTTATGTGGTCGGTCTCGAGGACGGCCACCTCGGTGAGATCGTAGGAGTCCGAAAGGGCCAGACTGACGCTCGTCAGCTGCGCGTTGTACGGGGAGCGCTCGCGATTCAAGCTGTACAGCAGGGGGCAACCGGCCGTCGCCGCCATGGACGCATACCCGCGCACCTGCGCGTCGGTCATCTCCTGAAACGACGCAACGTTGATCGTCAGGTCCAGCGACAGCACGGAGGCGAGGCGGCACAGGAAGTTGGGCACGAACACGAAATCGGCATCGCGCCAGCCGTCGACCGCCGACGTCTCGGACGTGCCCGCGAACAGCAGCCGTGCGTCGGGAAACACGACGCCGAGGTAGGTTGCCGAGAACAGGAACAATTCCGGCAGATCGACGATGACGTACGTTGCGCGGGGAAAGAGGGTCCTGAACTGATACGCGAAGCCGCCCCACCCCGCGCCGATCTCGCAGACGACGGGCCGATCGAGCCCTCGGACGGCGTCCAGCACGCCGCCACGCTCCATGCCGATGAGCACCTCGTAGAACTTCAGTGTGTCGACGTTGAGCAGACGCCCATCGATCGGGTAGCCGAACCCGCCGAGTGCCGGCGACTCCGGCACGAGCAGGCTGTCGCCGCCGATGGCACGCAGCGCCTGCAGGCGCGCCTTGAAGTGCTCCCGGCGGCCGTCGCGCTTGTTGCGGTAATCGTACGGGCGCACGCTCGTGATGTGGTAGGCATGGTGGCGGAGCTTGTTCACGATGAGCGGCGAGGCGTCGATCATGTACTCGATGTACTCGATGTACTCGAGCTCTTCCGCCCAGTACGCGCTCGGCCTTCCCTCCGCGCTGCCCGCGCCGGCGCGCGTCATGGCCAGCACGGCGTCCCGTGCACGCAGGTAGGACTGGAATGCTGCTGCCGCCCTCAGGTCCTCCGTCACGCGTCCTCCCGGGAGAACGTTTCGGCCGGCGGAGGCTCGGCCGCAGTGTACGGGGGCAGATCGCGCGTGTCGACCCGTGGCAGCTCGTACCGGTTCTCGCGGCCCGGCTTCACGCGGCGGCGGACCGTGTTGAATGCGAGCGAATAGCCCGACTCGCGCAGGATGCGCAGCGTCTCGCGCGTGTAGGTGTGCGGCCCCCCCCAGGGGTAGCAGAACGGAACCGTGGCCTGTCCCGTGAGGGCGCGGATCCACGCGACACCGGGACGGAGCTCGTCCTCCTGCTCGCCGGGCGAGAGGCGCGCGAGCATGCGATGGCTCCGCGTGTGGTATCCAAACGTCATCCCTGCAGCGGCCATCTCCTGAATCATCCCGGGATTCAGGTACAGGCGCCCGGCGAACGCCGCCGAATCCCCGATGTAGCGCGTGAACAGCTCTTCCAGCACGCGCTCGGCCTCGGTGAACGGCAACTGGTGGCTGACGAAGTGCTTGATGGCGCGGTCGTTGTCATCCTCCCACGGAGCCACGCCGAAGACCTCGGGGCCGGCCGCACGGGGGATTCCCGGCGCAGCGCAGGCCTGGAGCAACGCGCGGCTGAATGCCTCCACACCGAGACGCGCGAGCAGCAGCTGCACCTTGTGAACGGCAAGCAGCCGCGGCGACGTGCCGCAGGCGTCCTGCGAGAGGAAGAACGTGCCGCGCAACCCTCGGGCGCGCAGCAGCGGCAGCACGGTGTCGTAATGGTCGATCAAGCCGTCATCGAACGTCAGGAGGACCGCATTCGGTGGCAGACTCTCCTCGCGGTCGAGCGCCGCCTCGAAGCGCCGCAGGTCGATGACCGTGTACTGTCCCTGCAGCCAATCGAGCTGCCGATCGAAGAGTACCGGTGCAAGCGCGCGAATGTCGGGAAACGCCGTCGCCGCGCTGTCCCGCACGTAGTGATACATCACCACGAGGCACGTGTGGCCGCTCACGCTCGGCGCCCTTTCATGACGACGAGCGAGAGCAGCGCATCGCGTGCGGCCTTGTTGCGAAGATAGTTGGCAATCATCCCGGTCTCGAAGTTCGTGTAGAGGCGGCGTACTGCCGCCGCCGAGAAGTCCGCGCGTTTGTACACACACCCCTCGCCGGTCTGCGCGACGGCATCGACGCCGCCGGCGCCCAGGGCGAGTGCTGCGTCGCCGAGCGCGCGCGCGGCGGCGACGATCGCCTTGTTCCCGATGTCATGCGGACCGTCGCCGGCACGAATGTCCGGCCTCACGTGGGCGATGATCGGACCGGTATCGACGCCTGCATCGAGAAAATGAATGGTCGCGCCGCAGTACTCCGGCTCGCCATTGACGAGGGGCCAGAAGTTGGTCCCCGCGCCGCGGTAGTACGGGGAGAGGCCGAGGTGGATGTTGATGATGCGTCCGGGAAAGCTGTCGATCATCGGCCGCTTCAGCAGGCCGGTCCCAAACACCAGCACGACGTCGGGCTCGAAGCGGCGCATCACCGCGATCTCGTCCGGGTCGTTGCAGCCGCCCGCCGCCACCTGCCGCGACGGCGGCCCGACACCGGTCGCGCCGGTGAAGTAGGCCTCCTCGGACGCGTCGCGGTCCGCAAAGTGAAGCCTGATCACGCAGGCGTCCTCGTCCGACGCCGCGTATTTGAGCGGATCGAACGCCTTCTGCTCGCGCCACACGCAGGCAACCTCGAGCCGCGACGCAAGACTGTTCGCCACGTACATGTGGCGTCGGAGAGCACTGGTCAGCACAATCGCCCGCATTGGACCGCTATGCGGCTCGATGCGCGAATTCTGTACTCGTTGTGGCCCGCATAGCGGTCCTAGGCGCGCGACGCGCGCCAAGAGATACTGGCGGCCAGCCAAGGGCTCTGCCGGGACATCAAGGACGGAGCCCTTGGCTGGGTCACTCGCCCTGGCTGCCCGGCAGCTGGCCGCGCCACAGCCCCACCATGTAGAGCGCGCGATAGGTCGTCACGGCGATCCGGTGGCGTGTCTTGCGCAGGGTGCTCTTGACCACCTTGCCCGCCCGCATCGCCGTGTCGCGGCGGCGCCGCCACGCCTTGCGGCGCACCTTGTCGTGCTGCCGCCTCTCCTTCGCCCGCCGCCGCGCGTCCACCGACCGTTCGACGGACGCGGCGTGCTCGTCCAGGGCGTCGGCACGCTGATCGTTCATCAACCATCGGCCGACGCCGCCGCGCGACCATGCGGCCGCCGCGGTCACCGGCGGACGAAGCCAGACGCCTCGGTCGAGCGACGGATCGGGACGCGCGCCCTCGCGGTGCAGCCGTTCGAGCGCGTCCGCGAATGTCGGCGTGGCCGGCGTCTCGAGGCCGGCGGGCCGCACGAAGGTCTTCAGGAACTGCCGATTCCGCCGGTCGCGCGATCCGTCCAGCGCAATGGCCTCGACCAGCTGCGCGAAGTGCGTGTCGAGATCGGCAGCCGTCCTGAGCGGGCCTCCCTGGTCGCCTGTCAGGTACCGGAAGTGAATCATCTCCTCCTGATGCATCCGGTACTCGGGCAGCGTAAACGTCAGCACCGGCCGTTCGACGATCGCCGCCTCCACGAAGGCGGTCGTCACGAGGCCGATCACGGCGGCGCTGTAGTACAGCGAGTCGAAGTAGTCGCCGCGGGACTCCCGGTCGATCGGGTTCCGGCCGTGAAACGCGACGTTCGCGAACCGGTCGAGCCGGATGCCCGTCCATTCCTTCACCCTCTCGGGATGCGGGCGCACCAGCACACCGAGGTCGCGCAGCCGCGGATCCGGATGGCGGCGCAGCGCCTCGATCCACCGCACCACGAGCGCCGGCTCCGGCGGGTCCGGCGCGGGTGTGAGGGCGGAATGCACCCACAACACGAACGGACGGTCCGCCCGCAGGCCAACTGCGCCGCAGAAGGCCTCGCGGCTGCGCTCCGGCGTGCGTATGAACCATTGGTCGTAGCACTGGGCGCCGGTCAGGACCATGCGATCGGCGGGCAGCCCGTGCATCTCGATCGCCTCCTGCCGCTGGACGTCGTTCCAGACGATCACCTGGTCGGGCACGACATGGATCAACGCCTTGCTCGACAGATGGTCCCAGCTGAGGATGGCGGCCGACACCGGCAGCTTCAGCGCCCGCGCCGCCTTCAGCAGGTCGAGCTGCTGCGAGCGCGAGTAGGTCAGGGCGATGAGGACGAGCACGTCGGGAGCATGGCCACGCAGGTACTCGACCATGCGCTCGCTGGTCGGCATCAGACGTTCGAAGCGCGTGAGCGCAGCGAGCGTGCCCCGGCGGCCGACGACCGGCGCGCGCGTCGCCCACCGGACGATGCGCGCCGTGCGCTCCGCGGCGCGGACCCGCAGCTTGTCCGGATACCGGGGCTCGAGGGCACGCACGTAGTCGAGCGCCACCCGCATGCGCCGGGCCGCGTCGAACCACGGTTCGTTCTCGAGCGACGGCAGGAGGTCCCACGTGATGCCGGAATGCCCGGCGGCCAGGCGCTCGACGAGCTGCTCGCCCCCGAGCGCCTCCGGCTCCTCCGCCGTCAGATGCACCAGGTGCCCGCGCGAGGCCAGCTCCAGCACGACGGAATCGAAGTTCCGGAACTGCGCCAAGTGGAGCCCTGCGAAGAGAACCTTCATCCCTGCTTCCGCCCGATCACGCGAAGGTTTTTGCCGTAGGCGCCGGCGTTGGCGAAGAACTGCAGCAGGTCCGCGATTTCCTCGACCCCTTCGTCGCGCTTGCCGTGCACCTCCCGGCGGTACCAGAGATAGTCGACGAGATCGAGTCCTTCCGTCGCGAGATACTCGGTGCGCAGTCCCTCGCGCCGCAACAGATCCCGGATGGTCGCCGGCGTGTAGTAGTTCAGGTGGTGCGTCGGCCAGATGAAGTGCGCATCCTTTCCCATCAACAACCGCGACGCCGAGTCGTAGTTGGGCACGTACAGAAATACGATGCCGCCCGGCCTCAGCAGCCGGACCGACGCGCGCAGCGTGCGCACCGGATCGAGCAGGTGCTCGAGCACGTCGAACAGACAGACCGCATCGAAGCTGGCCGGCTCGCATCCTGCATCGTCCAGGGCGACATTGCGAAGATCGAGGCCGCGGCTGCGCCCGTACTCGACGGCCGAAGGATTCAGGTCGAGGCCGAGGGCATCCCACCCGCGATCGCGCGCCGCCTCGACGACGAACCCCGTGCTGCAGCCGACATCCAGGATCCGCGGGCGCTCGGCGTGCAGATGCTGTGCCATGATGTCGACGCGCTCGCGGCCGAACCGCTCTACGCGGTACTGATGGCTGCGGATGCCAAGGTCGCGGACGATCTCCTGATACTCGGCCGACCGATACACCTTCTTGTAATGCGCCTCGTCGAAGGTGGGGTTCACATAGACGAGATCGCATGCCGAGCAGCGCACGATCCACATGTGATCCTTCTCGAGCTCGAGCGTCGCGTCGTCCGCTCCGCACGTGGGACACGGACGCGGCGTCAGCAGGTCGTCCGGAATCTTCCCGTGGACGCGCACCAGTTCATCGATCGGGTGCGTCCGCTTTTCAATCAGCTGTTTGTAGGAGTCGCCCGGCCGGAGCCGGCTGACGTCCACCTTCTGGTACTCGTCCGTGCGGCGGTACGGGATCCGCAGCCGGCCGTCGCCGAGCATCAGCTCCACAAGCGCCAGATCCTCGGGGCCGTCGACATCGACCGACTCACCGGCCGTCATCACGAGCGGGCGGCAGTCGTCACCGTAGAGGGAGCCCTGTTCCAGCACGCGCGTCCGGACGGCAAGCACCGCCGGCCCGTTCCGGGCGTAGACGCGCGGCTTGTCCTGGCGGCGGGCCACCGAGGTGTCGGCGAGGTAGGGACACAGCCGCTCGCCGTCGAGACGCATCACCGACACCGGCGTGAACTGATGCGGCACCTCCACCACGCTGACGATCGAATCGGCGCCCGTCTGCTCCAGGAGCTCGATCGCGCGGTCGATGTGCTCCGCGCGGCGGAGCGGCGACGTGGGCTGCAGCAGCACCACGGCGTCGGCCGCAAATCCCCCGCGCGCCAGCTCGCGCACCGCGTGCTGGAGCACCGGCAGCATCGGCGTGTCGTCGGCCGCCAGCCCGGCCGGACGCAGAAATGGCACCTCGAGGCCGAGCGCGCGCGCCGCCTCCGCGATGGCTGCGTCGTCGGTGCTGACCACGACACGCGTCAGCCGCTTGCTGGCGCGCGCCGCGTCAGCGGTGTAGGCAAGAAGCGGCCGTCCCGCGACCGGCGCCAGGTTCTTGCCCGGAATCGCCTTCGAGCCGCCGCGCGCCGGCACGACGCCGAGGACGTTCATACGATCGGAGTCGGCAGTCCGCAGTAAGTTCTTGCTGCCCACTGCCTACTGCCTACTGCCTACTGCCTACTGCCTGGGCGAACACCAGGCGCTTCTGGACCGTCAGCGGCACACGGGCGAGCAGATCGGCAATGCGGCCACCCGCGTTCCCGTCGCCGTAGAGCGGATCGGACGGATACCGGCCGTGCGCGAGCTGCTGCCGGACCCCCGCAACGATCTCGTCGCGGTTGTAGCCGGCGTCGACCACGTTGGGCCCCCGGTCGCGTCCCCGCTGGCGCGTGCCGATGTTCACCGCCGGCACGCCGAGAAACGCGCCCTCCCGGATCGGCGCGCTCGAGTTGCCGACGACGCACCCGCACAACAACATCAGCCGGATGTAGGTTTCGATCGGCAGATTCTTGTAGAAGTGCATGTGCGTGGGCGCGCGTTTCTCGCGGAATGTCCGTATCCCCGTAGCAATGTCTTCCGAGCCGGCGTCGACATTGGGCCACAGCATGATCGTGGGCATCTGGAGCTCCTCCAGCGCCATCAGCGTCTCCCAGATCTGCTCCTTGCCGTGACCGTACTCCGTCGTCACCGGGTGCTGATTCACCAGCAGGAACGGCCGGCTGGGATCGACGTGAGCCCCGACGCCTTCCCGCGTCAACCATTCCGCGTGCGGGATGCCGTCGTCGGCGCGCGCGATTTCCGCGACCAGATCGATCCGGGGACATCCGACCACGTGCACAGTCTCGGGCGGCTCACCCATGCGGATGATGCGTTCGGCCGCCGCGACGTTGGCGGGGAAATGGACGTGCGACAGCTTCGTGACCGCGTGACGGATGCTTTCGTCGATGGTCCCGCTGATCTCGCCGCCCATCGTGTGCGCCACGGGGATGTTCATGTAGGCGGCGGCCACGGCCGTTGCCATCGTCTCGAAGCGGTCGCCGACGCTCATCACGACATCCGGCTTCAGCATCTCGAAGATGGTCGGGAGCTCCAGCAGGCCGAGGCCGGTGGACTTGGCCATGGTCGCCGGGGTCTCGCCCTCGACGATCATCGTGACGCGCGCCGCGGCCGTGAACCCGTCGGCCTCGATGAGGTCGACGACCGACCCAAAACGATCGAGCAGTGCCGACGCCCCCACGACGAGCTGGAGCTGCAGATCCGGATGCGCGTCGATGGCGCGCATGGCCGACTTGATGCTGCTGTAGTTGGCGCGCGAGCCGATGAAGATGCAGATTTTACGCACGATCACTCCCATTCTTGGCCGCTCGCTGCAGGACGACGGTCGCCACGTAGTAGCGGGCGTGGCGCACGTTGCGCAGCAGTACCCGCGGCAGGCGGCGGATCCCGCGCGCCGCCCCCCGCGCGAGGTGCGGGCCGCGCCCCCCGATGCGCCGCCCGCTGACGCGCACGGCGCGCTGCACTCTGCCGAACACCGTGCGCGGCGAGGGGGCGTCTGCCGCTTCGGCTGCCGGCTGGGAGGCGGCGCGCCAGATCTGTTCGACCGTCGTCCAGCCCCACATCGCGACGGCGATCGGCCATACGAGCACCCGCAGCGCGCGGGACGTCATCGCGTCGGGACGCGGCGTCGCGCCCTTCCAGCCGACGCGGGCAATCGCGTCGGCCAGCACGGGTGTACAGGCGCTCGTCTGGCCGTGCGGCCGTATGAACGACGCGACGAACTGCCCGGTCTCACGGCGGACGAGCGTCGGATCGCGCAGCACCGCCGCCAGCTGATCGAGGTGCTCGTCGATGGAGCCGGCGACGCGGAGGAACCCGCCATTCTCGGGGCGGAGGTAGCGGAAGTGCAGGGTGCCGTCCTGCGTGCCCGCGAACTTAGGCGACAGAATCGACAACACCGGCTTGCGGAGGATTGCCGCCTCGATCATCGCGCTGGTGTTGATGCCCACGGCGGCGTGACAGTAGTACAACGAGTCGAAGAGCGACGCCCGCGCCTCCTCGGCCGCCGGCGTGTACCGCGCGCGCGGCCAGATCGCGACCGGACCGAGGTCGGAGAAGTCCGCCGTGATCCACGCCTCGGGATTGAACGGATGCGGGCGTACGAGCACCGCGGCCTCGCGCAGCATCGGATCGGAGGCGGCACGCAGCCCTTCGATCCAGCGGCGGACGAACGGCACCTCGTGCACCGACCGCGCGATGAACACCGACGACCCGGTGAAGAGGATGAACGGCCGTTCATCGGGCAGCCCCACCATTCGGCAGAAGTCCGCCCGCGGCATGCTCGGCTCGCGATCGAACCAGCGGTCGAACAGCTGCGCGCCCGTCACGATGACGCGATCCGGCGCCACGCCGTGGAGCTCGACGGCCTCGGCCTTCTGCTGCTGATTCCAGACGGTGACCGCGTCGGGCTCCACGCGCATGTGCCCCTTGTTCGTCAAGTTGTCCCAGCTCGCGATGCCCGCAATGACCGGAATGCCGGCCGCCCGCGCGGCGCGCACGGTGTCGACCTGGTCGGAGGCGGCATCGACGAGCGGCGAGACGATGACGACGTCCGGCTTCTGCTCGCGCAGGAAGCGCAGGACCCTGCGGCTCACCGGAACGGCGCGCTCGACCGCCTGCAGCAGCCGGAACACGCGGGCGAGACTGGACGGCCCCAGAGAGCGGATGCGGTCGAGCGGCCTGAGCAGCGCCGGCAGCACCTTGCGGTACATCCGGTTGCGGAGCACGGGGGCGTCGGCAAACCGCGGGTCGAGGTACCGCACGAAGTCCATCGTGCCGCGCACGGCACGCGCCAGCGGCGCCCACACGTCCTGCCGCTCCGGCACCACGCCGGCAACCACGATCCGCCTGTCGTCAATCAGGCCGAGCCGCGCGTGTTTGCGCTCGCGCGGGGAATTCACCGCAATCGAGGCGGCATGACCGCGGTCGGCCAGCAGCCGTATCGTCGAGTCGTAATAGCGCAGGTACTCGGGGGAGGCCATGGTGAACAGGATTCGCAGTCGGCGGCCCGCAACGCCGGTCGCCGGCTGATCCGCGCGGTGCTCCTGCCGACGGCGCGCGGCAACGTGGGCGACCAGGGCGAGCGGGCCCAGGAGCAGGCGCCGCGCGCGGATCGACGCCGGGGTCCGCCGCGCCTCCGGCTGCGGGGCCGCCGCCGTGCCTTCGATGGCGTCCACGAACCGCTCCGCTGCAGGCACGTGCAGGCCGTGGGGGCGTACGAACGCTTCGACGAACGCGCGCCCCTTCGCGGCGTCGTGGTCGCCGCGAAGCGCGCGGGTCACCTGCTCGAGGTGCTCCTCCAGAGTCCGGCCGACAGAGAGCAATCCGCCGTTCACATTCTTCAGATGCTGGAAGTGCAGCGTCCCCTCCTGCTGGTCCGCGAAGTCCTCTGCCAGCACCGTAAAGACGGGACGGCCGATGATGCCCGATTCGATGAGCGCGCTCGTGTTCACGCCGACGGTCGCGACGCTGTAGTACATCGAGTCGAAGTAGTCGGCGCGCGCCTGCCGGTCCACCGGATTGGCGCCCGCCGGCGGCCAGACGGCGACCGCTTCGGCTTCCGCAGGGTTGAACTCCCGCCACTGCTCCGCGTTCTGCGGATGCGGCCGGATGAGAATCGCGGCCCGGCGCAGTTCGGGATCGGCAGCGGTCCGCACCGCTGCAATCCAGCGGCGCACGAACCCGACCTCGTACGGCGCGATGAACGGTGACGAGCACAGATACAGCAGCAGCGGGCGATCGTCCGGAAGCCCCGCCTTGCGGCAGAACTCCGCTCGAGGGACGCTCGGCTGCTGCGCGAACCAGGCGTCGTAGGCCTGAGCGCCGGTCACGATCACGCGCGCCGGGTCGACGCCGTGCAGCTCCGCCACCTCGCGCCGCTGCATCTCGTTCCATACGATGACGTGGTCCGGCGCTTCGTGGATGAGCCCCTTGGTCGTCAGGTGATCCCAGCTGCCGACACCGAGGACGGTGCGGATACCGAGCCGCCGCGAGGCGCGCACGTAGTCCACCTGGTGCGAACCGAAGTACAGCAGCGGCGTCAGCAGCAGGAGGTCGGGGCGCTCCTCCGCCAGAAGGCGCTCGGCGGATTCGGCCGGCGGGATCGCTCGCTCGAGCCAGGCGATCAAGCGGCGCCACGCGCGCATGGCCGCCGCCGAACCGATCAGCGGAACCCGCGGCAGACGCGCCGCCGCAGCGGGCGCCTGGCGCTCGGCGCGGGCGCGCAGCGTCGGCGAGCGGCCGTATCGGGGATCGAGGTAGCGCCAGTAGTCGAGCGACAGCCGAAGGGCATTCCCCAGCGTCTGCCAGGGCGACTGCCTGCGGTCGGCCGCGTACGTGTACGTCACGCGCCCCGGATAGTCGCGAACCAGGGTTTCGACGGTGCGGAAGCCGCCGACACTGTCCTTCCGCTCCGCGACGAGGTGCAGCTGGTGGCCCCGCTCCGCCAGGAGCCGCAGCGCGGGCTCGAAGTTGCGGAGGAACCCGAAACTGGCGACCGAGAACAACAGCCGCATCAGATATGTGCCGTGGCGGGCAGGTGGACCCGCTTGAACCGGCGCGCGCGTTCGACAGTCACCGTTCCCCAGCCGCCGGCAGCCGCCGCCTGCAGGCGATCGAGCTGATCGTCCGGCAACCGCTCGCTGTGATAGACCGTGGCGGGCGTCCCGCAGAACGCCGCGAGAATCGCCAGATCGCCGTAGCCGCCGACGAATGCCCGGACCCGCGCGAGCGCCTGCATCTGCTTCGGCAACGGTAATCCGTCCACCCGGACCACCTCCTCCTCCGCTGACACCTGCGCAATGAGCTCGGTCAGGAGCTGCTGATTCTCAGGCGTGAAGGGAAGCGCCGCCGTGAACGCCGCGCTGACCGCGACAGACGATCGCGGAAGCCCATCGCCGGAGGCCGCCACCGACCAGTCCAGCCGTTCGTGGCGGAGGAGATCGCGCAGCTGTTCGAGCGCGCGGTCGCTGCGCAGCCGGCGCATGGTCCGGAACAGCAGGAATGGATGCAGCACCTGGTGCTCCGAGAGGTCGAACGTCCGTGCCGCGCGCTCGACGATCTCGGCATCGAACGGCGACATCACCGCCTGCTTGGGATCCTGTTCGCTCTGTGGCACCGTCCGCCGGACCCAGTGGTCGAGCTCCGCCTCCGAAAACAGCGTCTGCGCATCGAGGAACCTGTGTGCAATCGAGCCGTACCACTCCCGCAGGCCGCCGCGGGAGAGGACGATCAGCCGCTCGGGGGGCAGATCATACGTCGCCGCGATCCATCGCACGAACGGGATCCAGTACAGCAGCTCGTTGGCGATCGAGTCGCCCCACGGTCCAACAAACACGGGCGCAGCGCCGTGCTGGATTTCTTCGAGCGCGGTCTTCACCGGACGCAGAGACAACGACGTGCCGATGACGGTGGCGTCGACGGCGGCGCGTCTGAAGGTCCGGCGGCGCACCAGCCAGCGATGAAGGGCCCGCCGCAGCGGCGGATACAACGGGCTCGTCGCCTGCGGCCGCTTGACGAGGGCGGCGGCCCGCTCGATCTCGGCCGCGAGAATCGGCGACACCAGGCGCTCGGCCCCGTGCGGGCGCAGAAAGTGCTCCGCGAACGCGCGGCTTCGGGTTGAAGATGCCGGCTCGCCACGAAGCACCGCCCTCAGTTGAAGGTGATGCTCGCGGAAGTCGCGCGCGATAGTGGCCAGCCCGCCATACGCCTCCACGAGGTAGTGGAAGTGGATGGTACCGACCTGCCCCTCGTCGAATCCCGGAATGAGCAGCGTGTGCACCGGCCGGCCGACGATCGCCGCCTCGAGCATGGCGCTCGTGGTCAGGCCGACGGCGACGTGCGCGTGGTGGATCGAGTCGAACAGCTCCTGGTCGCCGCCCCGGCTGGCATCGAGTGACAGGCCGACGTTCCCGAGGTCCGACAGATCCACCGACTCCCAGGAGCTGCGCACCGCCGGATGCGGGCGCACGAGGATGCCGCACGTGCGGACGACCTCGTCCTCGGCCGCGCGCAGCGATTCCGCCCAGCGGCGCACGAGCTCCATCTCGTTCGGCCCGGTCAGCTGCGACGAGCCGAGGTACAGGACCGCGGGACGCGCCGGATCGAGGCCGAACTGCGCGAGAAAGTCCTCGCGCGGCGTCGAGACCCGGCGTGCGAAGAAATCATCGAAACGCGCCGCACCCGTGACGACGACGCTGTCGGGCGGGCAGCCGTGCAGGTCGAGCGCCTCGCGTCGCTGGATCTCGTTCCAGACGAGCACCCGGTCCGGGCGCACGCGCATCAGCCCCTTGTTCGTGAGGTTGTCCCAGCTGAACGGGATGAAGACCACCGGGACGCCGAGCCGGTGCGCCGCCTTGACGTAGTCGGTCTGGTACGACTCAAAGGTCACGAGCGGCGTCACCAGGACGAGATCGGGCCGCTCCTCCCGAAGGAACGCCTCGAAGCCGGGATCGGTCGGCACGAGCTCTTCGCAGAGCGCGAGCGCCTGCGCGGTGAGCCGCCAGTGCCGTTTCACCCACGGATGACGCTCGCAGAAGAGCACGAACTCGGTGGGCGCAATCTCGTACGCACGCCGGACGAGGCGCGTCGCCTGGGCGTAGCGCGGGTTGAAATAGCGGACGTAGTCGCGCGCGCCACGCAGGAGATCGACGAAGTCGCGCCACTCGTCGACGCGCTGAGTGGGATTCACACGGCCGGAAATGCGCGCGTGCTGTACCGATTTCGGCAGCTCGAAGCTCCCCTTGCGCAGCCGCCCGGTCAGCCGGATCTCGTGGCCCCGGTCCGCCAGGATGGTGAGCGTCTCGTCGAAGTTGCGAATGCGGCTCGTGGCGCCGAGCAGAAACAGGATTTTCATGCCGCCGCTTCGTCATTGCGCCGCTGCAGGACGCGGCCGAGCGCGGTACGTGCGAGGACCTTCCGCCACCATGCTTCGTCATGCACCATCTCGCGCCTGAGCGAGTACCCGAGGAACAGCACCGCATACCAACTGCCCTTCAGGCGGCCGAAGGCGGACCGGCCATTCCCGCGCGCACCGAAATCCCACAACAGCAGACCGAAATGCTGAATGATCGGCGGCAAATAGCTGTACAGTGGCGGGCGCGCCGAAAACAGCATCTGACGCTGCCGCTTCAGACTGAAGTTGCCGGCCACCTCGCGGTACCAGAGCATCTCGGGCACGTGGCGGAACTCCCCGAGCAGCGTCAGCTCCATGAGCAGCTGCCGATCCGGCGCGAGCACACGCCGGAACACGCCTGCCTGGAGCATCGCGCTGATCCGGAACAGGCCGTACACGGCATTGCCGGCGGTCAGATACGTGATGGCGCGACGCAAGCGCTCCGTCGGCTTCACCATGCCGACGGTCTCGAACCGGCGGGTAATGAAGCGGCGGTCTTCCTGCGTGTAGATCCGCTGCATCTGCGGATACGCCATCACGACCTCCGGACGTTCGTCGAGAGCCGGCACCAGCACCTCGAGCCAGCGCGGATGCCAGATGTCGTGGTCGCTGACCCAGGCGAAGTATTCGCTGCCGGGATACAGCTGGCGAGCGCGCGTAAACGCCTTCCGCCAGTTGTCGATCATGCCCAGTCGCCCGTCGTTCGCCTCGTACGTGATCCGCGGATCGAGCGCCGTGTAGGCATCGATGATCGCCTGCACCGCCGGCGACGGGCCGTCATCGACGATGTGGACGGCGAAATCGCGGTACGTCTGAGCGAGGAGCGACTCGAGGGTGCGCGCGAGCGTATCGGGCCTGTTGTACGCGGCCATGCCGAGGATCACCCGTGGACCGGTGGTCATGCGAGGAGCCGTCTCCAGCCGACCAGATGCGCCCAGTCCGGCGCGCGTCCCGGCTCGCCGCGCGCCGGCATCGGGTGCGGCCAATACCGCTGCTCGATCGCCCGCCATACTCGACGGGTGTCGTCGCGCGCATCGCCGCCCGGAAGTACCGAGTAGAAGTATCGCGAACCGAACTCGAAAGCGCGATGCACGTGCGCGGACACGCGCTCGTCGCTCATGTGTCGCAGCGTCAGAACGTCGACCGTCAGATCGACCCGGGGGGGACGCAGCACCGGCAGCGCGCTTTCCGGCGCGAACACAAAATCGACTCTCTCCCACTCGCGCCACACCTCATCGGGAGCCTCGGGATCGAAGAGGCGCCATCGGACCCCGGGATAAACGGTCATGAGATACACGGCGGACAGCAGGAACAGGTCGGGAACGCCGGTAATCAGATAGGTCACGTCGGGGCACAGCGTCTTGAACTGATAGGCAAAGCCACCCCAGCCGCCGCCGATTTCCCACACGATCCGTCGCCCCGTCGTCCGGCGAAATTCCGGCAGTACAGCCGCATCCTGCAGCGCGGCGAGCAGGTGGAAGTGCTTCAAGGTGTCGGCGTTGTACCGCTCGCCGGCTCTCAGGTACCCGAACCCGCCGAGCGCCTGCGGCTCCGGCACCAGCAGGTCCTGGCCCAGCTGCTTTCGCAGCACCGCCAAATCGCGCCGCAGTCGGGCGATGAGATCGCCAGCCGGATCGTCGTAATCCACCGCCCGCACGCCGCTGATGGGCTCGCACCAGTGGCGCAGCGTCGCGATCGTCTCGGGGGCGGCATCCCAGAGATGGGAGAGGGCGGCAATCGTCCGCCGCTCGGGCTCGGTCAGCGACGCGATCTCACCGCTCGTCTCCGACATGCGCCGGGCCCAGTCGCGTACGGCCCCGTAATGCTCGTACGCGGTGGCCGCGACCGTCTCCAGCGCGAACCGCTCCGCTTCGCGCCGCGCCACACGCACCGCACGCGCCGCGAGCCGCTCCGGAGAGGGCCCAGGCTCCACCGCCGCCATGTCCGTGGCGCCCTTCACCGTCTGACCAGCGCCACCTGCGCCGTCCGCAGATCCCATGCGGCGAACGCGTCGGTCTGCTGCATGTATTCGGAAACCGCCTTGGGCACACCCGGGCATTTCTTCGACGCGTAATCGTCGATGACGATGATGCCGCCCGGCGACATGCACGGACCGAAGTACTCGAGGCATGCGATCGTCGGCCGATAGAGATCCGTATCGATGTGGACCAGCCGGTATACGGCAGCGGCAAGATGCGGCAGCGACGCCGCGACGTCCCCTTTGTAGATTTCCAGCTGCCGGAACGCCGACAGATACGCCTGCACGTCCTCGTATCGCGTCTTGCTGAACTTTCCCGGCGCATGGAACGGGTCGTGCTCGGTGATCGCTGCGACCGGGTGTCCCTCGAACGTGTCGAAGACCCGCATTGGCACTTCGCCGCCCGTGATCGCCACCAACGCGCTGGCGATGAAGTACGCCGACCCGCCCTGGTACGTTCCGATCTCTGCAACCGCACCGGGCACGTCGGCGACGTTACGCACCGCCTGCCAGAGGGAATACAGGCATTCGTAGCCGAGCAGCGTCCGTTCCCGCCGCACTACGGCGTCTGCAAGCTCGAAGAACGCGGACCCTGGCTGGAACTCGAGTGCGTGCCGCGGCTTTCTATACATCGGACGGCGAAACCACTGATCGGGATCGCGGGGACGGTCGTTTCTCATGCGACTTCTTCGGGCCTCCGTGTGACCCGCGGCTGTGTAGCAGCATCGGATCGCGGCTGCGAGAACCATTTCGCAACCTTCATCCGCCAATCGGATTTCGGGCGTACGATGTCGCGGACGATCGACCACCACAGCTGAATCGCTGCGTACCGAACGCCCGACAATCGGCCGAACGCGGGCTTTCCCCTTCCGCGCACGGCGAAGTCCCACAGCAGCGTGGCGGAGTGCTGTACATGGACCGGCAGGTTGGCATGAACAGGTACCCCGTCCGGAAAGAAGGCTTTTAGCTGCCGGCGCCGGTCGAACTTCTGCAGGAACTCGCGGTACCAGAGCACTTCCGGCACCTGGCGGAACTGGCCGAACAGCGACAGGGCCAGCAGTACCTGCCGATCGGGCAGAATCACGCGGTGGAACACGCCGGCCGCTTCCAGCGCCTTGGTGCGCATGAGGCCGTAGATCATGTCGCCCGACCGCATGTATCGCGCCGCCTGCCGCATCCGCTCTGCGCGGCTGGTAACGCCGAACGTCTCGAATAGCTTGACCTTCTCGGTCGTCCGGGCGCCTTCGGCGGTCAACTGCACGTTGTGCGGATACGCGAGCACCACTTCGGGATGCGCGTCGAGCACCGCCACCATCTCCTGCAGCCACCGGGCGTGCCAGACGTCGTGGTCACTCACCCACGCAAAGTATTCGCTCGCGGGATACAACTCCCGTGCGCGTGCGAACACCCGCCGCCAGTTGCCGACCATGCCCAGGCGGCGGCTGTTCGCCTCGTAGCTGATGCGCGGGAACTGACGGGCATACGCCTCGATAATCGATGCCGTCTCCCTCGAGGCCGCATCATCGATCGCAACCAGCGCGAAATCCTGGCACGTCTGCGACAGCAGCGACTCGAGGGTCCGGGGCAGCGCATCCGGTCTGCCGTACGCCGGAAGCCCCAGCACGACTCTGGGCAAACCGTTCACACCAGAAGGCGTTTCCACCCGAGGAAGTAGGTCCGTTGAACCGGCCCCTCGCCAATCGTCAACGAGAGCCGCCGGGCCAGCGATTCCGGGGCACAGACGGGATGAAGCCAGTACAGACGCTCGAGGTCGGGCCGTACCGGCGACGCGAGATCGCCGTCCGGATTTCCAGAGGGACAGACGGACGCGATATACCGGCAGCCGAGATCGAACGCGCGCCTCACGTGCATCTCGAGTCGCGACGGATGCATTCGTTCGAGCGCCATCAGGTCGATCGTCAGATCCAGTGACGGCGGCTCCATCCGAGCGACGATGCTCTCGGGCGCGAAGCCGAAGTCGGTGGCGTCCCACTCGCTCCAGAACGCACGCGGATTCTGCGGATCGTAGAACCGAAACCGGGCGTCCGGAAACAGCGTCATCAGATACACGGCCGCCGGCAGCAGCACCTCGGGGCGTGCCGTCATCAGGTACGTCACGTTCGGACACAGCGTCTTGAAGTGGTGGGCGAATCCGCCGGACCCGCCAATCTCCCAGACGGTGCGCCTCGGCGCCGCGCCGCGAAATTCCCTGATCAGGGAGGCGTCCTGCAGCAGCGAGACCACCCTGAAGCACCGCAGCGTCTCCTCGTTGTAGCGCCTGCCGCCGCTCTCGAACCCGAAGGCGCCGAGTGCGGCGGGCTCGTCCACCCAGAGCGCGCTGTCGCCGCGGACGAGCAGCCGGCGCAGGTCACGCTCGAAGCGAGCCCTGACCGGGCGGGGCGCGTCGTCGTAGTCGGCGGCGCGGACGCCGCTGGTCGCCGCGGTATACCGTCGCAGCTCTGCGATCGTCTCCGGCGCCGCGTCCCATAATGGCGCGAGGGCGGCCAGCAGGCGCCGCTCGGCGGGCGTCGAACCGTTGGCTCCGGCCTCCGCGTCGCGCAACGGCCGCAGCCGCTCGCGCGCACGGAGATAGGCGTCGAAGGCACGCGCCCTGCACTCGGCGACAAAGGCGGCCTGCCGCTCGAGCGCCAGCCGCCGCGCGGCGCGCTCCTGCTGATCGCGCTGCTTGGCCGCCTTCCGCGCTTCCAGCGCGTGGTTGGCGCCCTGCCGCGCCTCTTGCATCGCCGACGCCATGCTGGCCAGCGCCGGCCTGGCCGCGAGGCGCCACCATGGGCCGCGACTGGGCCGCCGGGCGCCGGCGGCGGCCGTCGCCTCGATGGCGACAACCAGTTTCGGCGTCGCCGCCACGTCCATCCCGTACGGTCGAACGAACGCTTCCACGAAGCGCCAGCACCTGTCGGCCGCCGCGTCAGGATTGCGCAGCGCCGTCTCGAGCTGTGACACATGCTCGCTGATTCCGGAGGCGACGTGGAGCAAGCCACCGTTCACCTCCCGCAGGTATCGAAAATGGAGCGTGCCGTCCTGCGTATCGCGGAATTCCGGGGCGAGCAGCGTGTAGACGCCGCGACCGACGATGGCGCTCTCGATGAGCGCGCTGGTGTTGATGCCGACGACGGCCGCGCTGTGATGAATGGAATCGTAATAATCGGCGCGCGTGTCCTCGTCAATCGGATTGCCGCCGTCTCGCGGCCAGATCACGACGTTGCCAAAATCGCTGACATCCGCCGTGGCCCAGCGTTCCGCGTTCTGCGGGTGGGGCCGCACGAGGACTCCGGCGCCGCGCAATGCTGCGGCGGCCGAGCGGACCTCCTGGACCCATCGCCGGACGAACGGCAGTTCGTTCCCCGCAATGAACCTCGACGAACAGAGATACAGCAGATAGGGATGCCGCGGGTCGAGGCCGACCCGGGCACAGAAAGCCTCGCGCGAGGCGCGCGGCGTCCAGGTGAACCAGTGGTCGTACGGCGCCGCGCCGGTCACGACCACGCGCTCGGCGGGGACGCGATGGAGCGCGACCGCCTCGGCCTTCATCGCCTGGTTCCATACCGTGACGAGGTCGAGCGGGTCGTGAATGAGCCCCTTGTTCGTGAGGTTGTCCCAGCTGTACACGCACAGGCCGGTGCGGATGCCGAGCGCGCGGGCGCTGCGCAGGTAGTCCGACTGCGGCGACCCGGGCTCCACCAGCGGCGTGACGAGCACGAGATCCGGACGGTGATCATGAATGAACGCGGAGATCGCCGGATCCGGCGGCAACGCCCGATCGCACGTGCGCAGGAACCGTCCGAGCAGCCAGCGGCCCCGGCGGGTGAGGACGAGGCGCCGCCATGCTGCCGAGGCGGCGAACACCGGCGCCTTCTGCTCGGCGCGCCACCGCAGCTTGGAAGCGTCCCGGTACTCCGGCCGGAAGTAACGCAGGTAATCGATCCCCTTTCGCAGCTCGACGCCGAGCTGCGACCAGGTCGGTGCCGACGGTCCCGGCGGCAGCCCGTGGGTGATCTCCGGATGCTCGCGGCAGAGGCGCCCGATGAGGTCCCCAGGATCAAGGTACTGGTGCACTTCCGCGGCGACGTGCACGCGGTGCCCGCGTCCGGCGAGCAGGCGCAGCGTCGATTCGAAATTCCGCACGTACACCGTGCTGCGCATGAAGAAGAGGATCTTCATGGCGCCGCCTTGCCGCCGCCGCTGCGCGTGAACACGCCGTACCAGACGGCGTACTCGCCGGCTTTCGTCTTCAGAACGATCTTCGAGTCGAGCCGCAGTCCGTGGCACTCGAGGACGTCGGTCACCGCGCCCGATTGCGCGGTGGAGACCTCCACGAGAATCGACTGCAGCGCGGGCGACGACAGCGTGCGCGGGGCGCCCTCGAGCACCGCCAGCTCTCCGCCGTCGACGTCGAGCTTGATGTGATTCGGCAGCGGCAGGCGGACCCATTCGACCAGGTCGTCCAGGCGGAATCTCATCACCGGCTGCTGATAGAGCGTCGGGCCGTCCTCGGGCTGGCCGGGGCCGAGCACGTGTCGCGCGGCGCCGGGCTCGAGGTCGCGCAGGCTGAACACGTCCATCGCCGTCGTGTCGGCGAGCGCCACCGGCATCGGCGTAATCAGCGCGCCCACGCCGTTAAGCACGATGTTGGTGCAGAGCGACGCCACGCTCGCGTAGCTCGCCTCAAACGAGAAGACGCGGGCCGCGCCGCCCGGCTTCTTGGCGGCCACCAGCGAGTAAATGCCGACGTTGGCGCCGATGTCGTACAGCACCTCGCCCGCCCCGATACGCGTGTGAATCCAGTCGACGGTGAACGGCTCCTTCTTGCAGGCCCGCAGGCGGAATTCTTCGCCCTTCGTCAGGACCTGGATGTAGATGTCCGCCTCCTCGTAGGCAACCCTCCGCGGCCGGCTCGCCGCGTGCATGTCGACGAACGAGCTCCGGGGAATCTGGTGCATGACCGCCCGCAGTAGCTCGCGGCGCTTGATCGAGCCAAGGGCCGCAAAGTCGGCCGCGAGCGCCTGGACCGGATCGCGTCTCGTCGCCAGCGCCTCCGCGCGCCGCGCCCGCCGCTCCTCTTCCTTGCGGGCCTGCGCCGCCAGGCGTTCGGCCACCCGCGCGCGGCGCCGCGCCTCGCGCGCGGCCTTCTCCGCCTCGCGGGCCGCCCTCGCCTCCTGCGCCGCGCGCGCCTCGCGTTCGAGCTCCCCGGCCCGCCGCGACAGCCGCGGCCGGATGAGCGGCGCCCAGATCGGCGCTCCGCTGCCAGCGCGTGCGGGCTCGGCCGCTAGCGCTTCGAGTGCTTCGACCAGGCGCGGCGTGGCGGGCACATCGACGCCGTACGGCCGCACGAATGCCTCGACGAACCGTCGGCACTGGACGTCTTCGGCGTCGGGCTCCCGCACGGCCGCATCCAGGTGGGCGAGGTGCTCGTCGAAATCGCGCGCGACGCGCACGAGGCCCCCGTTGACGCTCCGCAGGTGACGAAAGTGCAGCGTCCCCTCCTGCGTGTCGCGGAACTCGGGCGCGAGCAGCGTGAAGACGCGGCGCCCGAGGATGGCGCTCTCGATCTCGGCCGTCGTGTTGACGCCGACGACCCCTGCGCTGTGGTACATGGAATCGAAATAGTCGCTGCGCGAGTCGGCGTCGACCGGGGCCGCGCCCGCAGGCGGCCACACCACCACGCCGCCGAAGCTGCTCAGGTCGGCGTTCTGCCATTGCTCCGCGTGCTGCGGATGGGGGCGCACGAGGATCCCTGCGGCGCGAAGCGCCTGGAACGGTGCGCAGCGGACCTGCTGCGCCCACTTCTGGACGAACGCAGCCTCGTCGGGGGCGACGAACTTCGACGAACACACGTAGAGGAGATACGGACGGTCGGACGGCAGCCCGATGTGCGAGCAGAACGCCTCGCGCGCCCTGCTGGGACGCCACTCGAACCAGTGGTCGAAGGCCGCCGCGCCCGTGACCACGACACGATCGGCGGGGATGCCATGGAGCTCGACCGCCTCGCGCTTCATCGCCTCGTTCCAGACGGCGACGAGGTCGACCGGCCCGTGGATGAGGCCCTTGTTGGTCAGGTTGTCCCAGCTGGCGACGCAGTGCGCCGAGCGGACGCCGAGCGCGTGCGCGCTCCGGACGAAATCGGCCTGCGGGGAACCAGGTTCGATCAGTGGAGTGACGGCCATCACATCGGGACGGTGCTCGGCGATGAAGGCATCGATCGCCGGATCGCGCGGAATGGCGCGATCCATCACACGCAGCCACGCCCCCAGCGCCCGGCGGCCCACCGGCGCACTCGCGAACCCGTACTCGGCCCTCGCGAGAATCGCCGGCGAGACCTCGCGTGCGGCGCGATCCCGCAGCTTCGACGCGTCACGGTACTCCGGTCTCAGGTACCGCAGGTAATCGAGACTGAGGCGCAGTTCGCGCCCAAGCAGCCCCCACCCGTCCGTGCGCACCGGAGCCTCGCCGTACGAGAAGTTGGCGTAGCGGTCGGCGAACCGTTGCGGCGTGTCGACCGGATCCAGCAGCGTGTTCTTGTCCTTCTGAAACGCGACGTGGACGCGATGCCCGCGATCGCACAGCATCCGCAGGGTCGATTCGAAATTGCGAACGTACCCGGAATGCCGCATGACGAAGAGAGCTTTCATCGGTCCGAGCAGAATGGCCGGCGGGGCCGGTCAGCGCCGCACGAACAGGGCATCCGCCACCCGCGGAAAGGTGCCGGGCGGGCGATGCTCGACGACGTTCGCGAGTTCGTAGCCCAGCCGATCCATGAAGGCCGCCACCACGCGCACGCGAGAGTCGGCGGCGTCGGCTTCGATCAGCTCCGTATAGACCTCGCACCGCGACGACGACAGCACCTCCACCGCCCCGGCAAGCACCTTGTCCTCGACGCCGTCGACGTCCAGCTTGATCCGCGTCGGCCGCGGCAGCCCCAACATGCGCACGAGGTCGTCCAGCCGGAACGTCAACACGTGTTCGATGGCTGCCGGCGTGAACGGCCGCCGCGCGTGGTCGAGCGCCTCGCCAACGGCATGCGACGCGCTGCCCGCGCCGAGGCGCGACCGGTAGAACGGCCGCACGCCCGTCTCGTCGAACAGCGCAACCTGCAGCGGCGTCACGACCCCGGCGAGGCCGTTTGCGAGAATGTTGCGGACGAGCGCCGCAAAGCTGTCGAAGGCCGGCTCGAAGGCGATGACCGGCGTGCGGCCGCCGTGCAGGCGCGCCGCGATGAGCGATAGACCGCCGATATTGGCGCCGATGTCGAAGAAGACGTCGCCCGCGCCGAACGAGGCGAGCCACCTGACGAGCGGCTCCTGCTGCACGCGCCGCCGCCTGGCTCGCTTGTACTCGGAGAGCGATCCGAGGGTGAAGCGGAGGCCGTCCTCGTTCTCGAAACCCGCGGTCGCCTGCAGCTCTTCGAGCAGGCGCAGGCGGAACCTGATGGGCAGCGTGACCGCCTCGTCGAGCAGCTGCCGGAACTTCTCTTCCCCCGCCCTCACCTCATGCCGCTCCCGTAGGCTTCACCCGTCACGGCGCGCGTCGCTCGTGCGGTTCGCGGCAATCTTGTCCGCCCGGCGCCGCCGGCGGCGCGCGCTCTCACGCGCTTCCGCAACAACCGCCGCGGCCCGCTCGATGCGCTCGCGCGCATCCAGGGCGACCGCGCGCAATTCGCGAACAGCGCGCCCGTACACTTCGAGGACGGGCGTCACGCTGACACCCTGATGTTCGTCCCAGCCATCGCCGCGTCGGACGCGATCGAGGAGGATCAGGACGGATTCGAGCGGCGGGTCCGGCGTGTTCACAGTCTCACAGCCGATCGATTGTGGATGACTCGTTGACGGTGAAGAACCAGACGCCTGCGGCCATCGCCGCAACCGCCACCACGAACGACGTGGCCAGCGGAACGAGCGGCACCTCGCCGACGCCGAGAATCCCCCACCGGAACGTCGCGACCACGGACGCCATCGGGTTGACGAAGATCAGCCAGCGATGTTCGGGCGGGACGAGCGAAATCGGGTAGAACACGGGCGTCAGGTACATCCAGAACTGCATGAAGTACCGCAGCCCGAACCGAGTCTCCTTGTGCCGCGCCTGGAAGACGCACGTCCAGAGCACCACGCTCAACGCGCAGAACACGGCGAAGACGCTCATCAGCAGCGCAACGAGCAGCGTCGGGCCCACCCGAACGTAGAGCACGCCATCCTTCCAGACATAGAAGAGCGCGACGAGCGTCAGCAGCACCATGTAGATGACGAAGTAGGCCGCCGCCGGGGCGACCGACGCGACCGGCGAAATCAGCCGCGGGAAGTACAGCCGTTTGATCAAGCTCTTGTGTTGGTCGAGGCACTTGGTCCCGAACAGGATCGAGCGGTCGAACAGACTCCACGGCACGAAGCCGGTCATGAAGAACAGCACGAACGGCACGCCGTCCGACGGGAGCCGTAAGAGCCCGCCGAACACGAAGCCACCGACCAGAATCGGGAAGAGCGGCCGCGCAAACAGCCAGAAAATCCCGAGCGTCATGCCTTCATACATGTCCTTCACGGTGCGGACGGCCAGGAACCACAACAGCCGTCGGCACCGCCAGATCTCGACCGCCCGCGCGGCGGTTCCCTCCCGCTGGGGCTCGATGACCCAGGGTGCGGCGGTCGAATGGGACGCCGCCCCTTCAAAACCGTGCGACACCCTGCACCCCTTCCGGCTGCTCGTCGACTCGCTGGAACTTCCACCGGAACTGCGGCGTCAGATACCCGGACGCCCGGACGTCCTTCTCGCGGCGCTCCGTCCCGTCCGGCGCGTACACGATGAACGAGAGCGGCTCGCCCATGAGCACGTACTGGCGGCGCCCCTCGCCTTCGCGCGCGACCGTCAGGCTCGGCACCACGCTGTAGGTCATCTCGTTGAAGAATCGGTGCGGCAGCCGCATGAGCGCCTCCCACATGCCGCCGGTCCTGAACACGCGCATCCCCAGGGGATCGGCCGTCCGAAAGATCAACTGCCCGCGCGCCCGCACGTCGTACGCCGCGCAGGCGCACAGATGATTTTCGAGCAGCTCGAACCGCATGCGCAGATACGTCATCTCGTTCGTCGGCATCCCGCGCACTTCGCGGCCGTCCTCCGTCACGACCTTGACGTCGTGGATGATGGCGAATCGGTTGACGTGGCGGCCGCGCTCGGAGCCGGTCATGCCCCGCGCCCACACCGAAGTCTGGTAGTCCGCGACGACCTCCTCCGAGTCGCCGAACCCGAGCACGCGGCCGGCATTCAGCCAGAGCGTCCGGTCGCAGACGCGCACGATCGCTTCCATGTCGTGCGACACGAACAGCACCGTGAGGCCCCGTTCCGCTTCCTGCTTCACGCGTTCGAGGCAGCGCTCCTGAAAGCTCTCGTCGCCGACCGCCAGGATTTCGTCCGCAAGCAGAATCGACGGCTCCATGTTGATGGCGACCGAAAACGCCAGGCGCAGATACATACCGCTCGAGTAGTGCTTGAGCGGCGTATCCACGAACGTGTCGACCTCGGCGAACTCCAGGATCTGGTCGAAGCGGCGCGTCACGACCGCACGGGGGACGCCCAGCATCGCGGCGTTCAGGAAGATGTTCTCCCGGGCGGACAGATCCGGATCGAAGCCGGCGCCGAGCTCCAGCAGCGACACGACCCGACCACTGCCGACGACCCGGCCTTCGGTCGGCGTGATGATCCGCGCGAGGATCTTCAGGAGCGTGGTCTTGCCCGCCCCGTTGGCGCCAATCACGCCGAGCACCGTGCCCGGCTCGACAAGGAACGAGACGTCGCGGAGCGCCCAGAACTCGCGCGACTGTTCCCGTTCCTGACCGTTGGTCGTCGACCGTCGTACGCGCACGGCGAGCCGGCGCAGGACGCCCGTCGGTGTTCGCTCGTCGGCGCTGCTCGCAAGCTCGTATCGCTTGCCGAGCCCCTCGACGATGAGCTGGTTCATCCGCGCCGCCTGGCGGGATCGCCCCCCGCCGACCCGCGCTCCGCCGGGAGAACGACCCCGGCCAGATCGACCAGGGGCGGTACCGCGTCCCAGGAGAAGTCGAGATAGGTGTGCCGCGAGCCGGCCGCCCGCTCGGGCGCGCCGGACAAGCCCCAGGTGGGCCGGTTCCGGTAGACGACGTCGTTGTACGGCCAGCGCTCGTCGCCGTAGTGCGCATCCGACTCGCGGCCCGCATACTGCGCTCGCACCGTCTGGTAGCTCCCCTCGTGATCGATGTGGTAGACCGGTCCTCCGATGTCGACAATCGCCACGCCGGACGACAGGGCGTGAATCAGGAAGTTGGCGTCCACGCCGAATCGCGCGCCCCGGTAGACCTCGTTGAACCCACCCAAGCCATGAAAGGTGGCGCGATCGAGCGCAATAAAGTCGCCAGCCGATCCCCTGAAGTACGGCGGCCGCAGCCTCTTGGGGGGACGCGACAGATTCGCCGTGTCCTCCAGGCACGCCCAGTCGAGGCGCTCGACGTTGAGCGTCGCGCGCAGGTCCCACCGGGACGCCCGGTAGACGACGGCCGGCTCGAGGTCGCGCCGCTCGAGGCGCTGCAGGACGTGGCGGCCGAGAATGACGTCGCAGTTCGTGGTCAGGACGTACTCGCCGCGCGCGCGCCGCACGCCGACGTTCTTGGCCAGGAATTCGTGGTACACGAGCCGTGGGTTGAGCGTCATGGCCTCGTGGTACGCCGGGTCGACGATCACCGCGCGGAGCCCCGCCACGACCGACGGCGGACAGCGCGACTCGACCAGATCGGCGAGCAGCGGCGCGCCTGGAACCGGGGCCCACTCCACGAGCAGGAACTCGTGAGGGATCGCGCGCATCGCCAGCTCGCGATGGTTGAACTGCAGCGTGGCGAGGAAGCGCGTGACGAAATCTCCGCCGTAGCCGTCGTTGCGTCCTGTGACGACGATGCTGACGTACGGCAGGGGCCCGGAGCCGCTGTGGGACACCCTCACTACCCCCCCGACCGGCCGGCGCGTGTCCGGATGTCGAGCACGTTGGCCGCCCCTTCGAGAATGTCCAGCTTGACCTCGATGGCTGCAAGCGCTTCGCGCGCGACCCGCAGCTCCTGCATCGCCGCCGCCACGCGCTGCTCCAGCCGCGTCTCTTCACGCGCCGCGGCTTCGAGCTCCGCGTCGCGCTTGCGCAGCTCCTGCTCGAGCCTGGCGAAACGCTGCGACGCCTCGGCGGCCGCCTCGCGGGCGCATGCCGCGCGGCGCTCGTGCTCGGATTCGAGCTCGGCCAGCCGGGCTTTGTAACGCTGCGCGTCGTCGCGCCGCGCCTGATGCAGCTCGTCCGACGCCGCAGCAGCCTCCGCCAGCCGCTCGCTGGTCTTGTCGAGCCGCTGCCGCATCACACGCAGCTTCTCCTCCGCGACGTGGAGCTCCCCTCGCGTGACGAACCCGAAACCGCGCAGCAGTCTTCGCAGCACGTGGAGGGATGCTCAGGACACCAGGTTTGAAGCCGCCGGCGGCCCGTCGGCGCCGTTGGCGACCGGCCAGTCGGGGCGGAGCATCAGGATCTTGTCCCTCGGCACCCCGGCCCGCGCGAGCAGCTTCACCGTACCCGCTGGCCGCTCCAACACTGCGACGACGAGCACGTCGTAGTCCACGTCGGCGTGGTTGGTGATCGCCCGCACCGGGAAGCCGAGGAACTGGCCGTCGGATTCGGGGCCGAAGACCGCCACGAGCTCCAGCCCCATCTCGCGAATCAGCAGGAACACGAGCTCCGCGGCATCCCCTGTGCCATAGATCGCCACCTGCTTGCGCTCGCGGACGGCCTGGCTGAGACTGCGGCGCAAGTGCCGGCGGGCGTCGCGGTAGAAATCGAGCGAGTACTTCATGAACTCGTACGTCAGGCGAGCCTTCCGCGCGACGCCCCTCGGGGTCAGGGAGTACATCAGCCGGTGCGGGGACACCGTGACGCTCTTGACGTACCCCTTGCGAATCAGGCGTTTGAGGTAAAGGTTGGTGAGGCCCAGGGCGATTCCGAGGCGCGTCGCCAGCGTCCGCTGGGTGATGTGCGCCTCCTGCTCCAGCGCCTCGAGGAGCTGCAGATCTCGACGGGATTCGACGTCCATAGCCGTGAAAACCGTGAAGGAGGGAAGGACCGCGCGCGAAGCCGGAGGGACCTCCGGCCCGTCACCTACAAGGCACAGCCCGGGTGCAGAGGGGGACGTTCACTTGATGAACGATTGTTCACAAACTGAACAGCGCGATTATTGGGGATTGCGGGGATCCTGTCAACCCGGGCCAAATCTAGATCAAATGGCCCAGCGGCGATACCTGGCGCGGACGAACGTGGGCAAACGCGTGGTCGGGCCTCCTCACGCTCACGTACCACTTCATCGGGGCCGCGGATCGGCGGACTCGGACGTTCACACAACATCAGGCCGCGCAACTCCTGTCCCGAGCACACCGTGTGGTCGAATGTGAATGGCGTCGCGCGCTCGTCACGAAGGAGACTTCATTCGTTGCGCACTCGCGTCCGGTCGTCGACGAGATCGTGCCGACCTACGAGGCGTGTGCCGGCGGCGTCTTGGACTACACTCTCGGCATGCAACAGAAGCCGCTGAAGGCATATGCCAACGTGGGCCTCATGCGGCTGGCACGCCGGTTCCGGTCGAGCACAAACCCGGCGCGGCCCGTCGTTGCGTACGCGGAGCCGACGCTCTACTGCAACCTGGGCTGCCCGGCGTGCCCGACCGGCCTGAAGCTCGACGTTCGCCCGCGCGTCGCCATGGAGTTCGAGTGGTACCGGCGCGTCCTGGACGAGCTCGGCCCGTATCTGTTCTTCCTCAATCTCTACAACTGGGGCGAGCCGCTGCTGCACAAGCAATTCCCGGAGATGGTTGCTTATGCCAAGCAGTGGGATATCCGCGTGATTGCGTCGTCGAATCTGAGCCTCCCGCTCGAACGCGAGTATCTGGAGCGCCTGGTACGCAGCGGGCTGGACAAGCTTAAGGTAGGCATGGAGGGAACGAGCCAGGAGGAGTACGCGCGCTACCGCGTCAGGGGCAACTTCGACCTGGTGACGGGCAACATGCGGACGATCCAAGAGATCAAGCGCGAGCTGGGCCTGAGAACACCAAAGATCCTCATCGGGTTCCACGTGTTCGAGCACAATCAGCACTCGGTACAGGAGGCGCGGCGCCGCTACCGGGAATGGGGAGCGGACGGCATCTCGTTTGCCGCCTCGTTCGTCTCCGAGCAGGCGGAGCAGCAGGGGATCCGCCCGTCAACCATCGACGCCTTCAACCTGTACCGCGCCGCCGGGCTCGAAACATCGCGAGAACCCTGCAGCTGGTTATGGGGCGCCATCGTCGCCAATCCGAGCGGCTCCATCTCGCCGTGCTGCGGCGTCGTCGACGAGCGTTCCGACTTCGTGCGTGATGCGCGCGGAAAGTCGATCTTTGGAACCGTGTGGAACAATGCCGTGTACCGGCGCGCTCGGCGGATCACGGCGAAGCCCCGTGCGCATGGAGGGCGGAGAGTGCACCTCCCCAGGGATGGTATGCAACTCAGCAGCATCCCGACGAGGGAGCGCGAGCTCATCTGCGAGCGCTGCCCGATTCCGTTCCGGCAGGACTACGTGGACAGGATGGTCGACAAGGTGGCCAACGATGTAATTACGCAGATGCGGCACGGCAAGCGCCTGCGGATTCGCCTGCGTGCGTCGTTGGCGTTCGTGCTAATGGGCATGCCGAAGGGGAAGCGCAGACGGGCTCGGGCAGACGACGCGCAGCCGCCGGAGCCACGCGACACAGAGCGCGAGCGGCTGTTATTGACTGGAGCCGGAGGGGCTTCGGGGCGTCCCTGACGAATACCGGTGCCGTCTTGGGCCCTCTGGTCTCCGAGGAGATGTCCTCTTGGCGGTGGTGACCATCCTCCGGCGCGCGCGGGCTCCACGGAGCTTGGAGATCGGGTCCGTCCCGACGTCCACGTGCACCAGCTGCTCGACGTGCAGCTTCAGCCGCTGGACGTCCTCGTGGAGATTCGCCGTGTAGGGGTCCAGGGCAGCGGCGTGGCCCCGGGCAGGTGCGGTGCGGACGCGTCGACCTGCAGGAGCAGCTTTTCGCGGGGGAAGGAGACCATCAAGCATCTTTTCGTAAGACGCCTTAAGTAAAGTAGCCGACCGCCACGTCCATGGCCATATCACGAGCACCGGCGCGCCGGCGACGAGCCCCGCGCCTGCGGCGGGGGATCGGCGCACTCGGCTTCCTGGGGCTGACGCTGCTCGGCTTGGCCTACTGGCTGACGTATGAGCCGGCTCCCCGGGTGCGGGTGCTCTGGCGACCAGACCTCACCGCCGAGCAGCGCGCCGCGCTCGAGGAGAAGTACCTGCTCCTGAACCGCCGGGATCGGCTTCCCGAGGGATCGCTCGCTTACGATCTGCTGGACACGAGCCCGCGGAACCTCAGGGCGCTGGTTGACGACCCCGCCATCCTCGACACCAACGACATCGAACGTCACGCGTTGGTCGTTGTCTTCGACGTCGACTACGGCCGCGAATGGATGTGGATCGCGCATCGGACGCCATGGCTGCGCGATCGGCGAACGCGAAATGTGTTGATCCTCGTGCTGGCGTTGATGGCGATTGGCGGATTGGCGCCGGACGGGGCCCGTACGTGGAGCGCCGCCCGGCACCGTGCCCACGTTCATCGAAAGCAGGGGTAGCCTCCGGGCTCGAACGTCCGCGTGGGCTGGCGCCGGCGATCGACGAGCACGTTGCCCTTCGTCCCCTGGAGCTCGACGTAGTTTTCCTCTAGATATTCCCAAATCTTCGGGTAGAACTTGAAGTCCTCCAGGACGGGGTCGTTGGTAGAAAAGGCGAACGGCACCGATTGGCGCTGGAGCATGGCGAGCGACTGCTGCTCGTACGCGGGGTCGCGGCGCCACCGCTGGCGCCAGAAGATGTGGCCGCCGGCAGGCGCCCGGCGCGCATAGTAGAGCACCTGGAACGGCGTCGACCCCGTGACGATCAACCGGTCGCCGGGCGTGGAACAGTCACGCAGATACCGGAGCAGCGGCGACGGCGTCCCGTCGGATTCAGCGGGCTCCGGCGGCGACGTCAGCAGCCGGTCGAAGGCGCGAGAGACGGATCGCGGCAGCTCGGACGGCCGATAGATGGGTGAGTCGCGCGTCCAGATGACTGCCGCAACCCCGCTGAGCAGCACGATGGCGATGGTAACGCTTCGTGCGAGTGCGCCCGTCCCGGTCAGAAAGCGCGCGCTCAACGCGGCCGTCAGAGGCGCGCTCACCACGACGTATGGCGGCTCTCGAAAAAGGGCGGACGCCACCACCGCAAGAACAGCCCCCGCAAGCATCATGCGCCAGACGTCGCGCGAGACGGTGCCGCTCCCACGCCGGTCGCGCCGCCATTCCAGCAGAGCCGTCCCCAGCAGCACGATCGGCACCATCAGCCCCACCTGCCGCAACCACAGGGCTGCATTGGCGGCCGCGACCGGCGACTCGGGCGCACGGACCCATGATGCGAGAACTTCGACGGGGTCCCACATGAACAAGCTCGGGTACACCAGCGTCGTCGAAGGCCTCTCGTACAAGAAGGCGCGCAACCGGATGTACTCCCCGAACCCCTCGTTCACATGCACCACGATCATCCACGGGAGTACGATGACCGCCACGGCAGCGGCGTAGGCAGCGGCATCCGCCAGCATCGAGGCTGCGCGTCTGGAATCCGGAACGGCGAGCCGTGCGAGCAGAAACGCGGCGAGCGACGCGAACCCGATGTAGACGCCATAATCGTGTCTGAACAGAAATGCGGCAGCCGTCGTGAGTCCGAAGATCGCGCCGCGACGCGGCGATGGACGGTCCATGTACCGCCAGGAGAGCCAGATCGCGACAGGGAAGAAGAACAGCTTCGAATAGTGGTAGGTCGGCGTGAAGGCGACGATCGGCAGCGCGAGCGCGAACATCACCAGCGATGCGCCGATCGAGCGCGACAGGCGCAGGCCGACATGGAACGAGATGACCACACCGGCAGTGATGAACAGCCAGTGCATGAGGAACTCGCCGATGAGGCGGTACCCGAACACGAGCTGCATACCCGCCGACAGGTAGGCGGGAAGCGGCGCGCCCCACTCGAAGAAGTCCCGGTACGGATGATCGCCGAGCAGCAGCGCCGTGGCTTCCCAGAGCAGATAGAAATTCGTGTCGTAGATCTGGCTCTGCGCGACGAGAACGAGCATGGTGGCGGTGAGGGCGGCCACCAGCAGAAGCACGCGGCGATGGGCGGCGGCGTCAATGCCGGCGGGGTCGTGGGGAGGCTCCAGGCGGGACGGCATCGGAACGTTCAATTGTATTCAACACCGCAGAGTGCTTCGGAACATTCGGCTTCTCTGCGTACAATGAGGCCCGTCGCATGACGTCCGCCACCGAAGCGACGCGCTTCGAGATTCGCGACAGCGTGCGCCGGCTGATCTCGACGCTTGCCTTCGGCGGCGGCGTTGCCACCATCGTCGTCCTGCTCGGCGCGCGGGATCTGGAGAGCTACGAGCACGCGTTCTTTTCGCTGGATCGAGGAACAGCGGTGGAGGCCGTACGTGTCCTCGGCCTGCCCGTCCACACGCTCGCAGTCGGGCTCGGCGTCCGACTGCCCCTGCATGGCAGTCTCGGAGCCTCGCCCGCGGCACGTCTGGCGCCGTACCTGCCGGCGCCGCTCACCTATTGGCTGCTGATCGCCGTTTCGATCGGCGCAGCGGTCTTCATCGTCCGCCACGCTCTCGAACCGCTGTGCGACCGTGGCGTGGTGTGGCTGGCGACGGTGGTGCTCTTCTGCTCAGTACCCATCGTCGCCTACACGATTTATGCCGATTGGCCGGAGGTCGCTGTCACCTACTCTGCCTCCGTGGGCTGCGTGTTCGCCCCACATGCCTTGCTGGCGCTGCTGGGTGCCAGCGGATCGGCGACGGCGCGGCGTCTGGCCGGGTTCTCGCTGGCCGGGATAGTGTGGGGCCTCGTGGCAGTCTCGCACCCGGGCTACTGGCCGGTCGTCGCGGCCGCTCTCGTCTCCGGATCCCTGCTGGCGCTGTGCCGATCGGATTATCCGGTGCGCACGCGACTCGCGGTCGTGATCACGCTCGCCGCCGTGTCGCTCGTCGCGGTGGCGCTGCAGGGACCCGACATCGCGCGCGAACTTGCCGTCGCCGGCGACGTGAGCACGATGAGGCGATTCGTGGACCAGACCAAGAGCGACCTGATTGCGGCCAACCGGTTTCCGTTTGCGCCGCTGGACTCCCGAGCGCCCTTCTCGCATCTCCCGCTGGCGCTGGTGTCCGTCTTCATCGGTCTCACGTCACGGCACGCCCACGCCCGGCGGCTCATCGTGGGCAGCGCGCTCTTCTCGATGGCGCTTGGCGCGGCCGCATCGATGTTGTCGCCAGGGCGGTCGGTATACTCGCCATCCAACGTCTGGGCCCTGCGTGATCCGGCTGTGGCGTTCGCCGTCTTCAGTGCGGCATGCGCGGCCGGCGTGCTGCGCAGGGCCGGAACCCGCCGCGTGGGAGCCGGATCCGCCGCCGCCGCGCTCGTGCTCGCCGGACTTCAAGGCCTCGCGTACGCGACGGGTCTCGTCGTCAGGGAGTTTCCGGACCTCGAGAGTCACCGGCCCTGGACCCACGATCTGACCACGCCCGACGCACGCGGGTCGCGACGAGGTCTTCCCCGCGATCGTGTCCCGCCCGGTGCGCGCCTGGCGCTCTGGCCCGGGGTACGCGGTGAGATGCGAAACCGGAAGTACGCCAGCACGGACTTCGCCGACGCCGGCTATCTCCTCGTGACCGCCTGGACGAAGCAGCGAACGATGCGCAGCCTCGTAGAGCCCAACGAGGTCCTGTTCGACCAGTCGATCGAGTTGTCACCCGAGGTGTTGTGTGACACACACGCGGTCGGCTTCCTGCAGCTCCGCTATCTCCTCCTGCCGCGCGGCGTCGAGTGCGCGCCCTGGATGCGGGTGCCGGATCTGCAGGTCGACGGCTGGCTGGACGTTGGTATCGCGAAGGAACGGGATGACCGCGTGAGGGCCCTTCCGATGGCGCAGCTGACCGAACCGGCCGTCCACGCCCGGGCGCTGTCCGCCCGCGCAGCGCTGCTGCCCGCTCTGGTGGCGCTGCCGGGAACGGCGGTGATCATCGATTCCCCCGGCGTCGCGATTCGGCTGGGGGACCCATCGGTGGCGCGCGGTCAGGCGCTCGTGCTGCCGGTGTTCTACGACTCGGCGTGGCGTACTTCCTCCGGAGAAGTGCACAACGTCGGCGGACTCGTGACGCTTGTCGGCGTCGACGAGCCCCAGGTGACACTGGAGTTCGTACCGGACCTCGTCGCCGTGCTCCGCGCCCTCTCGATGACGCTCGCGCAGGCGCTGACGGTTCTTGGATTTCTCGGGCTGACGTTGCACGCGCGTAGAATGAAGGCGCTCCGGTGAAGTCGGCCGATGGCGAAACACGGTTCTGAGATTCGCGACGCCGCACGTCGCGGGCCGCAATTGACTCGCTCAGGCCGGAATGACGCCCGTCGTTCGCAGCCGCTCCACAATCATCTCCGCCGCCTGAACGGGGGTGACTGTCGTCGTATCGATGTGGAGCTCGGGTTGCTCCGGACGCTCGTACGGGGAATCGATGCCTGTGAAGTTCTTCAGCTCGCCGGCACGCGCCTTCCTGTAGAG
>JACPTI010000032.1 GCA_016192845.1 Acidobacteriota bacterium
AGATCCTCTGAACATCGGGCCGGTCGGAATCACGGGCGTTACGAGTGCGCTCTGGCGCTGCAAAGTCCCTTGTAGTCGCAGTCCTTGCATTTCTTCGGCGCCGGCGCTGGCGGAAGTTCGCTTCGCCGCAGTGCGTCGGCTGCGTTCCTCACGTTCACCTTGACGTCACCGATGAACTCATCGTCCACCGACCTGGGCTTCCGCTTCCGTTCGTCCAGCTCGTACACCTCGACGAAGTCTGGGCGGCGACCCGTCAGCTCACGGTAGCCCAGAGCATACACGTGAAGTTGAGCCTCGGTGACCTGCTCCGGCTGCACCCGGTCGCTGGATTTGAGATCAACGATGTAGGTCTGATCGGTGTCGATCCGGCGGACCAGGTCGATGCGTCCGTTGACCGTGATGCCGTCGCCCAGGTTGATCTCGACATTCTTCTCAGAGAACTCGATCTTGTCGAACAGCTCGCGGTTGTCGTGCAGGTAATGCCCGAGTACGCGCTCGGCGGCCGCCTCGAGCTGCGCGCGCAGCGAAGGATAGGCGTAGGGCGTGTGAAGGTGCGTCTTGACCAACCGGCCAACCTCATCGTCTCCTGGGACCTCGCCGCGGATCGCGCGAGCGTGCACCTCGGCCAGGGCGTCATGGAGGGACTTGCCGTATCCCAGCGCCTCGTGAATCGGGGCGTTGAATCCGTAGAGGATTCGCAGTTTGAATTGGTACGGGCACTCGAAGAAGTACTTGAGATCCGAGAACGAGAACACAACGTTCGCGACGCCCGCGCGGGGGCTTGGCGCCAGGCGCTTTCGGCCGGTGTAATCGGACGGCCGCCTCTTCACCCAACTCGACGCGAGGATGTCGGTCCAGAACTCCGAGGCTCGCTGGGCGTGACTGTTGCCCGGCACGGGCCCCCATGTCACGTGCAGAAACTTCTGACTGCGCGTCATGGCCACATAGAACAGGCGACGCTCGTCTTCAATCGTGCCTTCGAAGCGCGCCTGTCCCTTGACACCGGCGCGCGGCAGCAGGTGCCACACCGTACGTCCGCCAGGCTTCTTTGAAGGAAACCGATTCTTCAGCAACGCCGGCACGAAAACCACCGGCCACTGCATGCCCTTGGCCTGATGCACGGTCATGACGCGCACCGCGTCCGGGTTCGCGTACTGATTGTCCTGCCAGCCCTCGGGATACGCGTGTTCAGCACCGTATTCAAGGAACTTGGCAAACCCGGCGTACTTCTCCACAGGCTTCGAGTGATAGTGGATCGTCTCTAGAACACGACCTCGCCTCGTCCGCCGGGGACGCGCTCTTCGCGAAGGCCTGCATCCTCGAGGAACGTCAGAAACAAACGCTGAATCGAATACAGGCCCCAGCGTTTCTGGTCCTCTTCTTCGAGCGACGCCCTTGCGGCGGCGACATTTGAAATCGCCTTCCTGAGGTGGTCCTGATCGATACCGAGCGCCGATCCCGTCCAGAACCCCTCCAGGACGTGGGCGTCGACACCAGGTCGGTTCGCCATGAAGTAGAAGATCTGCCGCGCCGCCTCCGCCTCGGCGGTTCCGAACAGGTTCGTCATGCCGTGAATGAGGAACGGAATGCCGGCCGCTTTCAAGGCATCAACGATCGGCTCCCCGTTCGCCTTCACGCTCCGCAGCAGGATGGCCATGTCGGACCATGAGATGCCCCGTTCTCCGCCGTCGCTTCTGATGGCAATTCCCCGGAGCGCGCGGGCTGTATCGGCGACGTACTTCGCCTCCTCCACCGCGGAGCTGAATGACAGCGCGACGAGGTCGCCGACTTCGTACGCCTGGGCGTCCGTCGGCTTCATAGCCTTCGGAAGCCGCGCACTGTTCATCTCGATGAAGGCACGGGCTGTTTCCACGACGCCCTGGCTCGAACGGAAGTTCTCTTCGAGCGGCATTTGCGTGACGCCGGGATAGCGATTTTCGAATGTCAGGATGTTTGTGACGTCGCTGCCGCGCCACTGGTAGATGGTCTGGTCGTCGTCTCCGACCACGCACACGGTGGCGCCAAGATCGTGAAACAGCCAGACGATGGCCTCCTGGATCGGGTTGACGTCCTGGTAGTCGTCAACGATGACATAGGGCCCGCGTGCCTTGAGGCGTGTCGTTGATGAGTTGGCGGTACTTTTCCAGGCCGTCGACGATCGAGCAGCCTGCAAGGGCTTCGTCGTCGGTGTCGGCTTCCCGGAGAATCGAAAGAGCGGACAGATAGTGGAACGTATCGACATAACGCCTCAGAGGCTGACCACGGAGATCCTTGGAGGTCGTGAGACCGCTCTTCAGCGAGTGTCGGTCGACGAAGAGACTCTGCTGGACCTCGTTCAGAACCTCGAACTTCAGGTACTGCGGGACTTCGCTCTTCAGGAGTTCCAGGCAGAAGGCGTGAATCGTGCCGACGAACATTTCCGCGAGACCGGTTACCTCGCCGTAGGCCTCGCGGCAGCGCGTCACGACGCGTTCCTTGAGCTCACCCGCCGCCTTATCCGTAAAGGTGAAGGCGACGATGTTCGCTGGCTCGAGTTTGTGTTCCCCGGCCGGATCCAGGAGGTGCACGACGCGGCGCGCCACAACCTCCGTCTTGCCGGAGCCGGCGCAAGCGATGAGTTGAAGGTTGCCGTCTCCGTGCTCGACAGCCTGCCGTTGTTGGTGCGTCAGCTTCATCGATCTACGAGCGTCGAGGATAGACCATATTGCCCGGCCCCAGGCAATCCGTGCCCGACATCATCGGGGCTCAGGTGACCAAGGCCATGGTGGTGACCGGCGTGTCGATCGGAGGGTGAGGGCTCGACCCGCTCGCTTCGTTGGGCGACGACCGTGTCGGTGCTCGCGGCGGGCCGCGCCGGTAGATAGCTGGCCGCGAGCGTGACCACGAGGAGCGCTGCGGCGATCGCCGAGACGGTCGGCAGATTGGTTGGGGCCACGCCGAAGAGCAGGCTCTCGCTCGCGTGGGTCATGCCGAGCGCGGCGCATACGGCCTCCTGTGGAGCGCGGACCGAGAGCCGTCACGGCAACCGGAGCGCGGCGAGCGACCCCGGATGGTTGCGACCCATGATCTGAACGACGATGTACTGGTTGCCTTCGTGCAGGTAGGTCATGATCCCGTATTGCCCGGGCGCCGGCAGCTTCACGGTGCCGAGGCGCTTGCCTGTTTTCTTGTCCAGCGCGTGGAGCACGGAGTCGGTGCCGCCCGGCGCCGTGATGAGCAGTGTCTTCGTCGCCAGGATCACCGGGTGACTCTGCTGCCCGGTATTCGGAATGTTCAGCCCCTTCAGCGCCGGATGGTTCCGAATGTTCTCCGGCGTGTCGCCGTTGGGGATCGCCCAGAGGTGCTCGCCGGTGTTCATGTCGATCGCGACAATCCGGCTGTACGGCGGCTTCCAGATCGGCAGCCCCTGCGGCCCGCGCAGGTCGCCGCGGTTGGCCACCACCCACCGCGACAGCGTCTTCCCCGTCGTCTTCGGGTCGTCCGGCTCATCCATCTGATGGCCGGGCACCAGGTTCTCGGCGCGGCACGACCGCTCGGTGCCGACGTACACGATGCCCGTCTCGGGGTCGGCGACCGTCGGCGAGTAGATGTTGCTCGCCCCCGACGGGCAGCTCACGAACGAGCGCAGGCCGGACGGATGCCCTACCTGGATCGGCGGATTGAAGAGCGGGCCCACCTTGTAGTTCTTGATGATCGCGAGCGCTTCCTGCCGCAGCTCGGGGGTGAAGTCGATGAGGTTCTCCTCGCTCAGCTCCTGGATCTCGAACGCGGCCGGCTTCGTTGGAAACGGCTGCGTCGGCGACAGCTTCTCGCCCGGCAGATCCGACTGCGCGACGGGGCGCTCGACGATCGGCCAGATCGGCTCGCCGGTCTGCCGGTTGAACACGTACGCGAAGCCCTGCTTGGTGGTCTCCACCAGAATCGGCGTCCGGCGGCCGTTGACGTTCACGTCCAGCAGGAGCGGCGCGTTCGGATTGTCGAAGTTCCAGATGTCGTGGTGGACGGTCTGGAAGTGCCACACGCGCTTGCCGGTCTTGACGTCGAGCGCCAGGATGCTCGTGCCAAAGAGGGTGGCGCCCGGGCGGAAGCCACCGAAGAAATCAATGGTCGGCGGGTTGGTCGGAACGTAGACGAGCCCGCGTCCCGGATCGGCCGACATCGGCGCCCAGGACGAGACGTCGCCGGCGGTCTTCCACGCGTCGTTCTCCCACGTCTCGTGGCCGAACTCGCCGGGCCGCGGGATGACGTGGAACTTCCAGATGTGTTTTCCGGTCCGCGCGTCGTACGCCAGGATGTCGCCCGGGATGTTCTCGATGCGCGTCTGGTAGTACCCCTGCTCGTGCACGTTCCCCACCACGACGACGCCGTTGACGACGATCGGCGGTGAGGAGGTGGAGAGGTTGCCGAGCTCGCGCGGGATGCCCTTCTCGGCGTCGTACTTCAAGCCGGATTTCGTCCACGGTTCCCAGTCGCGCACCAGGTCCGGCAACAGGTCGACGACTCCGCTCCGCGGGAAGCCGCGAACCGGCACGGGCGCGCCCCAGTTCTCGAGGTGCTCGCCGGTTTTGGCGTCGATGGCGTGCAGGAAGAACGCCGGCGACGTGTAGAAGATGACGCCGCGGCCGTTCACCTCGCCGTAGGCGACGCCTTTGCCGTAGTTGTTCCGCATGCCCCGCGCGTAGCGCGTCGTGTGCGGCTCACGGTAGCTCCAGAGCGTCTCGCCGGTAGCGGGATCGATGGCTGCGACGGTCCGCCGCGCACCCGCTACGGTGTAGAGCATGCCGTCCACATAGAGGGGCGTCGAGCGGAAGAGGTAATCGACCGCCGGGCCGAAGTTGTCGCCCCGCCACACCCACGCGACCTGGAGCTTCTCGAAGTTGGCGGCGTTGATCTGGTCGAGCGGCGAGTAGCGCGTGTGCGACGCGTCGCCGCCGATGTACCGCCATTCGCCGATCGGACTCTTCCGTTCCTGCGCGACGGTCGCCAGCGCGCCGGCAAGCACGGTCACCGCACACGTCAGGCCCACCAGGGCTCGTGCCTTCATCGTCTGGCCCTCCCGACGGCGGGATTATATAGTTGCCAGGCCATCTTGAGGCCTGAGGAGGGACGGGATGCGCATACTGACTTTCGGCGTCGTCCTCGTGAGCGTCGTTGCGGTTTCGGCCGCGGACCGGTATCCCGCCGCCTCCGGCGGCGACATCCTGATCACGCCGATTCTCCACTCGAGCGTGCAGCTGGAACATGCCGGTGTCGTCATTCAGGTCGACCCCTGGAGCGCGGGCGACCTCGCCGCGGCCAGGCCGGCGGACCTCATTCTCATCACCGACACCCCGGCGCACCATCTCGACGTCGCGGCCATCAAGCGACTGCGGAAGCCCGGCGCCCCGGTCGTGATCCCGGCGAGCGCGAAGACGCAGGTGCCGGACGGAATCGTGCTGGCCAATGGCCGGTCACGGACCTTCGGCGGTGTTCGCATCGACTCGATTGCCGCCTACGACCTGACCCCCGGCGCGCCCGAGCACCCCAAGGGCGAAGCCAACGGCTACCTCGTCTCGCTCGGCGGCCGCCGCATCTACTTCGCCGGCGTGACCCAGTGCGTGCCGGAGCTGACGGCGTTGCGCGACATCGACGTGGCGTTCATGCCGATGAACATCCCACCGAATCGGATGTCGCCGGCCGAGGCGGCCGACTGCGTCAAGGCGCTGCGGCCGAAGGCGGTCTACACGTATCACTACGACCAGGATTACGTGGCGCTCCTCGGGAATCCGCAGGCGACGCTGCGCGGGATTCCGGGCGGCCTCACCGTCGCCGAGAGCCTGCAGGCGTTCCGCGACGCCCTCCGCGGGCAGCCAATCGAGGTGCGCAGCGCGAACTGGTATCCAGAGCGGCGGGCGAGGTAGCCGTTCGCGCGGGGCTGAGTGCTGATAAGTGCCGATTTCACGTTGCTCAGGCGCTCGGTCGACGCGCGGCGCCGGGCATCTCGCGCCGCGTCGCCGCTCGCCAACGCCGGAAAACGCTCGGACGGCTACCCCCGACCGCGTGACGCTCGGGTCGCGCCCCGTGCGTTCGCCTACGGGCGAACGCCGCTGTGTCCAGCCGTCACAACCAGCTGCGATTCGTGACGGCGCTCAACCTCGCCGATCCCCTGAGCCGCCTCGCGTTTTCACCACGACCGCGGGTCGGCGTGGCTCGAAGGCGACGCGGCGCGAGACGCCCGCCGCCGCGGGCGCCCCTCGGCCCGGCGGCCGTTCGACGCCCGGCGCCGCACCGCGCAGCCGGAAATCGAGCCGGACCGCTTGAACGCCGCGCGTGCGGGCCGCGTGATCGCACGATCGCAGATGGGTCGAATTACCTTAGGCGGTGCTTGCCACGCTGGCAGGCATTCGAATCGGGTACTACGCGCGGCGAGAGCGGCAGAACATGAGGTCCGGCCGATTTCCCGCCGGGCGGAGCCGGCCGTCGGCCGAGGGGCGGCGGCGGCGGCGGGCGGGCGAGCAACTCGAAAAATACTCTAGTTGAGCGGCGCGATCCCCATCCAGAAGAGGAGCCGCCCCGCGTCCGGCTGTGTGTCCACCTCGTACGTGCGCGCGAAGGTCAACCTGCCGTCCCCGCCGATCCTGAACACCGACAGACCGGCGGGCACGGTGCGAACGCGGCTCCCGTCCCGCACGGCCAGCGGATTCTGGTTGCCGACGACGAGAACCCGGCCGCCGGCGTCGAGCGCGAAGGTGCGCGGCTGAAAGCCGCGCGTGTCGACCGTCTGGATCAACGTCGGCTCGCCGCTGGTCTGATCGATCGCGAACACCGCAATCGTGTTCTCGCCGCCGGCGGACACGCGTGTGCCCTGAAATTCCGTCGTGGCGCTGGCGCGATTGCCGACGTAGACGAAGCGGCCGTTGGGATGGACGTGGATGGTGCTGGTGGTCTGCCCCGGCCGGACATTCCCTGGCTCGGCCAGGGTCGTCTTCACGAACAGCGGAGCCGGCGAGAGCGATTCATTGACGATGCCGAAGACGGCGACCTCGTTTTGCCGCTCGAGCGTCAGATAGGCCCACGGGTGCGACGGATGGAAGTCGATGTGCCGCGCCTGAAAGCCGTAGCCGCGGCCCGGGGCAATGGACGCGCGATTGGTCAACATCGCGTCCGAGTACGCAAACACCTTCAGGGCGCCGGGATCCTCAGGCGTCGTCGCCGTCGGCGCGTTGCCGCGCGTGACGAGCACGACGGCGCGGTTCGACGGCAGCACGCGTACGTGATGCGCGTAGATGCCGCGATCGAGCGAGGCCGGCTGCTCCACTTCCGCGCCGATGGTCCCGTCGGGCCGCAGGCGGTGGACTGTCACACCGCTCGGCAGGTTGTACGCCACCAGCACGTGCCCGCCGTCGACGTCGGTCGTCAGATGAATGGGCCGCGCGCGGAGCGGTGCGGACGGACCGTGGGGCGTGAGCGCGCCGGAGGCCGCGTCGACGCGGAACGCCGTCAGGCCGTGACGGGGTGCCTCGCCGGGCGCACCACTCAGGGCGCCGTAGCTGGCGCCGGTGGTGCTCCAGCCAATATAGAGATAACGGCGCGACGGGTGCGGCGCCGCTTCCTGGACGTTGGCAGGCAGCGTCACGCTGCCACGCTTGGTCAGGGTCGCGCGCTCGACGTCGATGTCGTACTGTGTCAGCTCCGCGCCAAGCGCGGCATACACTATGGCCTTCGCGGCCGACGCTGGGTGTGTCTGTGCGTCTGAGATCGCCGCGAACAGCCCGGCGGCAAGGCCCAGGGCGACGCACGGGATCACGATCGAGCGGCGCACGATCGTCGGTTCACGTTGCATAATTGGCTTTTCCAACAAGGAGACAACGATGAAATCGCAGCTCGCCGGCGCCGCGGTTCTGTGGCTCGCCGCATCCGTCGCTCTCGCGCAGAGCGTGGTACAGCCGACCGGCATTGCCCCACGCTTTCCCACGGCCTACAAGGAGCTGGCACAGCAGGCCCAGCCGCCGTCGAACAACTGGCTGCTCGACGCGAACGACGACACCGAGCGCTTCCGCCGCTTGCAGCTCGTTGCCGGTGGCACCGACATTCCCATGTGGGAGATCGCACAGCGGTACGAGGAGCTGTACGTCGCGATCCAGAACAACAACTGGGAGATGGGCGTGTATCACTGGGAGAAGGTGCGGGATCGCATGAACACCGCGGGCATGAAGCGGCCGGCTCGAACGCAGAACATCGAGCGCCTGTTCCTCGACAACGGCGTGTGGACGTCGATGCACGACGCGCTGACGTCACGGGACGCAGACAGGATGCGCAAGCAGTTTCTGGCCGTTCGCCAGGCGTGCATGGCATGCCACGTGGCCGAGCGAGTGGCCTTTCTCAACGACAGCTCCGTGTTCGCGAGAACGGCGGCGTTCCCTCGCTGACCACGTCGCCGGCCCGACTCTCTGGTCGCAGCCGCTCAGTTCGCGCTCGCGAGCGGATGCGGGCGCAGCTGGAACTGGACGGCGTACGGCGGCGTGCCCCTGCCGCCCTCGCTGTGCCACGGCGCGCGCCCGCCCCACGTCGCCCACAATCCCCGGGCGCTCCAGCCGCCGTTCGGATCGTCGATGCGCCCCTCGAAGCCCTTGGTGAAGAAGCCCATGGGATAGGGGACGGCCAGGTGCACCCACTTCCCATTGGCGAACGCCTGCACACCATCGGACTGATTGTCGAGCACGATCACGGTGTCCCGACCCAGGCCGAAGATGTCGTGGATGTCGACCCAGACGTAATACGGGCTGGCGGCAGTCGCGAGCGGACCGTCCACGCCGTCGAACTTCGGTCCGGGCAGCGGATGCAACGTGAACCCTTCGGGACAGTGATCGCCGGTGGCGGTGGGGCCGTTCCGGATCCGGCACTTGCTGCGGTCGAAGCCGATCAGGTGGCCGCCCGCGCCGGCGGTCCACGCGATGCCCTTGCTGTCCAGGTCCATGCCGCGGATGCCGAACTCACCGGGCGGGAGCTGGTAAGCCTCGGTCAACGCCGTCACCGGTGGATTCAGACCGAGATCCACCCGCACGATCCAGCCCCTGCCCGACGTGTTGGATCCCCAGACAGTGCCGTCATTCGGGTTCACGGCGATGCCGTAGAAGCCAAGGCTGAGGCGCTTGTCCTTGCGCGGATCGACCGGGGCATCGGGCTCGACGTACTCGTCGCGCCGGCCGTTGCCGTTGGTGTCGACGATGAACGGCGTCCATCCTTGCGCTTTGGCGGAGTCGCCGGTCTCCAGAAACACCCGGGTATTGACCCAGCCGAGCTGGGGGCCGCCGTTGTTGCCGAGGTAGAGCGTGTTGTCGGTGTCATAGCCGAAGTTCAGGTGATGGGTCCCGAAGCAGGTGTCGACAAACGCCCACTGCTTCGTCTTCGGGTCGTACATCGTTACCCCGCGCGCGTTCTGGACGAAGGTGCTGGTGCTCGTCGCGGGACCCGAGGCGCGTTCCAGCGGGAAGGCCTTCGCCGACGGATGATCCGATCCCTTCCGGCAGAACGCCGGCTGCTCCCACTGCGGCCGATGGGTGGCGGTCCACCACACGCGGCCTTCGCCGTCCATCATGTTGGTGTGGGCGTTGACCTGCGTGTCCCAGATCACGCGATCGCCCCAATACCGCCACGGGGACGGCGCGACGTTGACGGTCGAGGATCTCGGCGTGCTCGCCACCCTCACCGGCATCTTCGTTTCGGTCGCCATGTGGAGCACGGGGTCCAGGATTGGAACCCAGTCCGTGCTCAGCTCCATCGCGCCGTAGAGTGGGCCCCGGCCGTTGACCGTCGGCTTCCTCCTGTCGGTGCCTATCAGGTCGTGCAGATAGGCCGTCGGACGGGACCAGTCCCAGACGGTGACCACGATGTTGCGTTCGATGCCCTGGGGCCGTGCGGGCTGTTGTCTGGGCACTTCGCCGGCCGCGATCCGGTCGGTCCAGTCGGCCAGCCTCGCCAGCAGTCCGCCATCGTTCGTCGTCAGGCTGTTGAGGCCGTTGAGCATGGCGGTGCCGGACTGTCCCATGCGCAGTCGGGCCGCCCAGGCCGCCTGTGACTGCCTCTCACCAGCTCCGAGAGCCGCATGATCGATTGAGCGCATGAGAGGGCCGCCAGCCTGGTGACAGTTGCCGCAGCCGTTTTGCTTGATGCCGTCGATCCAGTCGGCCTGGCTCTTCATCTCCGTCGGCACGCCGTTGCCTGTGAGGCCCGTGCCCGGGAACATGGTCTTGTCGGGAATCTTGAGCATCGACCACCAGTACGAGCCCGGGTAGTACTCGGCCGCCGCCTGCGGAGTGGGCGCGATGGTGGCGGTGAGGTTGAGCGTCGTGCCCGGTTTCGCGGGCACGCGCCGCGAATCGACCAGGCCAAACCCGCGAACCCACACGGTGTATTGCGCGCCTGACGGAAGGGCAGGCAGCAGGTAGCGACCCTGGTCGTCGGTGACGACGATCTTCGCGTAGCGCGTCGTGCCCAGCCCGGTCGTTTCCGCGATGACCCACACGCCCGCCTCGGGTCCCCTGGCGCTGGTCACCACGCCGCCGATGTCGGACGGGCCAATCCCGAGCTGCTGGGCCCCAGCCATGCTCGACCCTGCCGCCAGGAATGCGGCGATGCCGACTGCTAACCCCTTCGCGTGCGCCGTTGGTCTCCGACTCATGCCAACCTCCATGAATCGAATCCGATTGTGGCCGTTGGGCAGTTTGTGCCCTCACATCAGGGAATCGAGGCGGATTATATCGACATCGGCGGTCGACTCCCACCTGCGGGAATCCGGCCGCGCGATCGGAAAGCACGTATCGGCGGACATCGGCATTGTCGGGGATGCCAGCCTCGGGATCGTTGTCGCATAGTACCATCCACCCGGTGAAGGGCTGATGGAATACAACACGACCGCAAAACCCGCCGCGTGTCAAGGCACCGCAGGGTCGCTTGACGAGCGGCGAGGCGGAAGTGGCCGCGGCGGGAGGGACCCCCGCACGGGCTCCAGTAAGCGTCCTGTAACGGAGTTCATGTCTCCGCGACGCCGAGAAAGTGGGAATAGATAATGAACCCTGATAAACCTAGGAAAGCTGACAGGATCGGCGGGGCCGTCTTAATGATGTGGGGGGGTGTGCTTTCAATCGTTTCGATGATCCTATCGCTAGTGGTGGTGATAGTCATGATTACTGGGAATCCGCCACCGGAAATAGCAGCAGCTCTGGTTCTTTGGCTCATCGCATTTACGGTTGGGCTTGCCTGCTTCTACCACGGCCTCCGCCGCTACCGGGCCTTGTCTAAGTGACAGGGCCTTCGATTGCGTCCTGTAACGCTGACGGTTCTCAAAACGTAGGGACGGTTTCCTGACCCAAAGCTTCATTAATTCCGCGCGCGTGGCAATCCACGAGGCGATTTGCTCAAGATCCAAAAGTGTCGCTGAACAAAGCATGCTTCGATGTCGCCTAGATTAGAAGGCGTGGCCGATGCTGGCGTGCATCCGCCACCGGCGGCTCCGCGGCTCTCCGTCGATCCGTAGTCCTTCGATCGTGTTGAACTGGTAGGCGAAGTCGAGCCGAAGCAGCCCGAAGCGCGACCGGTACCGGGCGCCGACGCCGCCGTTCGCGTGGAGATTGGTCGAGGCCGTCCACGCGTCCTCCCAGACGTTGCCCGCGTCGACGAACAGCACGGCGCCAAGCGGCCCGATCACGGGAACGCGAAGCTCACCGCTCGCCGCCAGAAGCGACAGGCCGCCAATAGGCACGCCGGCGGCGGAGAGCGGGCTCACCTCCTGGCGTCCCCACCCGCGCAGCGTGCCGGCGCCGCCCAGAAAGTACCGCTTCGAGAACGGCACGTCCGATCGCGCGCGCATGGCGGCGATCGACCCGTACTGGATGCGACCCGCCAGCGTGACGGGCGCGACGCCGTGGTAGTAGCGGGCGTCGCCGAGCAGGCTGATGTAGTTGAAGGAACCGGGGAGCCATCCGCCCGCCTGTTCCACACGGGCTGCGGCGAAGTACCCGCGGGTGACGCCGCCCGATTCACGGCTCGTGTCGCGCGCGGCGCCGAACTCGAGCGCCGACAGCAGCCCCTCCTGCCTGCCGCTCGCCTCGTCCACACCCAGCGACGTCAACAGCACGCGCGACGCCGCATCGCCGAGCGCGCCGGAGGGAAGCTCCACGCGGTCGCGCTCATGCACGTACGTCGCCGTAAAGGTGTTCCGGCCGCGCTCGTAGCTCACTCCCGCACGCCCGCCGCGCGACAGCGCCTCGAACACGGTCTCGTCCAGCTGCCAGGCGTAGCCGCGGAGCGTGAGCGTCAGGCCGGCCCCGAACAGATACGGCTGGATGAACGCCGCTTCGCCGCCCCGATCCAGCCACGACCAGCGCCCGCGCGCCGAGACGGTGCGGGCGCCGCCGAGAAAGTTGAGGTGGCGCCACCCGGCCTCGCCGTATGCGCCTTCCTCCGATCCGTAGCCGAACGAATACGTGAACTGCGTGTGGTCGCGCTCCTTGACCGTGACCAGCGTCTCCACGTCGGGGCGTCCGCGCTCGACGACGGCGATGTCGACCGACTCGAAGAGGCCGAGGCGTTCCAGCCGGCGCCGGCTTTCCTCCAGCGCCGCCGCCTGAAAGAGTTGCCCCGGCAGGTAGGCGAGCTGCCGTCGAATGAGGGGATCCGCGACCGTGACGTTGCCGGCGATGTCGATCGGTCCGAAGACGGTCTGCAGGCCCGGCTCGGCCCTGAACTCGACGCGCACGCGACCTGGCGCGATCGTCGTCTCCAGCACGTCGACGCGCGCGCGCGCGTATCCCGCGTTCCACAAGGCGGCGACCGCCATCCGCGCGGTCTCCTGCACGCCGGCTCGCGCGACGGGCTCTCCCGGCCGCACCGCGGCACCCGCTCTGATCGCATCCACCTGCTCGGCCGGGAGGACATCGAAACCGGCGAAGCTCACTTCTGCAGCTCGCACGGGCTCGCCCTCTTCCACCACGATTCGAAGCGCGACCTCGTTGTCGCGGCGGCTCGAGACGATGCCGTTCACGCGCGCCTGCGGGTATCCGCGCTCCGCGTACAAGGTTTCCATGCGTTTGAGGTCCTGGTCGAAGACGGCAGGATCGAAATACGCGCGGTCGCGCCAGGGCAGCCACGGGCTCTCGCGGGTTGCGAGGAGCGCGCGCAGGTCGGATTCGTCCACGGCGCGCGCGCCCTCGATCTCGAGCTCGACCACTTCGACGCGCGCGCGCGGCTCCTGGGCCTCTGCGCCGAAGGACGCCAGCAACAGAACGGCCAGTATCACGATCCCCGCGATAATAGCGTCGTGGCCGCGATTTCAGCCGCTCGCTGCGCTGCCCGTCTTGCTGCCATCGCCGCGCTGGCGCTGGCCGCGGGCTGTTCGAGCCGCAGCACGCCCGCGGCCTCGCGCGCGCCCGCGCCCGATGCGGCGGCATCCGATGCCCTCGTCCAGGAGTTGTACGAGTCCGGCCGCTACGACGAGGTGGTGAGCCGAGTGACGGCTGCGTCGGTGGGCGACGTCGGTGCCGAGGCGCTGTGGCTCGCAGCCCACAGCCACCTGCGGCTCGGACGCAAGGACGAGGCCGCCCGGCTGCTGGCGCGGCTCGCCACGATGGAGGGCGATCCGGGGTGGCAGGTCACGTCACAGCTGGCGCTGGCGGGGCTCGAAGGGAACGCCGACGCGCTCGCCCGGGCGCGGCAGGCGGCCGGCGCCTTTCCCGGCGATCCCTTTGTGCAGTACGAGCTCGGCCTCAGCGCGGCGCGGAGCGGCGACTTCACCGCGGCCGCCCAGGCCTTCGACCGCAGCCTCGAGGCCGACCCGACCTTCGCGTACGCCTACTACTACGCCGGCCTGACGTACGACCGGCTCGGTCGGGCGGACCTGATGGTGACCCGGTTCGATACGTTTCTGCGCCTCGCGCCGCAGGCGCCCGAGCGCCCCGAGGTGGAATCGATCCTCAGGACCGTCCGCGGGCGCTGAACGCTCAGTGGGTCTGGACGTGCGGGTCGCCGGTCGTGTCAAACGCCAGCACCATCCCCCACGGCAGATACGCGAGGCGATCGTGGTCGACGAACGCGTACACGCCCGCTTCGGGAATGCGAAATTCAACCATCGCGCCGCTTCCGGCCGGAATGCCGTACGTCTGGACGTTGCGGATCTCCGAAGCGCCGTCGTAGACCGTCTCGAGTATCGTGCCGATCACGTGGATCGCGGCCACGCCCGGTCCGACGTTCACGACATACGCGCGCACGAGATCGCCGGGCTGTACCGGCAGCGGGGCGTGCTCGAGCCGCCCGTTGAACATCATCACGAACGGATCGTTCTTCTGCGCGCGGGCCGGGTCGGTGCCGGGAATCAGACCGGTCTTGTCCGGCGTCCCGTAGATGGCGCTCTGCACGACCACCAGCTCGCGCGCCGGCTTCAGCGTCGCGTCGCGCGGGTACACGATCATGGCGCCGTAGAGACCGCTCTTGATGTGGATGTCGGTGACCGGCCCTGACGCACAGTGGTACATGTAGACGCCCGGGGTATCCACCGCCTTCTCGATCACTCTGGTTCCGCCGGGCGGGACCGCACCGAACCGCCTCATGTCGATCCGCAGCGCGTGCGAATCCAGCCCGTGGGACGTGTTCGCGTGGTTTTCCACCTTAATCGTGACCAGGTCGCCCTCGCACGCCTCGAGCGTCGGCCCGGGGAGCGTGCCGTCGTACGTCCACGCGTTGAAGCGCATGCCCATGCCGAGATCGAGCGTCACCTCCCGGGCGTCGAGCGCGAAGGTCTTTTCGCGCGGGCCCGCGCACGTGGCCGCCTGACCGGCCAGCGCCGGCAGGCCGGGCGCCTCGAGCGGGGCGCTGCCGCTTGTCGCCGTGACCGGCGGCGGCGTCGCGGCGGGCGCCGGCGAACGGCCGGGGCGTCCCTCCGTACTGCATGCGGCGGCTGATACACCGACTGCGACAGCGGCGGCGGCGACCAGAACGCGCATCGCTTCCCTTCCCTTCTCAGTTCCGCGACGCCTCGAGCTCCACCGCTTTGGGGAACAAGACGTTGTTCTCGAGGTGGATGTGCCGGTGCAGGTCGCGGTCGAACTCCGCCAGCTCCTCGAAGCAGACGCGGTAGGTCGCGCACCCGTCGGGCGGAGGCGTGTAGTTGCCCGTGAGCGTCCGGAGCTCGTGCAGCTGCACGCCGGCTGCGTCGTGCTCCCGCTCCATCATCCGGATCGGGTTCTCGACCGTGCCGAACGGGCAGGCGATCGGCCCCTCCTCGTCGAAGAGCTCCTGAATGTACGGGAACAGCACGTGCTCTTCCTTGCGCATGTGCTGCAGCAGCTCGTCACCGAGCCCGTCGAAGGTTGCGGCGATTCGCGACAGCTCGGGATGGCGCCCGCCGTGCACCTGGATCAGCTTCGCAAGGTAACTGACGATGCGCGGCAGCGCCGCCCGCACGTACGCGTGGTGCGTGAGAAGGATGTGATCGATGAGGCGATCGACCGGCAACTGCGAGACATGGTCTCCAGGCTCGACTGGCGGCAACGCCTCGACGGCGCGCTCCACGGCCGCGACGTCGATGCCGGCGGACCGGCACGCGTCGGCCACCGAGCGGCGGCCGCCGCAGCAGAAGTCGATCCCGAACCGTTCGAAGACCGCGGCAGCACGCCAGTCTTCCGCGACGATTTCCCCGACGCTCTTTGTGGCAAACGACTCGTTCACGGCGGTGTCCCTCATGTGGGCCAACGTACGCGACCCAAGCCGGACGTCCTATGATGGGCGTCATATGCGCGACAATCCCGGCGTGGCCGACAACCTGCAGGACGCTCTGCGGCGGACGACGATCTTCCGCCGACTGTCGGCCGAAGACCGGCAACGGCTCGCCGCCGTGGCCACCGTGCGCACCTTCGACAGGGGCGACTACCTCTTCCGGGAAGGGGACGCGTCGGACATCCTCTTCACCGTCGTCTCCGGCCGGGTGAAGGTGTTCAAGACCACCGCGCGCGGGACCGACCTGATCCTCGAGATCTTCGGCCCCGGCGACCCGGTGGGCGCGGTCGCCGTCTACGAGTCGCGCCCGTATCCGGCCAGCGCCGTCGCGCTCGAGCCGGCGACGTGCGTGCTGATTCCGCGCCAGACGTTCTTCGCGCTGCTGGAGACGTACCCCTCGCTGGTGCGAGGGCTGCTGACCGGCCTCACGCATCGCCTGGTCGAGCTGACGAATCGACTCACGGAGCTCTCCACCGGCCGGGTGGACGCGCGGCTCGCGCGCTTCTTGCTCAAGCTCGCGGATACCATGGGACAGCCCACCCCGGCCGGCACCTTCATTCCGCTGCCGCTGTCGCGCCAGGAACTCGCCGACATGATCGGGACGACCATCGAGACCGCCATCCGCGTCATGAGCCGCTGGGGCAAGGATGGCCTCGTCCGCACGGAGAAAGAAGGATTTCTGATTCAGGATCGTCCCGGTCTCGAGACCATCGCCCTCTCGTGAGGGTGTATGACGGCCGTCATGGGCGGGCCCGGCCCGGGCGCGTCATCCTGTGGCCGTGGCCCCGGGCACTCTCGTCGACTTCAACCAGGCGCCCTTCCTCGTCATCTGGGAAGTGACGCGCGCCTGCGCGCTGGCGTGCGTGCACTGCCGGGCCGACGCGATTCCGCACCGGAACCCGTGCGAGCTCACGACCGAACAGGGCTTTCGGCTGATTGATCAGGTGCGGGCGTTCGGCCCCAGACCGCCGCTCCTCGTCCTGACGGGCGGCGATCCGATGCGCCGGCCGGACCTGGCGGAGCTGGTCCGTTACGGAGCGGAGGCAGGGTTGACGGTCGCGCTGACGCCAAGCGGCACGGCGGCGGCGACGCCGGCGCGGCTGGCGGAGCTGAAGGCCGCCGGCCTGTCGCGCGTCGCCGTCAGCCTCGACGGCCCGACGCCGGAGACGCACGACGCCTTCCGCCGCGTTCGGGGCTCGTACGCGTGGACCATGCGGATCATCGACGCCACGATCGAGTTGGGGCTGCCGCTGCAGATCAATTCGACCATCAGCCGGATGACGCTGCGCAACCCGGACGCGCTCGCCGGGAAATGCGGCCGGTGCCGCTTCCGCGCGATCTGCGGAGGCTCACGGTCGCGTGCCTTTGCGGCGACGGGGAACGCCCTGGCCTCCGACGCCTTGTGCGCGTATGACCCCGGAGAGGTCATCGAACCGCCGGTGGCCGGGCCGTAGCGAAGCAGATGTCGGCAGGCACGCGCAACCCCATGGACAAGGTGCCGCCGCGGGCCGTACCCCTCGTGTACCTGGGCACGGCGCACGTGGCCCTCGCGCTCGCGTTCGGGCTGGCCGTCTTGTGGCCGCGAGCCGTGGCGGGCTTCTTCTATCACTCCTGGATGGTGGTGCTCGTGCACCTCGTCACGCTCGGCTGGATCACCTTTTCCATCTTCGGTGCCTTCTACATCGTCGGTCCGCTGGCGCTCCGAACGGACATGCGCGCGCGCCGCGTGGACTGGTGGGCGTATGCGCTGGGGCTCACCGGCCTGATCGGAATGGTGGGGCACTTCTGGATCGAGGAGTACTCCGGGATGGCGTGGTCGGCAGCGTGCATCGCGTGCGGCGTGCTGTTCATGACGGCGCGCATCGCTGCCGGCGTCTGGCGCGCCCCAATCGCCGCAGGCGTGCGGCTGCACGTCGTGCTCGCCTGCGTCAACTTGTGGCTGGCGGCGGGCATGGGCGTCCTCGTTGCCATCGACAAGGCCGCGCCGTTCCTGCCCGGGTACGTGCTGTCGAACGTGTTCGCGCACGCGCATCTGGCAGCGATCGGATGGGCGACGATGATGGTCGTCGGCGTCGGGTACCGGCTCCTGCCGATGATCCTGCCGTCGAAGATGCCGGCCGGCCGCTCGATATACGCGAGCGCGATCCTGCTCGAAGCGGGCGTGCTCGGGCTGTTCGTCGCGCTCCTGGCGCAAAGCGCCTGGTCGGTCGTCTTCGGTGTCCTGACGGTGGCCGGGCTCGGCGTGTTCGCGGCCCATGTCGTGTGGATGCTGCGGCACCCGGCGCCGAAGCCGGCCGGTGCGCCCCGTTTCGACTTCGCCGTCGCTCATGCCGCCTGCGCCGGCGCCTCGCTGCTGGCAGCGCTCATCCTGGGCGTTGTGCTGCTCGTCGTGCCCACGTCGACCGAGTCGCTCCACGCGGCGGCGGCGTACGGCGTGCTGGGACTGGTCGGGTTTCTCGCGCAGATGGTCGTCGCGATGGAGGTCCGGTTGCTGCCGGTGGTGACGTGGTGCTGGGCGTTCGCTCAGAGCGGATATCAGATTCCACCCTCGTCACCACACGCGATGCGCGATCGCGGCCTGCAGGCGCTGGTGCTGGCGGGATGGGTGACGGGCGTGCCCGCGCTGGCGGCCGGAATGGCGCGCGAATCGGCGCTGCTCGTCGGAATCGGCGCCGCGGCGCTCTTTGCGGCCGTGGGCATCGCGGCGGTCGACCACGTGTGGGTGCTCGCGCGCGCGCGCCGCGCCGGCGCCGCCGCATCGACCGAAGCGGCATGACGGCCGCCGGACCGCTGTCCTGGAGATGACATGTTTCTGAAGGTCGGTCAACGTGCGGATCACGGGTTCGACGAACCGCTCGGCCTGCTGAGCGACTGCCATCGCCGTATCGAGCACTTCCTGCAGGTGCTGCTCTCCATCGCGCAGGACGCGGCAGGCGGACCCCTCGGCGACGAGCAGCGGTGGCAGCTCGAGGCGGCCCTCGCCTACTTCGCGACGGCAGGTCTCCGGCACACGGCCGATGAGGAAGAGAGCGTGTTTCCGCGACTCAAGGCGTCGAGCGAGCCGGCGGCCGCGCAGGTACAGCAGGTGCTGGCGCGCCTCGAGAGGGATCACAGTGACGCGGTTCAGCACCACCAGGCGGTGGACGTTCTGGTCCGACAGTGGCTCGGAGACGGGCGTCTGGACCCTGCAGACGCGTCGCAGCTCGCCACGCGGCTCGCCTCGCTCGAGGCACTCTACCGCTCGCACATCGCCGTCGAGGACAACGAGCTGTTCCCCGTCGCAACTCGCCTGCTGTCGGCGCGTCAGCTGCAGGAGATCGGTCGTGAGATGGCCGCGCGGCGCGGCCTCGATGGCAGTGATCGCCGCTCTTAGGGTGTGGGGTTCGCCTTCGAGACCGTGGTGATCTTGCTGATCATGGGTTGACTCGCAATTCGCAGCCCGTTCTGCGCCGAGGGGATCTGGTCCAGGCAGACGTCAGGTCCAGCGTCGCGTTCCCCACGGTGTGTTCAGTAATTCCTGTTGTTCAAAAATAATGAACAAGATAAACGAAACCGAGATCTACGCGCTGCCAGACCAACTGGATAATCGCGAGCTCGTACGCGAGCTGGAAGCGCAGCCTGCCGTTCGCGGCAACTTGCGCGTCATTGAACCGCCTGCCCGAATTGCGCTGGCAAGAGCCCCAGGACAGGCAGGACCCCCGGTGGCCCCGGTTCTGCTGGCGTACGCAGAACTCCGGTATCGAGGCGACGAGCAGGCACACGAAGCCGCGGACCTCTTACTGCCCCACGTCTTGAAGCATGCCCACGCTTGATCCGAGCGTGGAGCGAACGCTCCTGGCCGTGGTCGACGCCCTCCACGCGGTTGGTGTTCGCTTTTGCGTTGTTGGCGGGGGCTGGGGATCTGAAAGCCGCTTACACGCCTGCGCCCAGGCCGTGAATCCAGGGGGCCACAAGGTGACTCCTCAGGAAGAACCGACGAAGATCGGGTCGTCGCCAGCGACGACGCGCTTCTACTCACGTGGTTCGTTGCACGGCTGCGACGTGCCGGTTGCCGAAGCGGCGCGCGATGACTTGATCGAGGACTTTATCCAAGGTTGCCATATCGAACGGCTTCGATAACAGCGGAACTTGCGACGAATCGGTCAACCAGTGCACTTGCGGGTTCAGAATGTCGCCGCTGATGAACACGAACTCACGCGGAGGATCATTGTCACGAAGGCCGCCCTCCGCCATATCACGAGCACCCGGCGTCCTCAACGGCAACGGTTGAGCGTGGTTTTAGGGTGTCTCGTGATCGTCGATCACGGCGTCTGTCAGTACGCGGTCTGGTCGCACCAGCATGACCTCGAACCGAAAGACATAGTCCGAACTCGAAGTCCCGACGACGATCACATCGCCGTGCCGAAGTTCAGTCCGTCCCCCCCTTCGGCCGCCGCCGATCCGTTTGCCGCTGACGATTGTTCCGCACACGCTGCCTCGGTCAACGACAAAGAATTGATCGCCCACGCGATCAATCAAGAAGTGTTCGCGGGAAATGTGAAGCAGATCCGTCCACGCCGGCTCGACGAGGTAGATGTCGTTGACCTGCGGTGCGATGCCGAGGCGGAGTTCGACCTTGGGCGGTGTGGCGGGGAGATTCGGCGACCGGCTTTCACGTCCAACCAAAAACGGACACCTGGCGATGTCGACCGCATGTCTGCCGCTGAGTGCGCGCCTCGCCTCCTCGGTAACGGCGACGAGCGCAGCGATGGCTGGGAAAGCGACAGGATCCGCTCCGTCGCCACGTACAGCATGGAGCTCGGACACGTTCGTCGCGCCAAGCGTGCGCCAGATGTCCGGTGCGCCGGCGTGCGGAGGTTCGCCGGAGTGGAGGGCAGACCTTTCACGCCGGGCCCGCTCGAACGTGCCCACGAGGAATGCGCGGAGGTTCATGGTTCGAGCACCGCGTCAATGTTGAGGTCTGCCAGCAGGGACTGGATGTCCTCGCGCATTTGGACCGCGAAGTCGCCCTGGTTCCTTGCTGCCGTCGAAGGCTTCTCATCCTTCGCCATGCCAGGCAACCTCTGGCGAGAGTCAGGCCATGCGACAAAGTAGTGCACGTGTCACCGCTAGAAGCCATCAAGTGTCGGAACGGTGTCACTTGTGACCGGATTCCCGGCCAACCATGCCGGCCCGCCGACACGATGCACGTCGGCAGATGTGCCGGCCTGGGCCTTCGAGCAGAAGAGTGGCCCGATAAGGCCCGCGCCAGTGCGGCTGCCTGAGCGAACAACCGGCGGTTTGCGACCGACATCGCAAAATCGGTGCCCCTCGGTCCTTCCCCACAATGGCTTCTGCGGTTTTAGGACAACTCGCCAAGCACTGCGTCACCCTGATCGTAGCCGTCGACGATCGTCTTCGTGTTGGTGGCCTCGAGTGCTTGATCCAGCAAGCGGATCTCGGGAAAACTCGATCCCACGCGCACGCAGGCCGTTCGCGACCGCGTTCGGTATGTGTTCGTCGGTGAGAACCTAATCCTCGCCACGCAGCGAGCGGAGCTTCTGGTCCCGTTTGGATGGGGTGCGCGCGCGAAGTGCCTCCGCAAAGGCGCGGTCCTCGGTCATGCGCGCGTCGATTTCTTCGCGATGGTCGAAGTAGTAGGCGAGCGCGGCGTATACGTCGGCTAGCGTGAGGTCGTACTCGTCATCGACTGCGCGCGCCGCCCCAATGCGCGAGAAACTGCGTAAGGAACGCGTGTTCGTCGCGTGCCTCGACCGCCAACGGCGCCAATGCGAGCGCGACGGCAAGCGCGGTGTGATAGCCCAGCGATCGCGACGCCGCCGCGCGTGTGAACGCGGGATGGGCGTCATTGATCCAGACGGTGTTGTCCACCAACCGTCCCAATTCGGCGTCGTCGGGCCGCGACTCGAATTGCACCAGCAGCCCGTACCGGGCGGGGCGCCGTCGACCGGAGACCGTGTCGAGCGTGGCAGCCGTGGCGATCTGGGCGTTGTGGTGCGCACCGGTAACAGTAGCGGAAGGTTCTCCTTCTGGTATCGGCTCGCCTTCCGAGGCCGGCATCCCCTCCGGGGAGGGAATCTGCGACTCCGGCGTTGGCGGCGATCCGCCCGCGGGGGCTGGCGCAGTAGCGCTCTGCGTGAGCGGCGCGACGGGTCCGTCGGCTGCCGCAGTGTCACCCACGGCGACGCTTGCGACGAGCGGCGCGGGCACACGATCGTCACCCCGGCCCGGCATCGGCAATGGTTTCTGTCCTCCGCGGCGGCGATCGACAAGCGAGCGCAGCAGGGGAAAGTCGTCGGCAAGATCTTCGAGCACACGCTCGAGATCGCGCCCGAGCCGCACGATGCGCGGTCGGGTTTCGGCGTCGCGCGCGTCACCCCATTTGGCCAGCTGACCGGAGACGACCTCCTGAATTGCTTTACGGTACGCAAGGTGGAGGGCACCGCGTGTGCCGGTCCGAATGAAGTCGTTCTTGCTCAAGGTGAGACACGCGGCGAGGTCGGGCGCTTCGATCACCCCGCCAATCTGCGCGCGCGCCGTGGGTGCGAGGCCGAGCCAGTCCCATCCCCGCTTGATGATCTTTCCGAACGTGCTGATCGCGATGCCCTCACGCTCCGCCGGTAGGCCGGCGGTCCGTTCGATGAAGCCGACTGCCGACGGCGTGCGGCGCCGGCCGAGTTTGATGGCAACCGGGACGTGTTCGGTGCTCCGGCCTTGCACACGTTCCAGTTCGCGTCCGTCCACTTCGAACACGACACCGTCAGGGTAATGGCGTCGGAGCAGGTGGTCGAATGCAGGATCGAGCAGCGGCTCGAAATGCCGGCGAACCGTCTCTTCGATGTAGCCGGCATCGAGGAGTGGCGACAATTGATTGGTCAACGTCAGTCGGACTGCCGTGCCTCGCGATGCCGTCAGGCCCGGCGGCGGAATCCATTTCCAGGGCGCGCGATGACGTGAGGCAAGGTGCCACCGCGTGGCGACATGCGTGGAGCCGCGCCTGGTCTCGGTGACCACCTCGCGCGACACGAGAAGACCGAGCTTGATGCCCACACCGGCAAACCCGATCCCTTCGCCACGGGCTTTGGTGCTCGCCGCCACGTCGTGGTATCGCGCCAGCTCGCGTCGCTGCATGCCGCGCCCGTCGTCAATGATCGTCAGCGTGGCGCCTGCAGGATGGGTGAGCAACCGTACACGCCTCGCACCCGAATCGAGTGCGTTCGCGACGACTTCGGTGAGGATTGTCTCCTCCAGCGCTCCCGTGTAGGCGTCGCGGAGATCTTCAAGGAGGTGTTGGAGATCGACTCGGGTCTCGCCCACGTAGGCATCTTATCGCGTCGGCGTACCGCGACAGTCCTCAGGGTCTGGTCCCGGCGCCGCCGGCGACCACCCCGCTGGGCCTCCTGCCGTTTACTCATTCGTGCTCGTCATCATCACCCCACGCGGCATCCCCAGACAGTCCCTTGGCCAACGTGAGCGCTTCCTCCACCGCGTCGACGACGTCCTCATCATCAGAATCGAGCAGATCACCGAGAATCTCCGCAGCATCGTCCGGGCGGATCGTCGGCACAGCCTCAATCGCCGCCAGCAGCAATGGCTTCTCGGTCGACTCCGAGGCGAGCAGGTCGGCAACGTGCGGCCAGGCGGCGTCGACTCCCCAGTTTCCTGCCGCGACCACAGCTTCATAGTGGATGGCGGAATCCGTGCTGTTCAGGGCTTCCAGAATCTGGTCGTCGAATCCCTTCACGAAGCGCATGCAGAAGACGGCCGTGAGCTTCCACGCGTCATCGTCGCTCGCACACGCGGCTCGAATCGCGTCGCGATGCCAGGTCTGAGGCGCTCGCACCGAGCCCTCGAGAGCTCGCCGACGCACCTCTTTCGGCGCGCTGGCATCCATGTGGATCCGCCGGAGGGATTCCTGGATCCGATGAAACGTGGCCTCGGTAATCTCAAGGGTCTCGGCGTCCTCGAAGCGGCCGGTGTCGACCTGCTCGAGCACAGGGCCGAGCGAGATCGCCGCGCGTGCGCGGATCTCTTCAGGCTGGCGCCCGTTCTCCAGGATGTTGATCAGCGCAGCGGCCAATTCATCGTTCATCACCACCAACTCACCCGCCAGCTCCGCCGCGAGATGCCGATCGGCTTCGGGCGCCTTCTCATCGCAGAGCGTGACGAGCAACTGACTCCCCGCCTCGGCGGGCCATTCCCACGGTGGTGTGAGCTTCAAGTCGTGCAGATTCATATTCGTCCTGCCTTGCCTCCCCGACCTGAACTTCGATCGCGTAGCCGAACAGTGCGCGGCCTGCCTCCACGTCCTCGGGGAACCGGGCCACGTAGCGCTTCACGGCCGTGTGTGTCGCTGGCCAACCGGATGTCCTCCCGTCCCCGGCGGAATCACGGCGGCCTGGAGAAGCTGCGCCATTCCGGAGAACAGCGCTGCCAGCGTCGATGCGGTTTCGGGCGGCGCCTCGATGACCAGTCCGCCGCCGGCGGTGCGTTGGACGGTCAGACCGGAAACGAGGCGCTGGATGTCAGCGGCCGATGGCATCGGCTCCGGCCCGGGGGCGGTTGCGCCCGCCACGTCACACGACTCGTCCCCCGCCGCCACGACCGCCTCGATCTCGCGCTCGGCGCCATCGTCCTCGGAAACGCTGACATCCTCGGCGCGGACCTGTGCGGGCGAGATTGCCGGCGCGACGATGCGTTCGATGCGAGAGAGAAAACTTCCAGAGCGCTCGAATGCCACCTCGTCGGTCGTTCCGTCGAAGAGTCCGGTGAAGAGTGCCTTCTTGGAGCCGACGATGTCTGCGATTCGCGACTCGATCCCCGGTTCGCTGACAAGGTTATAGACATCGATTGGGCGGCGCTGCCCGAGGCGGTAGATCCGGCCGATTCGCTGCTCGAGCACCGCAGGGTTCCACGGAAGCTCGATGTTGATGCAGGCGCTGGCGGCTCGTTGCAGGTTGAGGCCGACGCCGCCGGCATCGGTCGCGAAGAGCACGCGGCAGGCGGGGTCGTCGTGGAAGTCCACGATGTTCTGCGTGCGCCGCTTCTGGCCCTCCTCGCCGGTGAAGAACGCCGGCCTGACGCCCTCGCGCGCGAGCTGGTCGCGCGTCGCCCAGTGCGCGAGCCGGAGCATCCGGCGCCACTGGCTGAACACCACCACTTTGCGGCCCTGGGCCAGGGCGAGCTGCCCGATCAGCTCGCGCAACTCCACGAGCTTTGGACTCGCCAGGCCCTGTAGCGTGGAATCCGTGGGCCGCGCGATCCCTGACAGGTCGGGCCAGATCTGCTCGAACCGCAGTTGGGCGAGGCCGTTGGCGATGATGCGCTGCGTGGTGAGCAGGGTCATCAGACGCAGGAACTCCGCCTGGGTGAGCGGGCGCCGCTTCGCGCGGGCGAGGATCTGCGCGATCGGCATGTTGAGCGCATCGTGCTCGTCTATCTGCTCCGCCGTCATCTCGATGGGAATCCGCGTGTCGGTCCGCGCGGGCAACTGCGACAGCACCTCGTGCCGCACGCGCCGCACCATGCAGGTGGCGAGACGGGTCCGCAGGGTCTCGAGGTTCCGGGCCCCGCCGATCTCCGTTCTTCCATCCACGGGCGTGGTGTGCCATGGTGCCAGGCGCCATTTCGGCTCCAGCGCCAGGTCGTCGACCCACTCGACAATCGATGCGAGCTCGTCGAGCCGGTTTTCCATCGGCGTGCCGGTCAGCACGAGACGGTACGGTGGATCCAGGCGCTTCACGGTGAGCGCGGTCTTCGTCGCCCAGTTCTTGATCCGCTGGGCCTCGTCGAGCACGACGATGTCTGGCGTCCACTCGCGAACGACGTCGAGGTCGCGAATGAGCTGCTCGTAGTTTCCGAGAAGAAAACCGCGATCGCACGCGTCGAACGCGGCACGGCGCTGGACGGGAGTGCCCTCGATCACGGCCGCCGGTGCGTCCGTGAAGAGTTGCCACTCACGCAGCCACTGGGGCTTGAGCGCGGCGGGGACGACGAGCAGGCCACGGCGGACGCGGCCCGTGTGCCAGAGGGCATGACAGGCGGCAATCGCCTGCGCGGTCTTGCCAAGGCCCATGTCGTCGGCAAGGAGCAGGCGCCCGTGCATGAAAAACCGTTCAACGCCGTCATGTTGATAGGGATAGAGCGATTGCTTCAAGGTGTGCAGCGCGTGGTGCAGGTGCTTCCGGGTGCCGGCAGTCTGGATCTGGCGGGCGAGCCGCCCGTGCTCTTCTCGCAGCAGCGCGTGCAGTGCGGGCTCGCCGCTGCCGTCGCGGAGCGCGGCGAGCAACCGATCCACGAGCGCCAGCCGCTGCGGCGACGCTCCGGGAACCGCGACCGTCCAGGCGTTTCCGTTTGCCGGGCGCAACCAGCGCCGCAGATGGCGGTCGGGTGTGCCGTCCACCCAGCGCACCCGCTCGAGCCAGTCGCCCAGGCCGGTCAGCGGACGGACTGGGTCCCAGTGTAGCGGAGCAGGCTCGGGAGTCGACTCGTGCTCGACACCGGCGCGGCGCCCCTTCGAGACCACCTCCTCGAAAACGGCAACCAGGTGCTTGCACAGGCCGAGCGAGTTCCGCAGGAAATCTGCGCACTCGCAACTGCCGTCGAGCGGCTCGATCCGGCGGAGCAGCGTGCGGTACGGGCGTGCACGCGACCCTTGGCGCCGGGTTGCGTACAGACCCAACAGCCGACCCTGTGGCCGTCCGACGATCTGAATCTCGTCGGTATGAGCGGACGCGCAGCGGCGAAGCACCGCGTCGAGCGCGTCGTGCTGGACCGGCCAGTCGCCTCCGTGCGTGACCGACAAGACGTGGCGCACGATGCTTTCGGGCGGCACGCCGCCCGTCCGCCGGTGTGCGCGCGCGAGCAGCGTCTGATAGGTCTCGCTCTCGGTGATGGCGATTGCCTCGGGTTCCACCCCACCGCGCACAGTCCGCGCGGCGGGGGCCCCGGCTTCCACCCCAGCGCGCACAGTCCGCGCGGCGGGGGCCCCGGCTTCAGGTGAACGGCTCTGCATAATCTTCCCCATTGTCGGCGCTCGGGAATTGGAGCCTGCGAGCTGACGTATTCTTTCACAGGCGCCCGCGAGCGGAACCGCGTCGAGTGCCCGCACCGAGACATGAGGTGGGAGCATGGCGAAGAAGCGTCGAGCGCACGACGAGAAGGCGTGGACGAACGCGAAGAAGATCTGCGGGGCGATCAGGAACGCACATTCGACGATGATGAGATTCCGTTCTGATCGCCGATCAGTGTCGATGTTCCACCGCCCGCAGACGCACGTCAGGGGTGGACGACCGAGAGACTAAGAAATCTCTCAAATGGGTTGAAATCTGGATCCCGATGCAACAGCGAGTGCTGTTCGCGGATGCAGAACGTGGCGATGAGACAGTCGATTGTTTTGATCACGCTGGGCTACTTCGCCACTCGGCCGAGACGGGATTCGTCTAGATCACCTTCCCAAGCGACCTTACCCTGCAAGCGGCGGATGCTCCGCTGACCTCGCGTCTGGATCAGCAGACGCAGCCCTTCCTCCACCGCGGCTCGTTTCGTCCGCGCTCCGCTGCTGCGCATCGCCTGCCGCATCAGGCGATCGTCGATGTCGATATTGGTGCGCATGACCGTCCTGATGTGTAAGGATCGCAAGAGTTGGTGCATGGGTCAATGCAGATGGCGGACAACGTTCGCGTGGCTTGCGCCCGTGGCTCGCGCTGTCGTTGGCACTCGTGAGCGAAGGACGTGCGGGGTCCCCAACGCGCGGACTGTGCGCGTTGGGGTGCAGTGGCGGGGTCGACGGGACTCGAACCCGCGGCCTCCGGCGTGACAGGCCGGCGTTCTAACCAACTGAACTACGACCCCAAGATCGACTGCAGATCTCAGATTGTAGATTTTCGATTTTGTATTGTCAGACGGCCCGATTGTCGATTTCGGCAGCTCGGTGTCCGTCTCAATCTCCAATCACCAATTCCAATCATCAATCTGAAATCACGAAATCTCAAATTGAATGGGCGGTGCAGGGTTCGAACCTGCGACAGCCGGCGTGTAAAGCCGGTGCTCTACCACTGAGCTAACCGCCCGCCTTCGCGCCGCTCTCCATTATGGCGCGCGCGGAGGCGGGATAAACACTCCATTATAGCCTACGAACCGGCCGCAACTTTGAGCGCCAGCAGCGCGAAGCCGCCGAGCAGCCCGGCTATCGCCCGGTGCTCGCGGTTCCGCATCGCGCGCGCCAGGCTGAAGCGGCGCGCGATCGGCGCGCCGCGCGACGCCCGGTAGTCGTCATAGGCCGGCCCGAACACCTCGCGCAGCTGCGCTTCCTCGGTGCGGACGGCGGCGGCAATCGTCAGGCTCATGTACAGCGCAATGACGACCGCCGCCGGCAGGCTGCGCGTGGCCATCGCCACGCCGCCGGCAATCACGACCGAGCCGACGTACAGCGGATGGCGCACGAACTGGTACGGTCCCGACCGCGTGACCTCGCGTCCCTTTTCGAGGTGCCCGGCCGCCCAGAGTCGGATGCACTCGCCGGCCAGCGCGACGAGGAGACCGGCGCCCCACGTGCGCCACGTGGGGTGCGCAAGCACCAGCGCCAGCGCAGCGGCGACAAAGCCAAGCCGCACTCGCCATCGCGCAAACGCACCGGTCAGTCGTGACATCGTGCTGCGCGCGCCCCCTGTGGACAGTCGCGCTTCACCCATGCGCGATGAGACAGCGGCGGACGGCGTCGATCACCTCCGACACCGCAATGTCGTTGATGCACGGCGTGGCATGGCGGCAGCGGCGCTCGTAGAAGCAGGAACACCGCTCGGTGCGCGAGATGACGAGGTCGCGCGCCGACCAGGGGCCGTTGCGCTCGGCGAACGTCGGGCCGAACAGCGCGACGACCGGCGTCCCGACGGCGCCCGCAAGGTGCAGCGGACCGGTGTCGCCCGACACCATCACGCGCGCGCCGCGCGCGATCGCCACCACGTCCGCGATGCCCGTCTGCGGCGCGAGAATGGCCGCGCCATCGGACGCGGCCACGACGGTCCTGGCAAGCGCCTGCTCGCCCGGGCCCCAGAGCACGAGCGAGCGTAATCCGAACTCCGCGCCGAGGGCCGCAGCGACGGCGCCGAAGCGGTCGGGCGGCCACCGCTTGTTCGGCCACGCCGCGCCCGGATTGACGACCGCGTACTCACCCGATCCAACGCCCTCGGCGGCGGCTGCGGCCGCAGCGGTTCGCGGCACCGCGACCGGAAAGCGGACGGAGAGGTCGTCCACCCCGACCGCCCGCAGCAGCCCGAGGCTACGATCGATCACATGCCGCCCGGCGCCGGGATCAGGCGTCTCTGAGTACAGGAAGCGGGCCAGCGGCTCGCGAAGGTGCTGCCGCGGGAAGCCGATCGTCCGGCGCGCACCGACGAGGCGCGACAGGACGGCGGATTTGAGCAGTCCCTGGAAATCGAGCACGGCGTCGTAGCGCAATTGCCGCAGCTCGCGAAGCGTGTGCCACGCCTCGGTGCGGCCGCGGATGAGATCGCGGGGATCGAAGGGGATGCACCGATCGAGGCCTTCGACGAGATCGAGCAGTTCCCTGTAGCGCGGGTCGACAAGCCAGTCGATCTGCGCCCGCGGGTAGCGCTGCCGCAGCGCCGCCGCGGCCGGAATGCCGTGCACCACGTCGCCGAGCGAGCCGAGGCGAACGATCAGGAATCTATCCACGAATGCGGGTCAGCAGGTCGCGCGTCGAGTGGTCCTTCGGATCGCCGACGATGGCCACGCGGCCGCCGTAGGCGCGGACGACCTCGCGCTCGGGGACGGTGTCGGGCGTGTAGTCGGTGCCCTTGCAGTGAACGTCCGGCTTGATCGATTCGAGGAGCGGCCCGACCGTCGGCTCCGGGAAGATCACCACGTAATCGACCGGGCGCAGCGCCGCCACCAGCTCGGCGCGATCCGCGGCCTGGAGGATCGGCCGCCCTTCCCCTTTCAGCCTCCGCGCCGAGTCGTCGTCATTGATCGCCACGATCAGGCGATCGCCTTCCGCGGCCGCGCCCTCGAGATAGCGGATATGGCCGGCGTGCAGCAGGTCGAAGCAGCCGTTGGCGAACGCGATCGTGCGGCCGGCGGCGCGGTCCTCGGCCACGCGCCGCAGCAGCACGTCGCGATCGAGGATCTCACCCACCCGCCTTCGCGCCTCCTCTCGCAGGAGCGCTTGGGCGAGGCGAGTTCGCCCGAATCGCGGCGCGCAGCTCGTCGCTGCTCACCGTCGCGGTGCCGCGCTTCATCACCACCAGGCCGCCCGCATAGTTCGCCAGACGCGCCGCCCCTTCGAAGCTGCCGCCGGCGGCCAGCGCCAGCGCGACGGTGGAGACGACCGTGTCGCCGGCGCCGGTCACGTCGACGATGTATTCGGTGCCGAAGATGGGGATGTGCACCGTGCGTGCCTCGGGCAGGAAGAGCGACATGCCGTGGCTGCCGCGCGTGACGAGCACCGCCTGCATCCGGGTCCGCTCGAGGATCTCGCGTCCGGCGCGCTCGAGGAGCCGCAGGTTGTCGCCGATTCGCACGGAGAGCGCCTGCTCCACTTCCGACTGGTTCGGCGTGCTGATCGTCAGGCCGGTGTAGTCGAGCAGCCGATACCGCGTGTCGATCAGGACCGGGACGGAACGGCCGGCGCGGCGCAGCTCCGCCGTCAGCGTGCGCACGAGCCGCGGCGTGATCAGCCCCGAGCCATAGTCGGAGACGAGCACCGCGTCGGCGCGCCGCACGGCCGCGAGCGCGGCGCGCTCGACCGCTTTCCGCGTCTTCGGGTCGATGCCGCGCGGCACCGCGCGATCGATGCGAACGACCTGCTGCTTGGCCGAGTGGACGCCGCCGGCGAGGATGCGCGTCTTGATCGACGTCGGCGCGCCGTTCGTACGCACCACGTGCGGATCGACGCGCCGGTGGAGCGCCGCCACCACGCGGCGGCCGGGCTCGTCGCGGCCGACGACCGCCACGAGTGCCACGCCGCCCCCGAGCGCCGCCACATTGTTGGCCGCGTTGCCGGCGCCGCCCGGCACGATCTCGGTCGAGTCGTATTCGAGGATGAGCACCGGCGCCTCGCGCGAGACGCGCGCCACGCGGCCGTACACGAACTCGTCGGCGACGAGATCGCCGAAGACCACCACCCTCTTGCCGCGGAACGCGTCGGTCAGCGAGAGGAGCTGCGCAGAATCCACCCCACGACCTCCATCAGGTTGTTGAGGATAGCATCGGCGCTCGCGCCGGCCGGCGGATGGTCCACCTCGTGGCCGCCGTGCCCCGTCCGCACCAGCACCGTGCGCGCGCCGGCCGCCCTGCCGCAGGCGACGTCGAGCCAGCGATCGCCGACCATCACCGACCGCGCAGGATCGACCTGCAAGTCGCGGCAGGCACGCTCGATCATGCCGGGCTTCGGCTTCCGGCATCGGCACACTTCCCGGTACGCCTCGAGCTCCGCGTCCGGGTGATGCGGACAGAAGTAGTACGCGTCCATCCGGGCGCGTCCGGCGGCCAGCCGCGCGTCGATCGCCTCGTGCACGCGCCGGAGGAACGGCTCGTCGATGATGCCGCGGCCGATGGCCGACTGGTTGGTGACGATGACCGTGGCGAAGCCGGCGCGGTTCAGCAGCCGGATCGCGTCGACGGTCCACGGATAGAGCTCGAGCAGGTCGAGGCGATCCAGATAGCCGCGTTCCTCGATGAGCGTGCCGTCGCGATCGAGAAAGACGCCGGGACGCATCAGGAGAAGTCCGGCTCATGCCGGGCACTGCGGGCGAGGTCGTTCAGCGTGGTGTAGACGCGTTCCGGCGTGATGCGCTTCATGCAGCGGTGATCGATCGGGCACGTGCGCAGCATGCACGGCCGGCACCAGACGTCGTGCGTCAGCACGGCGGCGCGGCGCCCTTCGCGCGTGAGCGGCGCCGTCTCGTATTCGTTGCTCGGGCCGAACGGCGCCACGAGCGGCGTGCCGAGCGCCGCCGCCACGTGCATCGCGCCGGAGTCGTTCGACACGCACCCCGCGGCCAGCGCCAGCACGCCCGCCAGCATCTCGAGCGTCGTCTCGCCGGCCGCGTCGACCACGTGCGGCGCAACGCCGGCGCCAGCCGCTGCACGGACCTGGGTCGTGGTGCACCTGTCGGCGGCGCTCCCGACGAGCACGCACGTCGCCCCGCGCTCGCGGACGAGGCGGGTGACGACCTGCGCCACGTACTCGGGAATCCAGCGCTTGGCGCTGCCGTACGCCGCCCCGGGCGCAAACACGAAGACCGGCCGCGACGCGTCCCAGCCGCGCTCGACGAGAAACCGGCCCGCGGCGGAAGCCACCTCCTCGGGCAAAAACAGCACCGGCTCGAGCGGACCGCTGTCGATCCCGAGCTCGCGCGTGAGGTACTGGTAGTAGGCGCCCTGGTGCATGCTGCCGGCGGGACGCGGCACGGCGCGCGACAGCAGCCGCCCGCGCAGATCGGCGCGGTACCCCCATCGCTCGGGCACCTGCGCCTGCTTGACGAGCCACGCCGACGCAAACGAGTTCGGCAGGAGGATCGCCAGATCCGCGCCGAGCGCGCCGAGCCGCGCCACGTCGTCTCCGAAGGCGCCGCGCCGGCGCCAGCGGCCGTTCCACTCGAGCGTGACGATCCGGTCTACGCCTGGAACGAGCCGGAAGAGGTCCGCGACGCTCCGCCGCGCGGCCACGGTGAGCTGCGCGGCGGGAAATCCGCGGCGCACGTCGGCAATCGCCGGCAGCGCCACGACGGCGTCGCCGAGCCAGTTGGGCGCGACGACGAGCACGCGCGCCGGGTCAGACATCCGCGCGTTCCCGGGATCCGGGATCCGGGATGCGGGATCCGGCGGTTCCTGGTTCCTGGTTCGCGGTTCCCGGATCCCGAACCCCGGTTCCCGGTTCCTCGATCCCGGATCCCGGATCTCGCCACCGCCGATGCATCCACATCCAGAGCTCCGGGTTCCGGCGGACGTACATCTCGAGCACGTCGGTGCAGCGCTGCGTGAACTCGCGCACCGCGTCGGGCGTATCCGCCAGCGGCGGCTCGACCGGGTGCTCGTAAATCAGACGATAGCGGCCGCGCGGCAGCGGCAGCGCGAACACCGGTATGACGGGCGCGCCGGTGCGAAGCGCCAGCGCCGCAAACGCCGAGGTGGTGGCGGCGCGGCGCTGGAAGAAGCCGACGTGCACGGCGTCCGCCTCGTGCAGGTGCTGGTCGATGAGAATCGCGATGCCGCGGCCGGCGGCAAGGTCCCGCAGGATTCGGCGGACCGCCCCGCGCCGGGGAATCAGCGTGTTGCCGGTGCGGGTCCGGATCTCCTCGAGCATCGCGTCGAGCTGCTGGTTGTCGAGGGGCCGCACGAGCAACGAGATCGGTTCGATCCGGAGCGCGTGCGCCATGGCGTGGATCTCCCAGTAGCCGAAGTGCCCCGTGAAGAACAGGACGCCGCGTCCCTGCGCGAGCGCCTGATGGACGCGCTCCTCGCCCTCGGCCTCGACGGCGGCGAGCATGCGCTCGCGCGACCAGGTGCCGAACTTGATCAGCTCGAACAGCAGCCCGCCGAAGTGGCTGAAAACGGCCCGGGCGAGCTGCCGCCGCTCGCGCGCGGTGCGTCCCGGAAAGGCGCTGGCGAGATTCTCGAGCGCCGTGCGCCGCCGCGCGCCCTCGAGGAGGTACCCCAGTCGGCCGATCCCGTGCCCGAGCCGGCGCACCGCCGGCATCGGCAGCAGCCGGACCAGCACGCAAACGATCCGGACGAGCAACGCCTCGAGGCGATGGCGGACCTTCACGCGGCCGCCTCGATCCGCCGGCGCCGCGCCGCCGCGAGCCGGCCCGCCAGCCACGACACGAACCGATCGCCAGGCTCAACGACGAGCTCGAGCGGGAGGACCGCCCAGAGAGGCGCGGCCTCATGTTTCACGTGTGCCTCGGAAAGCCGCACGGCATCCTTTTCCGTGGTGATCACGAGGTTGGTGCCGGCCTCGAAGGCGGCCCGCTCGATCGCGGCGATGTCGCGCTCGGTAAACCAGTGGTGATCGCGGAAGACCAGCTCGCGGGCCACCTCCCATCCCTGCGCCCGCAGCGCCGCAAAGAACCGCGCCGGGCGCGCGACGGCCGCCACCGCGACGACCGGGCGCGACCCGGGGGCGATCTGAAGCTCGACCCCCGCCGGTTCGGACAGGAGCCGCGGGGCATGAACGTACGTGCTCACCCGGAACGCCGTATCGACGCCGATGCGCTGTCGAACCGCCTCCATGTCGCCTTCGCCGCCCGGCACCAGCAGCGCGTCGGCGGCGCGCGCCGCGGCCAGCGGCTCCCGCAGCCGTCCCGCGGGCAGCAGCCGCTCGTCCAGGTCGGCTCTCGAGATCACCACCAGATCAATATCCCGCGCGAGCTGCAGATGCTGAAACCCGTCGTCCAGGAGATGGACGGTGCAGGTGAAGTGACGCTCGGCGAGCCGCCCCGCCAGATGCCGATCGGGCGACACGAACACGGGCACGCCGGGGAGCGAGCACGCGAGCATGTACGGCTCGTCGCCCGACCGCGTCGGCGGCGCGAGCAGACGTTCGCCGTCGCTCACCACCACGACCCCGTCAGGCCTCTCGCGGCGGCCGTAGCCGCGGCTCAGGATGGCCGGGCGTTCGCCTGCGGCGGCCAGCAGCCGGGCGAGCGTCGCCACGAGCGGGGTCTTGCCGCTCCCGCCGACGACGAGGTTGCCGACGCTGATGACGGGCCGGTCCAGGCGGCGCACGCGGTCCGGACGCCGTCCGTACCACGCACGCCGAAACGCGGCCGCGCGCCCGTACAACCAGCCAAGAGGCTCCGCACACTGATATCCGCGCGGAGCCCCTTGGCTGGTTGCCAGTATCTCTTCGGCGCGCTCCGCGCGCCTAGGACCGCTATGCGGCGGGCGCAACGGCGACACAATCCTCATTTTCGGGCCGCATAGCGGTCCAAGCGAGCACGTTCAATGGACCACGCGGAAGGGACGGACCACGGCGCCGTGCTCGCGGTCCTGGGGCGGCACGAGGGCGGCAATGGCCGCCATCGTCTTGTCCTTCGCGCCTCGATTGGCTTCAACAAGGGCCCGCGCGGCGGCGCCGAGGCGCGCGCGGCGCACCGGGTCGCCCATCAGGCCGACGATCGCCTCGTCCAGCTCGCGCGCCGACCGCACCTGAACGGCGGCGCCGTTGGCGAGAAACGCGTCGGCGATCTCGGCGAAGTTCTCCATGTGCGGGCCGAAGACGATCGGCTTGCCGAACACGGCGGGCTCGAGGATGTTGTGCCCGCCCGCCGGCACCAGGCTCCCGCCGACGAAGACGACGGTGGCGATCTGGTAGAGCTCGGCCAGCTCGCCGATCGTGTCGAGCACGACCGCATCGGCGCGCGGCTCGGCGTCAATCGGCAGCTCCGTCCGCCTGATCGTCGAGAGCCCTTCCTGCCGGCACAGGCGCTCGACCTCCACGAAGCGCTCCGGCTGGCGTGCCGCGATGACGAGGAGGGGATTGTCGTCGGGTCGCTGCGCGACCCGACCGCGGAGGAGATTGAAGGCGCGTACCACCGCGGTCTCCTCGCCTCTGAACGTGCTCCCGGCGACGAGGACGGAACGGTTGGGGGACATCCGGAAGAAGCGCAGCACCCGTTGGCGGCCTCGGCCGGGCGGCGGCGTCACGTCGAGCGCGTCGAACTTCAGGCTGCCGGTCACCGTGATCCGCGCGGGGTCCGCTCCCAGCTCCACGAGCCGCCGCGCCGCCTCGTCGCCCTGGACGCAGAACCGATCGATGTCGTCGAGCACGCGGCGGAAGAACGGCCGGACCAGCCGATAGCGCGGGAACGATCGGTACGAGATGCGGCCGTTCACGAGCACGGTCCTGACACCGCGGCGGCGGCACTCGCGGAGCAGGTTCGGCCAGATCTCGGTCTCGGTCATCACGAAGAGCCGCGGTCTGACGCGGTTCAGCGTGCGCCGCACGCTGAACGCCCAGTCGAACGGAAAGTAGAAGACGCCGTCGACGTCGCCGACGCTCCGCCTCGCGAGCTGCTGTCCCGTCAGCGTGGTGGTCGACAGGAACAGACGCAGCCTCGGATACCGGCGCCGCAGGTCGGCGATGAGCGACCTGGCGGCGAGCACCTCGCCCACCGAGACCGCATGTACCCAGATCGACTCGTCCGCATCGAGGTTGAGCGAAACCGGCAGGTAGCCGAGGCGCTGACGGACGCTGCCGACGTATTTGTTGTGGCGCAGCGCTTGATAGAGGAAATATGGCGAGAGCGCGACCAGCGCCAGCAGCGTGATCAGGCTGTACAGAAGGTACACGCCCAAGTATACAGCCCGGCCACTCGCCACTCGCACCCGCGGCACTCGCACTCCACCGCAGCATTGACCATCTTCGAGACGCGTCAGTACAATTCGAGATTGGCCGATTGGGCCGCAGAGCGGCAGGAGGAGCGGATGGCGGTGCGGGTCGGGATCAATGGGTTCGGACGGATCGGGCGCAACATCATGCGCGCCGCGGTGGGCAACGGCGCGATCGACTTCGTCGCGGTCAACGATCTGACGAACGCCGCGACGCTCGCGCACCTGCTCAAGTACGACTCGGTGCTCGGCAATCTCGCCGCCGACGTGCGGGCGACCGCCGACGGCATCGCGGTCGACGGCGAGGAGTTCAAGGTGCTGTCGGTGAAGGATCCCGCTCAGCTCCCCTGGAAGGACCTCGGCGTCGACGTCGTCTTCGAGTCGACCGGGCTGTTCACCAGCCGCGACGCCGCCGCCAAGCATCTGCAGGCCGGCGCGAAGAAGGTCATCATCACGGCGCCCGCCAAAGGCCCGGACGTGACGATCGTGCTCGGGGTCAACGAGCGGACGTACGACCCGGCGAAGCACCACATCATCTCGAACGCGTCGTGCACGACCAACTGCCTGGCGCCGGTTGCCAAGGTCGTCCACGAGTGCTTCGGGCTGCGCAAGGGGTGGATGACGACGGTGCATTCCTACACCAACGATCAGCAGCTGCTCGACCTGCCGCACAAGGACCTGCGGCGCGCGCGCGCGGCGGCGCTCTCGATCATCCCGACGACCACCGGGGCGGCGACCGCCGTGGGCGAGGTGCTGCCGGAGCTGAAGGGGCGGCTCGACGGCTTTGCGATGCGCGTCCCCACGCCGAACGTCTCGGTTGTCGACCTGAACGCGCTCGTCGACCGGAAGACGGACGCGCGGGAGGTCAATGCCGCGCTCAAGGACGCGGCCGGCGGCCGGCTGAAGGGGATCCTCGCCTTCTCCGAGGAGGAGCTGGTGTCGATCGACTTCCGCGGCAACCCCCACTCCTCGATCGTCGATGCGCCGTACACCAAAGTGATGGACGGCGATTTCGTGAAGGTCGTCTCGTGGTACGACAACGAGTGGGGGTACTCGAACCGGTGCGTGGACCTGCTCCTGCAGGTGGTCGCACGCGGCCTGTGAGCACGCGCACGATTCGCGATCTGCCGCTCGAAGGCCGCCGCGTCTTCCTGCGGGTCGACTTCAACGTCCCGATCAAGAACGGCGTCGTCGGCGACGACACGCGGATGCGCGAGTCGCTCCCCACGATCCGGCACGCGCTCGACGCCGGGGCGCGAGCCGTCATCCTCGCGTCCCACCTCGGCCGGCCGAAAGGCACGCCGAATCCGGAGATGAGCCTCCGGCCGGTGGCGGCGCGGCTCGGTGAGCTGCTCGGCGCCGCGGTGGCGTTTGCGCCCGACTGCGTCGGCCCCGAGGCCGAGCGCCTCGTCCGCGAGGCGCCGCGCGGCGGGGTCGTCCTGCTCGAGAACCTGCGGTTTCATCCCGAAGAAGAGAAGAACGACCCGGCGTTCGCGCAGGCGCTGGCGTCGCTGGCCGACGTGTACGTGAACGATGCGTTCGGCGCCGCGCATCGCGCGCATGCGTCGGTGGACGCGATCGTGCGCGCGCTCCCGGAGGCGGGCGCCGGCCTCCTGATGGAAAAGGAGCTCCGTTATCTCGGCGAGGCGCTCGCCAATCCCGATCGCCCGTTCGTCGCCGTGCTCGGCGGCGCGAAGGTCTCGGACAAGATCGAGGTGATCGAGAACCTCGTGCCCCGCGTCGACCGGCTGCTCATCGGCGGCGCCATGGCGTACACGTTCTTCAAGGCGATCGGAAAGCCGGTCGGCCGGTCGCTCGTCGAGGACGACAAGCTCGAGGCGGCCCGGGAGATTATCGCGCGCGCGCGGGCTGGAGGGGCGACGCCCGCGTCGCCCCTGCTCCTGCTGCCGGTCGACCACGTGGTCGCGGAGAGGCCCGAGGCCGGCGTGCCGACCGAGACGCTGGAGACAGACGACCCGGCCATCGGCGATCGGATGGGACTCGACATCGGCCCGCAGACGCAGGCGGTCTACGCCGACGTCCTGCGCGACGCGCAGACCGTCGTCTGGAACGGGCCGATGGGAGTGTTCGAGATCGACGCGTTTGCGGCGGGCACCATCGCGGTGGCGCGCGCGGTGGCGGCCGTCCGCGGCACGACCATCGTCGGCGGCGGCGACTCGATCGCGGCCGTCAGAAAAGCGGGCGTGGCCGACCGCATAACGCACGTCTCGACCGGCGGCGGCGCGTCGCTGGAGTTCCTCGCCGGCCGCACGCTGGCGGGCGTCGCCGTGTTACCAGGCCGTACGTAGCGTCCGGCTTCAGCCGGACCCGAGAACCCATGCGCACACCCTTCATCGCGGGCAACTGGAAGATGTACAAGACGGTCGCGGAGACCGTGAAGTACGTCAAGGAGTTCCGCGCTCTCGTCAAGGACGTCGACGGCGTCGAGATCGTCGTCGCGCCGCCGTTCACGGCGGTGCGCGCGGCGGCGGAAGCGGCGCGGAACAGCAACGTCGGGATTGCCGCGCAGGATCTCCACTGGGAGCGCGAGGGCGCGTTCACCGGCGAGGTGAGCGGCGCGATGATCCGCGAGGCGGGCGCCGAGTATGTGATCGTCGGGCACTCGGAGCGGCGGACGCTCTTTGGGGAATCGGACGCGAGCGTCAACCGCAAGATCGCCGCGGCGTGTGCCGCCGGGCTCTGCCCTATTGTGTGCATCGGCGAAACGTTCGATCAGCGCGAGCGGCAGGAGACGTTCGACGTGCTCGACCGGCAGATCAAGCAGGGGCTGGACGGCCTCACGTCCGATCGAATGGCCCAGCTCGTCGTCGCGTACGAGCCGGTCTGGGCGATCGGCACCGGCCGGAACGCGACGCCGGAGCAGGCCGCCGAGGCGCACGCTCACATCCGCCGGCGCCTGCGCCAGTGGTTCGGGCCCGACGCGGCCGAGCTGTGCCACGTGATCTACGGCGGCAGCGTCAAGCCGGACAACATCACCAGCCTCATGTCGCAGCCCGAGGTGGACGGCGCGCTGGTGGGCGGCGCGAGCCTCGACGTGCGGAGTTTCCTGGAGATTGTGACGAAAGGGCGGGACGCCCGCCTCCGCTGACGCTTCGGCGCGGCGGGCTCCGCCTTTCCTGAGAGCGTCACCGCAGCAGGCCCGCGCGTCTAGTTCGTCTTGCCGGCTGCCGGAAACATCGCCATGAACTCCTCGTTGGTGCCGACGCGGCCGTGCGCGGGCGCATGCTGCGCGACGTCGAGTTTCAGCTTCCGCATGTTCTGCTGCAGCGTCCGCATGCCGGGCGTCGGCGGCGCCAGCGCGGCGCCCGGCGCGGGCGGGGAGTACAGGTCCGCGTTGAACAGGATCTTCTCGTTCGGAAGGTAGGCCACCAGCATGTCGAGGCTGTGGTTGCCCTGCGCGTAGGACCGGTCCCCCAGCTCGTAGGCCATGTCCTGAACCTTGATGACCTCGAGGATCCGCTCGCCGTCGGTGACGACGTACTTCGCCGTGCTGCGCGGCTCGCCGGCCACCGTCTCGATCGGCGGCGGACGCCGGCTGATCCAGTACATCGGGTTGAACAGGGACATCCGGTCCGGCTGCAGCGTGCGCGGCGAGGGATGAAACAGGATGTCGAGGTAGTACTGCTTGTTCGACTCGTGCGTCACGATCGTGGTGCCCTGCGAGAGGTAGGTGCGGAGCCCGCCGGCGTGATCGAAGTGGTGGTGCGTGTTGATGACGTACTGCACCGGCTTGCCCGGCACGAGCCTGGCAGCTTCGACGATCACCGCGAGCGACCGCGCTTCGTTGTTCGGCGCGTCGACCACCGCGACGTAGTCCCGGAACTCCACGAGCAGACTGTTGTGCGTGCCGCCGCCCAGGAGCCAGACGCCGTCGGCCAGCCGCTGACTGTCCACCTTCGGCGGCGGCGTCACTGCCGTCCGGATCACGTCGGGCACGGGCATCGTCGCAACGGGCGCGTTCGGCTTCACGCTCGTCACCCGATACTCGTAGTAGTTGTGCGCCACGTTCAGCCTCGGGTCCCCCTGATGCGTGTGGAGCAGCATGGGGAACTTCACCCCGCCGAAGTCCCGGTATTCCGTGTAGCGCATCTCGTAGTCCATGTCCCCGTAGACCGGATTGGGGAACCACGTGCCGACGAGCTCCACGAGATTCTGGTCGTTGATCGTCCCGTTGATCCGGTACTTGCCCAGGAAGGTAAAGGAGACGATCGTCACGGTCCGCCCGAACTGCGAGAGCCCGAAGTCGGACGCGCCGACGTACTGGATCCGGATCGCCCTGGCGTCGGACGCCGCCAGCGCGGCCTTGAGGAAGCCGTGCGGCGTGATCGCGAGCTCCAGCTGGCGGAGCTCGCCCCAGGGTGCGCCGTCGAGATAGGGACGCGTGAGCGGGACCGGCGTGTCGCCGCGCATGTCCCAAGCGTACGCCCCGCTCACAATGGCGGTGACGCGCTGCTCGGCCATCGGCACCCGGCCGAACGTCGGGAAATTGCCCTGCCGCCGCGTATAGTCTTCGCGGGACCACGTCGCATCGAAATCGATCGCGCGGGTGTAGTCGGCCACCTCGAATTGCGGCCAGTTCCCGTCCACGGAGTACTGCTGGCCAATCAAAGACGAGGAGCCGGCGGCCGAGTACACGATGGTCCTGAGGGTATCGCCTCCCATCGCCTTGAGGGAGGTCTGCAGTGCCGCCCGGGCGTCGACCTCCTGCGCAGGGGCGCTCTCGACGACCAGGCCGACAACCGCAACGAGCACAACGACGACCCTCTTCACCATACGCTTCTCCTCAATCGCTTTACCGCGCGGCGTGCTGCGGTCCGGAAGACGAGTAGAGTCTGTCACGAGCGGACGTTGTCGCGAAATCCTCCAATTGCATCACGGCCCGCTGCCGACCCGGCCGAGCTGTGCCTGAACGCTTCGGCCGGCACGAGCCCTGTATAATAGAGCTTTGCCAGCAGGTCGAACGAGATGCTGTATTACCTCGCCGCGGTGCTTTACGTCCTGGTCTCCCTTGTGCTGATGCTCGTCATCCTGCTCCAGCAGGGGAAGGGGGGCGACATCGCGAGCGCGTTTGGCGGCGGCGGCAGCCAGGCGGCGTTCGGCGCACGAAGCGGGGCCACGGTGCTGACGCGGGCGACGACGGTGCTGGCGGTGCTGTTCATTGTCGGGGCGCTGCTGCTGAACATCCTCGCGCAGCGCGGGCCGGCGTCGGTCGTCGGCGGCCGTGCGGCGCCGGCCGCCCCGGCGGGCAGTGTGCCGACGCTGCCGACGCCCGGACAGGCGGCACCCGCTGCGCCCGCTCCGGCGCAGCCGGCGGCTCCGGCGCCCGCGCCGCAGTAGCGGTAAGTATCCCGCCTGCGCCCAGGCTCCGGCGGGCAGGCCCTCCTCGCGGAAGTGGCGGAATTGGCAGACGCACCAGCTTGAGGGGCTGGCGGTCGCAAGACCGTGGGGGTTCGAGTCCCCCCTTCCGCACCA
>JACPTI010000033.1 GCA_016192845.1 Acidobacteriota bacterium
GTGAGTGGCCGCCGCGCGGGTCCTGGCGCCGGGTTTCCCCAGCCGCGGCCACCCCAACGCGCAAAGAACGCGCGTCGGGGGCCCCGGCGTGCGGCGCCACAAGCGCGTGTCACGGGAGAGGCGCCTGCGCGGCGGCTGGGGAGGCCCCTCCCGGCGCCACCCGCCCCGAAATACCTCCGTCACTCACGTGCCTGCCGCGGCGAGGCGAACGCGCACGGCGCGACCCGAGCGTCACGCGGCCCACGACGCCACCTGCACCCCACCGCGCAAAACACACGCGGTGGGGGCCCCGCTCGCAGCGCGGTCCGGCCACCGGAATCGGGCGGCGCTGATCGACTCACGTGAGTTCCGGGCTTTAGGGACTTGGCGGCCAGCGGCCGGCGGCAAAACGTTTTCGCGCCATCCTACCGGGATTCGTGTAGAGTAGGGCGCAGTTTCGCAGGGCGTCGGCGCGCGCGGCCAACCGGGCCGAAGGCGGGGCGTCCAGTCCAGGAGGGCACATACATGCGCATATTGCTCTTCGCGCTCCTTTTCCTGCCGCTTGCGCTGGGCAGCGCCGCTGCGCAGACCGGGAACGCCCAGGCGGGCAAGACGCTCTGGGAGGGACCGGCCACCCAGTGCCGGAATTGCCACGGCCAGAACGGGGAGGGCGCATTCGGGCCCGACCTTGCGGGCCGTGGGTTGACCGTCGCTCAGTTCACGCGGGCCGTCCGACAGCCGTGGGGCATCATGCCGGGCTACATCGAGTCGCAGATCAGCGATGGGGACATTGCCGATCTGGTCGCCTACTTCAACGGCCTCAAGCCGGCCGACAGGCCCGGGCCATGGCGGTTTGAAGTGCCGCAGGGCGCGCCGCGGGGCCAGGAGGTCGCACTCGCCACGATCGGCTGCGCGCAGTGCCACGGTCCGATCCTGAACGGACCGCGGGCGAACGCGGGCGCGGTGGGCGCGGACTTCCGGTGGTTCTCGACCATGGTGTACGACCACGCCAAAGTGATGCCTGCGCACTGGAAGACGCTCGGCGAGCAGCCGGCGGTGCGCGTGCGCATGGGGACCTACTCGCGGACGCGCCTGCCGGAGGCGGTGCTGATGGAGGTCTTCAACTGGGCGAAGGACATCGGGTTCCGTCCCGACATTCAGGGACGGCTGAGTGCGGGCGTCCCCGGCGCTGATGGTGTGACGTACACGCTGAACGTCGAAAACATCGGACTGCAGGGTCGCGGACTCACCGCCGAGGATCTGACGATCAATCTCGTGGTGCCTGCGGGCGCCAACGTCGTCAGGACGACCGGCGCGAACTATCAGGGCGTGCGCCAGGATGCGGACCTGAAGGCGAACGTCGCCGTCTGGCAGGTGAACCGGCTCGGGCCGAAGGAGCATCAGACGTATACGCTCACGCTGTCGCGCGCCGGAACCCAGAGCGACAACGTCCGCGGCGCCATCCGCTGGACCAAGCCGGCGGTGAAGACCGGTCCCGTCGATCAGGCCAACATCGCGCCCGCGCCGCTCGCGCCGGCAACGCAGTAACCACCGGGCCTTACAGACAATTCGCCCATTCCCGGCTCCCCGCGACGGGGACCCGGGAATGGGCGTTCGTGACGCTGTCGCGCCATGGCCGGGTGTCTCCCGTTCATTCTGTGTCTCGTCACGCTTGCCGCTGCCACATCGGCGGCGGGCCAAAGCGCCGCCGTCATCGAAGGGCCGGCGCCTCCCGACTTGCCCGAGGTGGTGGCGCGCGATGCCGAGGGGCGGGTGACCGTCCGCGCGGTGCGCCTCGCCGAGCCGCTCGTGCTCGACGGCCTGCTGCGCGATCCGGTGTATTCGCAAGTCCGGGCGATCAGCGACTTCATCCAGCAGGAGCCGCACGAGGGAGAGCCGGCGACCGAGCGCACCGAACTCTGGATCTTCTTCGACGATGCCACGCTGTATCTGTCGGTGCACTGCCTCGACAGCCAGCCCGATCAGATCATCGCCAACGAGATGCGGCGCGACGGCAACATCTTCCAGAACGACAACATCCAATTCGTCATCGACACGTTCTACGACCGGCGGAGCGGCTTCTCCTTTCAGACCAATGCTCTGGGTGCCCTGCGCGATCAGGAGATCAGCGACGAGCGGACGACGAATACGGACTGGAACACCGTCTGGGACGTCAGAGCTGCGCGAACCGACGACGGGTGGAGCGCCGAGTTGGCCGTCCCGTTCAAGTCGCTCCGATACCGGGCGAGCGGACCGCAGATCTGGGGCATCAACGTGCAGCGCGTGGCGCGCTCGAAGAACGAACGATCGTTTCTCTCGGGCGTGCCCGCGTCGTATGGCGGCCGCGGCATCAACAAGCTGTCGTCCGCGGCCACGCTGGTCGGCCTCGAGGTTCCGCCGTCGGGCAGAAACCTCGAGATCAAGCCATACGCGATCTCCGCGGTGACGACCAATCGCCAGGTCACTCCCGCCATCTCGAACGACGTGAGCGGTGACGCGGGCCTCGACGTCAAGTACGGGCTGACCCGGGGCCTGACCGCCGATTTCACCTACAACACCGACTTCGCACAGGTGGAGGAGGACGAGCAGCAGGTGAATCTCACCAGGTTCAGCCTCTTCTTCCCGGAGAAGCGCGACTTCTTCCTCGAAGGCCAGGGGATCTTCCAATTCGGTCCGAGCCGGGAGAGCTCGTTTTCGGGCGCTGCGACCACGCTGCTGCCCGTGGTGTTCTTCAGCCGCCAGATCGGCCTCAGCCGCGGCCAGAAGGTCCCCATTCTTGCCGGGGGTCGCGTGACCGGACGCCAGGGACGCTACGCCGTGGGCGCCCTCAACATCCAGACGAAAGAGGCGCCGGCCGCCGGCGCCGCCGCCACCAACTTCTCCGTCGTGCGCCTGCGCCGCGACGTCCTGCGGCGCAGCGCCATCGGCTTCATCGGCACGCACCGGTCGCCGCGTGCCGTGGGCCAGGCGTCCAACCAGATCGTCGGCGTCGACGCGGCGCTGGCCTTCTACGAAAACGTGACGATCAACAGCTACTACGCTCGAAGCCGGACGCCCGGACGGCGGGGCGAGGAGGCCAGCTATCTGGGGCAGTTTGCGTATGCAGGCGACCGGTACGGCATGAACCTCGAGCACCTCTCCGTCGGCGACGCGTTCAACCCGGAGATCGGGTTCCTGCGCCGCGAAGCCTTTCGGCGCAGCTACGCGCACGGGCGCTTCAGCCCGCGGCCGCGCTCGAACCCCTGGCTCCGGAAGTATTCGATCGAAGGGAGCATCGATTACATCACCGATCCCGACGGGAGGCTGGAAACACGCGAGGCGCAGGCGTCGTCGCGAATCGAATTCAACAACGGCGGTTTCTGGTGGAGCGACTACACCCGAAACTACGAGCTGATCGAGAGGCCGTTCGAGATTGCCAAGGGGATCGTCATCGCGCCGGGCCAGTACCGGTTCCACGGGATCCAGAGCACGTTCTACGTCCCGCCCCAGTGGCGATTCACCGGTCGGATCAACGGCTCGAGCGGCACCTTCTACGGAGGCACGCGCCGCGAGGTCGGCTACGACGGCCGCGTGGAGGTGACCTCCCAGCTCGCGGTAGAACCACGCGTGTCGATCAACTGGGTCGACCTCCCGGTCGGTCGATTCACGACCCGCCTGCTCGGATCCCGCGTGACGTACACCATGACCACGCGGGCGGCGCTGAGCGCGCTGGTGCAGTACAACTCGAGCAACAGCACCTTATCCTCGAACGTCCGGTTCCGCTGGGAGTACCGTCCGGGGAGCGATCTCTTCGTGGTGTACTCCGATGGGCACGAGGTCGTCAGTCCGCGGCCCATCGCGCTGCAGAGCCGCGCCTTCGTTGTGAAGATGACGAGGCTGTTCCGCTTCTAGTAGGCAGTAGGCAGTAGGCAGTCGGTAGTAGGCAGTGAACGGCGGCGGTTCACTGCCTACTGCCTACTTACATCGTGAGCACCGCGGCGATCGTGAGGATGCCCGTGAAGAGGTGGCCGAGCCGGAGGTTCTCGTTCTCCGCGGCCTGATTGTTGTCGAAGTTGACGGTCGGCAGCACGATCGCCGGCGCGCCCATCGCCTCGATGAACTGCGGGGTGCTTACCCGCTGCCCCATCGTCCGGATCAGCACCGGCGGCTCGCCCAGCATGCGCGTCACGGCTGCAGTGACAAGCTGCGCCTCCGGCGCCAGGGGCGGCGTGCGCCAGGCGTCGCCCGCGCCGCCGCGCAGCACCACCTTGACGAGGTGCGGGTACCGGTTGCGCGTCTCATCGTCGGGCTCGGAGTGGATGACGTGGTACCCCTGCGCGCGGATGTGCGCCAGGACCTTCTCGGCCATCGCCTTGGCGGGCGTCTCCTTCACCAGGCGCACCTCCAGGAAGGCGGTCGCGCGATCGGGAATGACGACCGTCGCGGCGCCGCCGATCACGCCGCTCGCCAGCCCCCGGATGTTCAGCGCGGGCAACTGCAGCGCCTGCTGCAGCGACAGGTCTTTGCGCTCGGGCGCGGCGATGCCGAGGACCTTCATCAGGCTGGCGGGCTCGTCCGGCACCGCGTCGAGCATCGCCTGCTCCTCGGCCGTCAACGGGCTCACGCCGTCGTAGAACCCCGGGACGAGGACGCGTCCCTCGTCGTCTTTCATCGACGCCAGCAGCCGGGCCAACCGAAGCGCCGGGTTGGGGACCCAGTTGCCGTAGTTGCCGCTGTTGACGCCCACCTTCGGTCCGTACACGGTGAGATCGAGCGCCAGCAGCCCGCGGACGCCGAACGCGACGGTCGGGCGGCCGCTCGGATGCGCCGGGCCTTCCAGCAGGACCATCAGGTTCGCCGTCAGCTTGTCGCGATATCGCGGAAAGGCCGCCGTCAGGCTCGCCGAGCTCACCTCGGCGTCGAACAGGACGCGCACGTTTGACGAAGGCGCCACGCCGGCGGCTTTCAGGCCGTCGATCGCAGCCAGGAGCGCGACAATCGGCGCCTTGTCGTCGGCGACGGACCGCCCGTAGAGCCGCCAGTTCGGCTCGAACTTCATGATCGAGCGCACTCCCGTGATGTCCTTCGCGCCCTCCTCCAGGCGGCCCGAGCGAAGGACGGGAACGAACGGATTGGCCTGCTTCCACGCGCGCAGGTCGACCGGCTGGCCGTCGTAATGCGCCCAGACGAGCAGCGTGCGCTTCGCACCGGGCACGCGCAGCTCCCCCCAGACGAGCGGATTGGCATCGGTCTCGAGAATCTCCGTGGTGAAGCCCCGCCGGCGCAGCAGGTCGCGGAGAAGCTGGACGTTGCGGCGGATGTTCTCGGTGTCGGCGGCCGTGTTCGGAATCGAGACCAGGTCGACCAGCTCCGACACGATCGCGCGCTGGTTCGACGCGATGTAGCGGTCGAGCGCGGCACGGACGTCCTGGGCCGGCGCAATCGCCCCGCCCGCGAGCAGGAGGATGAGTACGAGTCCGGCACGGCGCGGCTGGCCAATCATGTCCCGCTCTCCTCCGTGCGAGCGATTATACGCTTGGTGTAGAGTTATGCGGACTTCCGGAGGAGGAGCCATGAAGCGCGCGCACATCCACGTTGCCGTCGTTACAGCCGTGATCCTCGTCGCCGCGGCCGGCGCAGCCCGCATCGCCGATCAGAGGGATGTCGTCTCGGCGCAGGCGCGCAGCCTCCCGGTGTTCGAGGTCGACAAGGCCTGGCCCAAAGTGCCGCCGAAGTGGAAGCTCGGCGACCCATCCAGTTTTGCCATCGACGCCAAGGACAACGTGTGGCTGCTCCACCGGCCACGCACGCTGCTCAAGCCCGAGGAGGCGAAGATGGCGGCGCCGCCGGTCATCGTGTTCGACCAGGCGGGCAACTTCGTCAGGGCGTGGGGTGGTGACGCGCCCGGCTACCAGTGGCCCGAGCGGGAGCACGGGATCCACATCGATCACCGCGGCTTCGTCTGGGTGACCGGCAACAACTGTCCCACCAACGGCATCAAGAACCTCCGGCCGGTCGCCGACGACCAGATCGTGAAGTTCACGCAGGAGGGGAAGTTCGTCCGGCAGGTCGGCCGCACCAGCGAGAGCAAGGGGAACGCCGACACGCGAAACGTGCACCGCGCGGCCGACGTGTGGGTGCATGCGCCGACCAACGAGGCGTTCGTCGCCGACGGCTACGGCAACCGCCGCGTCGCCGTGTTCGACGCCGACACGGGCGCCTTCAAGCGGATGTGGGGCGCCTTCGGCAACGCGCCGACCGACGAAGACAACTGCATGGTGATGACGCCGAAGACGTTCCCGGCCGGCCCGGGCCCGCAGCAGTTCAACATCGTCCACGCGCTGCGCGTGTCGAAGGACGGCATGGTGTACGTCGCCGATCGCGAGAACCGTCGCGTCCAGGTCTTCACGATGCAGGGCAAGTTCGTCAACCAGCTCATCAAGACCGACACGCCGTTCGCGCGCAACCTGGCGCTGTCACACGACGCGGACCAGCAGTTCCTCTACGTCGGCAACGGCCAGGAGATCTCGATCGTCGATCGCAAGGCGCTGACGATCGTGGGCGCCATCAGGGTCCCCGGGCTGATCGGCGCCGGCCACCAGATCGCGACCGACTCGAAGGGGAACCTCTACATCGCGGCCACCGGCAACGGGATGCAGAAGCTCGCGTTCAAGGGGATGTCGACGGCGCCGACGCGGTAAGGCTGCGCCCGGGCGTACGTGGCGTCCGGCTTTAGTCCCACGTGCCAGGTCTAAACCCACCGCCTTTCAGGCGGTAAGCTTTCAGCAGGTCCGATCTGATCGGCTGCATCGAGCTAACGAGCACGTGGGACTAGCGATGCGCGCGCCGTGGCGCCGTTCAACCGAATCGGCGTTGGCGGTGAAGCGTGTCTGGTCCGGCTGAAGCCGGACGCTACGTACGTCTGCTAGCCCGAAAAGCCGATCCAGCGGCCGCCCCAGCCGACGGTCGACCAGAGCGCGATCGACGTGAGGCCAACCGCCCGGTTCCAGACCGGTGAGAAGCGCCCGTCCGGCGCGCCCGCCACGGCACGCCGCAGCGTGAAGGTGAAGGTGACGGCGAAGACGAGCGACGTCATCTTCGTCCAGAACGCGAAGCTGTAGTAGCACTTGATCGCTTCGGACAGGAACAGCGGGATCCCCGATGCAACCATCAGCGCAAGGCTGGCGATCACCCACGGCTGCATGTCGCGGGCGAGCCGCGACACGGGATGATTGCGGAGCCCGAGCCCGAGCAGCCGGAAATCGACGACGAGGATGGCGCCGCCGATCACGGCAAGCCCGACGAGGTGAAACGCCTCCACCACCGGAAACAGCCAGAGCGAGCCGCGCACCGCTTCGCCCATCGCGCTGGCCTCGAGCCTCTCGAACAGCGGCAGCAGCATCGATGTCTCCTACTGCGAGTACGGGTCGATCATGTCGGGCGTGCACCCGGCAACCGCGTTGATGAGCGGCGGCTGCCGCTTCCCGCAGTCGAACCAGTTGTACGCAATCATCCGTCCCGAAAAGACAATCGCCGTCCAGAGCACGAGCGACAAGAGCCCCGTCACCCACACGGCGCGTGGCGGCGGCACGGTCGTATCCCAGGCCCCGACCGTGCGGTACGTCCACCTGTGGAAGACGAACGCGTTGAGCCCCGCCAGGACGAGCAGCACGGCCTTGGCGCGGAAGAAGACGTTGTGGTAGGTGCGGAACGGAATCGCGAGGACCAGCAGTACGCCGCTCGCCACCATCACCGTAAAGCCGACCTTCGTCCACGGGAGCACCCGGCGGGTCATGTGCGTCACGGGCACCTCGGGGAAGACGAGGCCGAGCAGCCGCAGGTCGAGCAGCGCCGCGAAGCCGACGAAGAGGCACAGCGCCCAGACGTGAATCGATTCGACGATCGCGTAGGCGTACTGCGACTCGTGGAGCGCAATACTCCACTCGGTTTCCGCCAGCCACTGCATGACCGAGGACATGAAGAAGGGAGCTTACCGGCCGATGTCTCCGTCGCTGTCGCCTCCGGTGGCGTTGTCCTGCAGTTCCGGATTCGGGCCCTTCCCTTGGCGGTAGAGGCGCTCGGCCGCGCGCGTGTTCGCGAGCATCCCGAGCAGGCCGTAATTGCCTTCGTGGCACGTCGACTCGTAGGCCTGGTTCAGCCGATCGGGCGTCCGCTCCCACGGCACCTCGAAGGTCCAGGGGCGAGTCCAGGTGATGGAATCTTCGACGGTGACGCGGTACATGATCCGCGTGTCGGAGACGCGCGTGAGCCGCTCGATGAGGTGCAGGTTCTCGCGCGACCCGCGGAACTCCATCTTCTGCGTGAAGTTCGTCGTGTCGACGACGAGCGTGCTGCCCTCCCAGCGCCCGCGGGAGTCGCCCTGCAGCAGGCGGATCTTCGACGGCAGATGCGGCGACCCGTCGACCGGGATCGTGCGGACGAACCCCTGTCCCTGTCCCGAGTCGTGGTAGATGCCGACCACGCCGCGCGACTGCACGATCCGGTAGCTCGCGCCCAGGTTCGGCATCGTCGCGCCGAAGCAGCGCTCGGTGTTCTGGCGATCCTCCGGGCCGTCGGCGCGGTTCATCCGCGCGATGTTGTAGTACGGCGGCGGCTCTTTGCGGCGCGGCGAGATCGGGCCCGGGCGCCCGCCCGAGGTCCCCTGCAGCAGCGCCTGGAGGTACTCCTGCATCGCGGCCACGCGCGCGCGAGCCTCGGGCGTCATCGGCGGCACCTTTCCGTCCGGCGGATCGACGATGAGCGAGGTCCGGCGGTCGGCGAGCGTGCGCGGCGGCGCCAGCCAGTGCTGGTTGTACGCCTGCGCGACGTCGCGCTCGGTGCCGCGCAGCGACCGATCGTCGCGGCCGGGGCGCGAGGCGACGTCGTTCTCGATCGCCTCGGCCTCCTCCGGCGTCAGCACCGGCTTGTTGGCGAACTTGGCCGGCCGCTCGAGCGGCGTGAGCGTCTCGCCGGTCCAGACGCCCTGCAGGTCCGGCTCGCCCCACGGCGTCTTCGGCGGCGTATACGTGTTCTGCGCGGCGAGGACGATCACCGACAGCACCAGAGACGCGACGGTCGTCAGAATCAGCGCAACGGTGCGGAACCTCATCCCACCCTCCAGCAGCAACGCATACTAGAGAGCCGCGCTGCCGGTGTCAACCCGCGCGCGCGTCCGTGCTACCATCCCGGCCGCACGCGTTGGGAGACCCAATCATGCGAACCACACTCACGCACCTGCTGAGCGCCGCCGCCGGAGCGCTCGTTGTCGCGGCCGCCGTGCTGCTGACCACGCAATCCGGCGCCTCGCAGAGCGCCGGCACGCCCGGACAGATCCCGCGCACGGCCGAGGGCCGGCCCGACTTCAGCGGCATCTGGCAGGCGAACTCGTCGGCGCAGTGGGATCTGCTCTCGCACCAGGCGCGCCCGACGGTGGCGCAGCGGGGCGCCTACCCCGACGTGCCGGTGCTGGCCGCGCCCGTCGTGGCGCTCGGCGCGATCGGCTGGATCCCCGCCGACCTCGGCGTTGTCGAAGGCGACGAGATTCCGTACCAGCCCTGGGCCGCGGCCCGGCAGCGCGAGAACCTCGCCAACTGGCTCGATCGCGACCCGGAGATCCGCTGCTACCTGCCCGGCGTCCCGCGCGCGATGTACATGCCGTACAAGTTCCAGGTCATCCAGGGTCCGACCAAGATCATGATGGCGTTCGAATTCAGGAACGCCGAGCGCACGATCCACCTGGACGAGGTCGTGCAGTACCCGGGCGATGCGTTCATGGGGCACTCGGTGGGCCGCTGGGACGGTGACACGCTCGTCGTGGAGGTGTCGCGGTTCACGCCGTACACGTGGTTCGATCGGTCCGGCAACTTCCACAGCGACGCGCTGCGCGTCACCGAGCGGTACACGCCGATGACGCGCGATGCGATCTGGTACGAGGCGCGCATCGAAGACCCGAAGGTCTTCACCCGGCCGTGGACGATCCGGCTGCCGCTCTACCGGCGCCTCGAGCCGGATGCGCGGCTCGTCCCGTACCGCTGCATGGAAATGGCCGAGGAAACCGCCCTCGGGCACCTGCGCAGGGCACCGCTCGTCCGCCGCTGGGAAGGCAAGACGATGGTGATTGACGTGACGCGGAAGGTCCCCGCCTCGGAAGAGGAGCTGTATCAGCTCTACATCTCCGGCAATCCGCCGGAAAACTAGCCGGCAGCCGGTAGGTGGTAGCCGGTAGGTGGTAGCCGGTAGGTGGTAGCCGGTAGCCTACGGCCGTTCGACCGGCGCGCCGGTGCCGGACGAGCCGAGGAACAGCGTCCGGCCGTCGGGCAGCGTGAGGTCGCGCCCGTTGGCGCGGCGCGAGCCGTCCTTCGCCCGGTAGCCATCGACGACGATCACGGCGCCGGGGAGCAGCGCCTCCTTGGTGAAGCCGCGCCGGAAGAGCACGTTCGGCGTGCCCGCCTCGATCGCCCACTGTTCCACCTTGCCGCCGGCCACCGGCACCTCGATGTGGATCCAGACGTGCGGATTCACCCACTCCATCTTCTTCACGACCGCCCGTTCGAACTTCACCGGCTTGTTGGCGTCGAACTCGGCGGCGAAGGAATGGTGCGCCGCAACCGGCCGGGCCGAGCAGACTAGCAGGCCGGCGGCGACAGCCGCTCCGAGAGCTGTGTTTGTCATGGCGTTAGGGATACCGCCGAATCCGAAGTGTGTCAAGGTATGATGCGGCCACGAACCGGCCTGGAACGCACACGGAAGGAGACGCCGATGCGCACTCAGTTTCTGCTGTTGCTCCTCGTCCTGGTGACCGCCCCCCTGGCCACGCCGGTATCGGCAGCGCAGACGCGCGGCGAGATCAAGCTGACCAGGGATATCAAAGTCATCTCGAGCGCCGGCGCGCGGGCGCTGGCCGACGCCTGCACCGCGTGGGCCGAGCGGAACAGGACCATCGTGGCGACGGCGATCCTCGACTGGGGCGGCAACCTCGTCGAGTTCCACGCCATGGAGGGGGCCCCGGCCAACGCCATCGAGACGGCGCTGCTGAAGGCGAAGTCGGCGCTGCGCTGGCGGCGGCCGACGTCGGAGACGAACCGGCTGGTGCGGAGCGGGGAAACGCTCGCGCCCACCTTCATGGAGGACTTCCCGCAGCCGGGCGCGGTGCCGATCGTCCTCGACGGCCAGGTCATCGGCGCGATGGGCGTGTCGAGCGGCGACGGCGAAAAGTGCGCGCAGGCGGCGATCGACGAGGTCTTCAAGGGGCGGGCGACGATCGTCGGGCGGTAGGCAGTAGGCAGTAGGCAGTGGGCAGTGGGCAGTTAAGCTCAGATACTGGCCTTTTCTGCCGACTGCCTACTGCCTACTGCCTACTATTCCCAGCACGTCGGACAGGAACACGCCCAGGATCTGCGGCTCGTAGCGGCCGCGCGCGACGCCCGCACGCAGGAGGTCGGCGACCTCCTCGCGGGTCAGGCGCGCGGCCTTGTACGCCCGCTCCGGCCCCTCGGACGTGAGCGCGTCGTAGTCGTCCGCGATCGTCACGACATTGATCTCTCGGGCCCACCAGCAGCCCTGCTGCGCGCGGCGGTTCACCTCGTAGTCATGGCCGTGCCGCCGCGCCACGGTGGCGACGAACGGGCTGTTCAGCTCGTCGCGCCCGGCGTCGCGCAGGCGGTCGATCATGCACGGCCCCTTGCGGCAGTGCACGTCGCGCACGATTTCGAGGAGGTACTGCTGGCGCTGCCGCGCCTCCTCGCCCGCGTCGCCGCGCAGATTGGTCTGCCGCAGCAGCTCGATGAACGGCGCGCAGTCCTCGTGCTGCTTGCCGACGTCGTGCAGCAGCGCGGCAAGCATGAGCTCGGGGATCTCGACGCGCAGCGGCGCGATCGCGCCCGTGCCGTGCTCCTCGGCGGCCTCGGCGGCGCGCTGGTTCACGCCGAGCGCCAGCCGGCCGGCCAGCTTCATGACCCGGTAGTCGGCGCACCGGTCGCCGGAGGTCTTCGGGCCGCCGGAAAGGTCCACCCGGAAGAACGTCGCGGTCGACGGCGTTCCATCGATGACCACGCGCTGTTCACCCGCGTATCGTGAAAAGATGGCGTCGGCAAGGCGGTCGATGTCGACGTCGGTCTGGACGAAGTCCGGGTGGTCGCTCCGACGCCGCTTCAGGACACCGCCGCTCATCTGCGAAGCGCTGTTTCGAGACTCGTACCAATCACGCACGGGAGCGGCAGCCGGAGGGCTCCAGCTCTCCTGTTACTCCAGCAGAGCTGCCGGAATCGTCAGCCGCGCGTCGCGCAGCTCCTGCGTGACGCGCCCGCCGACCTCCGTGGCTTCCTTGGTGTCGACGGCGACCCCGAGCCCGGACAGACCGTTCAGGTAGCCGATCCGCATGTACTCGCGGTAGAGCGAGGAGGAGTCGACGATCTCCGGCCGCTCGGCCACTTCCACCGCGTGCTGCAGCTCATGCCCGATCATCGCCAGTTGCTGCACGTGGGACCGCAGGGGCGTCACGCGAACCACCACGTACCGCAGACCGCCGACGACCGAGAGAAAAGTGAGACGGCCCGCGTATCCCATGACCCCGCGGGCATCGGTCTGCACATAGACGACGACGTCCGAGGCCTCGAGGCGGGACGTGAGCGCGCGCAGCGTCGGCGAGTGGTGCAGTCCCGCCTCGAAGAGGACCCGCAGTCCGGGCTCCGTGATGCGGATGCGCGGCAGATCGGGATCGAGAATCGAATCGGCGGCGGCGGACCGCGGCGCCAGGAGCAGAGAGAACCAGCCAAGGGCTTCGCCCCGGGCTCCGCCCTTGATATCCCGTATTCGTGAGGGAGAAGATGCAAGCCCTTGGCTGGTTGGCCAGCATCTGCTTGGCGCGCTTCGCGCGCCTAGGACCGCTATACGGCTTGTCACAGCGGCTACAAAATTCTCGTTTGGAGCCGTATAGTGTATAGCGGTCCAGAGCACGGCGAGCACACGTATCAACGTCATGAGTGCGTAGGGCCGTCACCAGCGCCGCGGCACACACGCGGCGTTCTGGGATCGCGCCAGCGTCAGATTGTGGGAACCTCGGACCGGAGCGGAGTCCCCGGCGCGCGGATTGTGCGCGCTGGGGTGCCCTAGTCAGGCTGCGGAAGCGGACCGGAGAACCCTATGTGCTGTCCCCTGGAAGCTCCTGGACTACAACCGTGTAGGCACCGATGTTCCAGCCCCGCAAATAGCATAGCAGAAATCGACGAATTTCAGGTTCTTCGAGCGCCGATTGTTGTCGAGTGACGATTTCCGGGTTCCGAATCAATTGTCACGAATTCGGCCAATCGACTCACGAAATCGTCACTCGACAATCGTCAAAAGTCATCCATCGACGAATCGAAAATCTCCAATAGGTCAGCGCACGTTGCCGTGGTAGTCCTTGGTGACGCGGTCGGCGATGCCGCGGTCTTCACAGAACGCCGCCTCTTCGATCTCGGCGCTCGGCGTCAGCGTCAGCGTCCGCGGGTTCAGCTTCCAGGGCGCGACGAAGACCTCGGGGTCCTCGACGGTCACGTCCCACGTCAGCGTGTCGCCCTTCCGCGTCAGCCGTTCGGTGATCTTCGTGTTCTCGGTGTGGAACAGGCCGTTGTCGCCGAGCCAGGTGTCTTCGAGGAGCTTCCGCACCTCGACGACGAGCGTGTCGCCCTCCCAGCGCCCCACGGAGTCGCCGAGCGAAGAGGGCTCGATGCTGGCGCGGTGCTTCCGCCCGTCGATCGGGATGACGCGGAAGAAGTTGCCGTTCAGGTCGTCGTAGAGGATCACAATCTCGCGCGGCGTCTGGAAGATCCGCTGCGGCGGGCCGATGCGCGGAAGGCCCGGAGGGCCGCAGTGGAACGCCGGGTCGACGTTGATCTGATCGTCGGTCAGCTCCTTCACCTTCGCGAAGAACTCCGGTTTGTACCTCGGCCTGCCCGGGTCGTACCGGTCGGGCACCGTCGGAGTGCCGGCCACCCGCACGATCGATTTGCCGACCCGCTCGGTGACCGGCCCGGCCACGCGGCGGTACCACATGCCGGAGAGATCCGGCCGGCCGTCGGCCGTCCTCGGGGTCGGTTTGGCGGCCGCGGCCGCAACCGCGGCGTCGGTGCCCTGCGGGGCGGCTTCCGCCGACGCCATCACGAGGGCCACCGCAACAAGGGCACAGCAGATGACAGCCGTGACAGTGCGCAGCATCGGAACTCCTCCTTAAAGGCACCCCAACGCGCAAAATCCGCGCGTTGGGGTCCCGCTAGTTGGACGCGCGGGCGATCTCGCTCTCCTCCCCGAAGAGGTGGAAGAAGTGGCCTTCCGGGAACGTAATCCGCAGCAGAAATCCGGCGGTCGGGTTCTTCAGCGCGGGATACAGGTGGACGGTGACCTCCCCCGCCTTTGCCCCTTCCATGATGTCGGCCCTCGTCACGCCGGCGCGCCGCATGTGGTTGGTCGGCAGCGTCTCGACCTTCCAGGTGGTCACCGCGCCGCTCCGGTCCTTGACGTCGACGTAGATATAGATGTGGGGGTTGATCCAGTCGACCTTCGAGACGGTCCCCTTGACGACAATCGTCCTGGCGACGTCGAAGGTGCCGGGAACGCTGTGGTGCGCCCGCGCGGGACTGGCGGCGATCGCGCCGGCGACGGCCAGCGTCACGCCGAGTCGACCTGTCAGGCTCATAGCCAACCTCCTCAAGGCGGTGCCCCCGCCGCGTGGAGTGTGCGCGGTGGGGTGCCAAGGCCTGCCGACCGTTATCGCGGCGCCGGCTTCGGCACGTCCGGCATGTTGACGTACATGGTCTGGTACCTGACCGGCCGGCCGCGCTCGTCGATCCACCCGATCGACTCCCTGGTGCGAATAGAAATTTTCGACCCTCAGCTGCTGGGCCGCGCTGAAATCGACGCCCGGCCCGAAGCACGCGAGAACGGCAATTCCGATTCCGATCGACGACCGAACCCCGGAATATCCCACGCACCCTCCCGCCCGCACCCCACCGCGCAAGACCCCCGTCGTGGCCGATGACCGGCCGCATGATACACCGCCCGCACCCCACCTCCACCCCACCGCGGACGCCCCGGGGTCCCCATCGCGCACGCCTGCGCGATGGGGTGGAGGTATGCGCGGTGGGGACCCCGGACCGCGCGGGCATGCGCGGTGGGGGTCCCGCGCCGGGCCGCACGGTTTCTGTTGACCAATCGGCCGTCCGGGTCGTATCGTCGCCGCTACCACACCCCAACGCGCAAAGTCCGCGCGTTGGGGGCCCTGCTATTGGCGTTCTGGGTTCCGGGTTCGACAGGAGGTCGAGCGTATGACGAACAGAGCTGTGCCTCTGGCACTCGCGGCAGTCTGCCTCGGGATCTTCTGGGTTGCCATCCCGGTCGGAACAAGCGCTCTGCAGACCGGGGCGGCCGTATCCATCGACAATGACGATATCGGCGGCATGGTCACCGGGCTGCGCGGACCGGAGGCGGGTGTCTGGGTGATTGCCGAGACCACCGACCTCCCCACGCGCTTCAGCCGGACGGTCGTCACAGACGACCAGGGGCGCTTCGTCGTGCCCGACCTGCCGAAGGCGACCTACAACGTCTGGGTGCGCGGCTACGGGCTCGTCGATTCACCGAAAGTGCAGGCAGCGCCGGGTCGCATGCTGAACCTGAGGGCGGTGCCTGCGCCGAATCCACGCGCCGCGGCCGATTACTACCCCGCCGGCTACTGGTACTCGCTGGCGCGCGTGCCCGACAAGAGCGAGTTTCCGGGCACCGGGCCGGACGGCAACGGCATCAACCCGAGCATGAAGACGCAGGCGGACTGGATCCGGATGATGAAGTCGGGCGGCTGTACGACCTGCCACCAGCTCGGCACCAAGGGGACCCGCGAACTGCCGGCGTCGCTCGGCAAATTCGGCTCGTCAGCCGCTGCCTGGGAGCGCCGCGTGCAGTCCGGGCAGGCCGGCGGCCAGATGGACAACGGCATCACCAACATGGGGCGCCGCCGCGCGCTGGCGATGTTCGCGGATTGGACCGATCGCATCGCGGCCGGCGAGGTTCCGCCGGCGCCGCCGCGGCCGCAGGGCCAGGAGCGCAACGTCGTGATCACGCAGTGGGACTGGGCGGATCCGAAGGCGTACCTGCACGACCTGGTTTCGACCGACCGGCGCAATCCCCGCATCAACGCGAACGGACCGGTCTACGGCGCGCTCGAGCTGAGCGCGGACTACCTCCCCGTGCTCGATCCGCGCAGCCATCGGCCCAGCCAGGTGAAGCTGACGGTGCGCGATCCGAACACGCCGCCGGCGTCGACGCCGAAAATGCCGCAGCCGTCGCCTTACTGGGGCGAAGAGGTGATCTGGACGAGCCGGAACAACGTCCACAACCCGATGATGGACGAGCTCGGCCGCGTCTGGATCACGTCGGCGGTCCGTCCGGCCGCCAATCCTGACTTCTGCAAGGAGGGGTCGAACCATCCCTCGGCGAAGGCGTTTCCGATCGCCAACGCCGGACGGCACCTGGCCGTCTACGACCCGAAGACCCAGAAGCTGACGCACATCAGCACCTGCTTCGGCACGCACCATCTGATGTTTGCCGAGGATGCCAACCGCACGCTCTGGACGAGCGGCGGCGGGCAGGTCGTCGGATGGCTGAACACGAAGATGTTCGACGAGACGGGCGACGAGGTGAAGTCGCAGGGATGGACCGCGCTCATCCTCGACACGAACGACAACGGCCGGCGTGACGCGTATGTCGAGCCCGATGCGCCGCTCGACCCGGCGAAGGACAAGCGCCTGGGCGGCGCTTTCTACGGCGTGTCGCCGGCGCCGGACGGGTCGGTCTGGGGCAGCGTCCTCGGTCTGCCGGGAGCCGTCGTACGGCTGAACCCGGGACCCAATCCGCCGGAAACGACGCTTGCCGAGGTGTACCAGCCGCCGTTTAACAACCCCAACGCGAAGGTCGAAGGCTACTCGCCGCGCGGCTTCGACATCGATCGCAACGGCGTCGCCTGGCTCGCGCTCGCCAGCGGCCATATGGCCAGCTTCGACCGCCGCAAGTGCCGCGGGCCGCTCAACGGGCCGAAGGCCACCGGCCAGCACTGCCCCGAGGGCTGGACGCTCTATCCGGAGCCGCTGCCGCAGTTCAAGGGCGTGACCGATTCAGGCAGCGTCGAGGCGAGCTACTTTACGTGGGTCGATCAATTCGACACGCTCGGCCTTGGACGGAACGTGCCGATCAACACCGGCAACGCCGCCGAAGGGCTCCTCGTGCTGAAGGACGGCAAATGGGTCGTGCTCCGCGTGCCGTACCCGACCGGGTTCTACACGAAGTGGCTCGACGGCCGCATCGACGATCCCAACGCCGGCTGGAAGGGGCGTGGGCTCTGGACGACGGTCAGCACGCGCACGCCGTTCCACATGGAGACCGGTCCGGGAACGACGAGCAAGGTGGTGAAGTTCCAGCTTCGCCCCAATCCGCTGGCGAAGTAGTCTGCGAATCGTGCCCGAGGGGCGCCTGGGTGCCCCTCGGGCTGATCGCCCTGTGCTACCGTACTCTTATGCGTCAGACTCTGCTCGAAAGAATCGTGGAGGAACGCGTCGGCCAGACGCTCGTGGGTACGGTCAGCGTGCCCGTGGATCGTGTGGCGGAGGAGATCGCGCGCGAGGCCCTCGCGGATGAGACGTTCCGTCGGACAATACGAGAGCTCGTGCGCGTCCGCTCACAGGAGCTGTTAGACAACCTGCTGCGCGACGGGTCACGCAAACCTCGGCGTTCGCCTCGGCGACAGAGTCGCTGAAGACGACGGGCAGCGCCCTTGGCTAGTTCGCCATCTCCACCTTCACCATCTTGGCCGGCGGGCGGTACACGGGAATCCACACCGTCGGGCGATCCGCCGTGTCATCCACGGTCAGGTCGCGGATTTCATACGGCTCCGGCATCAGGAATTCCGTGGACGCGCCGGTTCGCGCGTCTAGTCGGTAGATCCGGCCAGTGTTGAAGTCGTTTGTCCAGACGATCTGGTGCCGGTCGTCGACCGCCAGACTGTACGGCGAGGGGAACGGCGGTGTGTACGGCTGATGGCCCGGGATGATCGGGTACTCCCTGATCTCGCGGGTATCCGGGTCGAACATCGCGATACGTCCCGCCCAGTAGAGCGTCACCCACGCGCGGCCGCGCGCATCGAGCTCGCCGCGGCGCGGCCCCGAGCCAGGCGTTGGCACCTGGTAGGCCGAGAACTGGCCGGTCTGCGGATCGAACACGCCCATCTTGCCGAGCCGCCACAGGTTCATGATCGAGCGGCCCCCCGCATCCGTCTCCATGTCGTACGTGTCGTCGTCTGTGCCGGGCGGCACGTCGTAGTGCTTCACGTCGCCCGTCTTCATGTCGAGCGCGTGCAGGCCCTTGTCGAGAAACCAGACACGACCGGTGGGATCGATGCCGAACATGTTGCTCCCCGCGGCCCATGGCGTGAACTCCTGCGTGCGCGGGTTGAAGCGCACGGTGCCGCCGCCCATCCCGATGATGACGTTGCCGTCGGGATCCCAGGCGATATCGTGCGCGCCGCCGCCCGGATTGCCGGCCCGGCGCTGCGCCGCCGCAATCGCGCCGCCCTCCTCGCGTCCCATTCCCGACAGCAGGGTGTACGGGAACTCCTTCACCTCGCCGGTGCGCCGGTCGAGACGTCCGAGCGTAAACGTGAAGTGATCGGTGTAGTAGGCGTACGGGCTCTTCGAATCCAGCAGGATGTCGTGCGGCCACGCGAACCGGCGATCGCCGCGCAGGATGTTGAGGTCGCGATGGCCGGCGCGCGGAATGCCGTATTCGGTGACGACCAGCATCGAGGCAGTGTCGCCCGTGGGCCGCGGGCGCAGCCGGAACGGAAGCGGGTCGGCGGCGCCGGGTCCGCGAATCGACGCGAGATACTCGGCGAGCGGCTCCACATATTTCTTCTGGCCGAAGGCACGCGTGCCGGGCGTCTCGCGCGACACCGCGCGCTCCCCCGCCATCCGCCGGATGATCTGGATCCATTCATCCTTCGTGCGGCCGGTCCGAAGGGCAAACTGCAGTGAGTGGCAGTTGTCGCACTGAATGACCAGGTGCTTCTGTTCATCGGTCCCGGGAAGCCCCGCGACGATCTCTGCTGCGGTGGCGTCGGGCAGCGTCGGCTGGCGCGACCGCAGCGTGAAGTCGACCCGCGTCGTCTTCCCGGCGGCCAGCGTCGCGTCTTGCGTGGCTCGCTCGAAATCCGGAAGTTCGACCGTAACCGAGTGCGAACCGGGAGAGAGCGCAGACCAGCCTGGGAACGAATACTCGCCGCGGCTGTCGGTGTAGACGTTCACCGCAATCGTGCTGTTCTCACGGTGAGCCCGGACCGGTACCCCGGCGAGCGCCTGTCCGCCGGCGGCAACCACCTTCCCGGCGAGCAGCGGCTCTCCCGCAGCCTGCGGTGAACGCTGCCCGTAGACGCCCGCGAGTCCAACCATGAGGAGGGTCACCAACGCGTACCGGGGAACGCCGGATACCGTCACCATCGCCGACCTCCTTGGTTGCCGAGGATTCTACGCCCGGAGCTGCTCCAACACAATATGCCGTCGCCGTCTGGGTTCCGGGGCGCCGGGGGCGCACGTCTCGCGCGATCCCTGCCAACGTGAGGTCCGATCGGGTCGGCGAGGGGTGTTCCCAATGTTACAATGTGCAATATGAAAACTATTGCCATCACCATGGACGAGGATATGCTCGCGAGGCTCGACCGCCTCGTCCGCCCGGGTGACGCACAAGGCACGAACCGCTCGCGGATCATTCGGACCGCCGTGCGCGAGTACGTCGCGCGCCTGGAGCGACAGATCGAGGATGAGCGTGAGGCCGCCGTCGTGCGCCGTCACCGCAGCCGCCTGGCCCGGCAGGCGGCGGCGCTCGTCCGGCAGCAGGCGAAGCCGTGAAGTGGGGGGAGATCTATCGCACGCGCGACAAAGTCGCCGAACGGGGCCACAAACCGGGCTTTTACGTCGTCGTGTCGCGGGATTTCGTCGCCGGCAACGACGACATCTCCACGGTGATCTGCGCGCCGGTGTACGGAGAGGTGCTCGGCCTCCGCACCGAGGTGGTCATCGATGCGGCTGACGGCGTGCCGCATGCGAGCGCGATTCGCTGCGATTTCCTCACCTTGATGTTCAAGAGCAGGCTCACCGGCTTCATCGCCACGCTGTCAGACGAGAAGAAGGCCTCCCTGAAGGAGGCGCTGGCGGCCGCGCTTCAGATCGCGTCCTGAGCACATCGCCGGTCCGGCCGAGGCCGGACACTACGTACAGCGCCAGGTCCGGCCGAGGCCGGACACTACGTACGTCGTACGTGGCGTCCGGCTTCAGCCGGACCTCGCCGTCGGTCAGTTCGTCTTGTTCACGAACCCGACGAACTGCGCCATCGGCGCGGGATTCCCGTGAATCCCGACGATCGTCGCGACGTCGAGCTTCAGCCGCTGGAGATTCCGCTGGAACGCACGGTTGTTGGCGTTCGGCGCGGCCGCCGCCGGGTTGTAGAGGTCGGCCTGCACCACGATCTTCTCGCGCGGGATGTAGGCGATCAGCATGCCCGCCGCATGCGGCAGCCCCTGGATGTTGTAGAGCTCCACGACGCGCGACCCGTCGGTCAGCACGTATTTCTCGCGCACCGTCTCGAAGATATAGCCTTCCGACCACTCTTCCGGCGGATACAGCGCGAAACGGTCCGGCTGCAGCAGCCACGGGCGCGCGCGCAGCACTTCCTGGTAGTAGGGGCGGTTGGCTTCGTGGGTCACGACGGTGGCGCCTTCGTGCACGTAGGTCCGGATGCCGCCCAGGTGGTCCCAGTGGTGGTGCGTGTTCACGACGAACCGGATCGGCTTGTTCGGGATCAGCCTGTAGACCTCGCCGATGACCGCCAGCGACCGTTCCTCGTTGAGCGGCGCCTCGATCACCACGACGTGGTCGTTGAAATCCACGGCCACGCTGTTGTGGCTGCCGCCGGCCAGCAGATAGAGGCCCTCTCCGAGCTTCTGCGTCTGGACGCGCACCGGCTCGGGCTTCGCGGTCCGGACGGGCTCCGGCACGGCGACAGCGGCGTTCGGCACGTTGAGGCGCACGTCGGAGATCGTCTCGAGCCCGAAGGCATGATCCCCGCCGCTCACGTTCGGCTGATGCCCGCCGTCGTCGAAGTCCTGGTGCTGGTGGAAGCGCGGCACCTGGACGCCGTTGACGGCCCGGTAGTTCGTGTACACGTTCTCGTAGTACAGGTCGCCGACGACCGGGTTGGGAATCCAGGTCTGCACCCGATGCACGAGGCTCTGCGCGTTGATCGTGCCGTTGATGCGGTATTTGCCGAGCGCGACGAACGAGACGACGTGGACGCGCTGGCCGTACTCGTTGCGCGTGACGACCGTCGGGTTGGCGCCCGGCACCATCGCGCCTTTCAGGAAGCCGTACGGGGTGGTCAGGATCTCGATCTGCCGCAGCTCCGCGGCGCCCGGCTGCGCCACCGGCTGCCCCTGGGCGTTCAGCGTCCACGCGGAATTGCCGCTGACGAAGTTGACCACCTTCTGCGGGGTCAGGAACGGGAACCCCGCGCCGCCGCCTTGGGTCGGATTGTTCCCCTGTGCCCGGACGTACTCCTCTCGCGACGACATCGTGTCGAAATCGATCGTCCGCGTGTAGCTCGTCAGGTCCACGCGCGGCCAGTCCCGATCCGGTGCGAAGTTCTGCCCGACCATGCCCTGCCATCCGGTGCCGGTGTACTGGATGGACCGCATGTTCTCCACGCCCATCGCCTTCGCGGCCGCCTGCAGGACGGAGCGCGCATCCTGCGCCGGCACCGACGCTGCCATCAGCGCCGCGAGGGTCAATGACAGCCAGAGTCGCATTGCCATGATTCCTCCTTCGCGTCTTGTCAGTTCGCCGGCACGAGGCGAGCCGGGCGCGCCACACCTTGTCCATCCCCCCTTTCGCCGAGGAGGGCGACGACCTCGTATGGACCGAGGCGCACCTGTGGGGCCAGGGCCACAGTGCGGGCATTCTAGACGAACTGCGCTGTTCGTGTTCGGGTTTCGATAAATTGGCACGCCCGGCAGGGCGGCAGCCAGACAGGCGGGGCCCGTTCGGCGACCTCACCCGTGTCGCTCGACGCGAGCGGGCGCGACGCCCCGGACTTCGGTAGCATCGTAGACCACGCGATGGGGGGAGTCTCATGAAATGGTCGACGAAGATCGGCACGTTCGCCGGGATCGATGTGTACATTCACACGACGTTCTTCATCCTGATCGCGTGGATCGCGCTCGCGCACTGGCAGCAAGGGCAGACCCTCGCCGCTGCCGCCGCGGGCATCGCCTTCATCCTGGCGCTCTTCGGATGCGTCGTCGTGCACGAATTCGGCCATGCCCTCACGGCGGCTCGATTCCGCATCAGGACGCGCGATATCACGCTGCTGCCGATCGGCGGCCTCGCCCGGCTGGAGCGGATGCCTCAGGATCCGAGGCAGGAGCTCTGGGTCGCGCTCGCGGGGCCGGCCGTCAACATCGTCATCGCCGCTGTGCTGTTTCTCCTCCTCATGGTGACCGGGCGCCTGGCGCCGGTCGACACGCTCACGATGACGAGCGGTGCGTTCCTCGAGCGGCTGATGATCGTCAATGTCTTCCTCGTCGTCTTCAATATGCTGCCGGCGTTCCCGATGGACGGCGGGCGCGTGCTGCGAGCCGCGCTGGCGGCGCGCATGGAATACACGCGCGCCACGCAGATCGCCGCCAACATCGGCCAGGGGATGGCGTTTTTCTTCGGGCTCATCGGCTTGTTCTTCAATCCCTTTCTGCTGTTCATTGCCCTCTTCGTCTGGATTGGCGCCGGCCAGGAAGCCGCGATGACTCAGATGAAGTCGGCGCTTGGCGGGATCCCGCTCGAGCGGGCGATGATCACCGACTTCCGTACGCTGTCCGCGCGCGACTCGCTCGCGCGCGCCGTCGGGCTGCTGCTCTCAGGAGCGCAGCAGGATTTTCCGGTCGTCGACGACGGCGTTGTCTTGGGGATTCTCACGCGGGCGGATCTGCTGTCGGCGCTGGCACGTCAGGAACAGGACTCTCCGGTGACCAGCGTGATGCGGCGCGACTTTCTCACCGCCGACGCCTCCGACATGATCGACGTGGTGTTCGAGCGCCTGCAGCATCACGAATGCCACACGGTGCCGGTCGTCCGCGGCGGGCGGCTGATTGGCCTCCTCACGATGGACAATGTCGGCGAGTTCCTCAGCATCCAGGCCGCGCTCGACCGGCGGCAGTCCGGCGGCCGGACGCGCGCGCGCGTAATCCCGGAACCCCGCCGTGAAGGAGGCGAACGTGGTTGAGTTCAGAAATATCCTGTGTCCGATCGATCTGAGTGAGGCCTCGAGCCGCGCCCTCGTCCACGCAGCGGCCTTCGCGCGGTGGTACGGCGCCCGGCTGACCGTGCTGCACGTCGTGCCCACGTTCGACCCGAGGCAGGTCCGCTCCGGGGCGATCGGCGAGGCGGTCACTATCGTGCATCCCGTGTCGCGCGAGGAAGTCGTCAGCGAGCTGCGCCGGGCGCTCGACGAGGCCGGCGCCGGGAACCTCGACGCAGCGGTGGCCGCCGAAGCCGGGGAACCCGCCGCAACCATCGTGGATCAGGCAGTGCGTATCGGGGCGGACCTCCTGGTCATCGGGACGCACGGCCGCAGCGGATTCGACCGTCTCCTGCTCGGCTCGGTCACCGAGAAGGTGCTGCGCAAAGCCCCGTGTCCCATCCTGACGGTCCCGCCGCACGTCGTCCCGGCCGCGCCGAAAGCCGAGGTGATCTTCCGGCGGATCCTGTGTCCGATGGACTTCTCGCCGCCCGCGCTGCAGGCGTTCGGATTCGCGGTGGACCTCGCGCGGCAGGCCAACGGCACCGTCACGGTGCTGCACGTGATCGAGTGGCTGGCCGAGGAAGAGCCGCGGGAGCACGCGCACTTCAACGTGCCGGAGTACCGCCAGCATCTCGTGGCCCATGCCCGCGAGCGGCTGCGGGCGCTCGTCGCCGAAGAGCCGCGTACGTGGTGCGAGATCGAGGAGATGGTCGCCGTCGGCCGCCCCTATCGCGAAGTTCTCAAGACGGCGGCCGCCACGAAGACCGACCTTATCGTCATGGGCGCTCAAGGACGCGGGGGCGTGGGTCTCGTACTCTTCGGATCGACGACCCAGCAGGTGGTGCGCACGGCGACGTGTCCCGTGCTCACGGTGCGAGGCTGACGTGTATGCGTGTGACGATTCAGATTGGGGCGGCCGCCCCTCTGAGGCGGCGGTGCCCTGCGCCGCCTCGAAGCGTCGATGTTCCTGACGGCCTCAGAACCAGGTCGACACCGAGGCATCGCCGCGGAACGCGCGGACGGACCTGGCAGCCGCCAGAAGAGTGTCCTGAAGGACGTCGGCGGCGTCCTCTCTGTCGCGGCACATCTTCATGCCGAAACGGTAGACGCGCGGCTGATACCGGACAATCAGGGCTTCGAGCGCGGCCGCGTCGCCCTGCCGCGCGGCTGCGAGCAGCGCCTCATCGCCGTGCGGGCCGTTCGATTCAGCCATATCCACAATTATGCCGCCACGGATGCGCCTGGACCCGAATCCGCCAGAGCAGGAGAATCAAGGAGATGAAGCGCTCCGGCACCGCCGATCTCCCGCTGCATGGCGGCCGTGTTCCAGAGTGGCTCGCCCAACGGATGGTGCGGCTGGGCACCGCGATTGTGGAGACGGTCGTCTACCATTACGGCCGGCCCGCCCTCCTCTCCCGACTGAGCGATCCCTTCTGGTTCCAGGCGCTCGGGTGCGTGCTCGGCATGGACTGGCACTCCTCGGGCATCACGACGTCGGTCATGGGCGCGCTGAAGAAGGGCCTCAACCCGCGCGCGCACGAGCTCGGCATCTACGTCTGCGGCGGGCGGGGGCGGCATTCGCGCCAGACCCCCGGCGAACTGCGCCGCGTCGCCGATCGCACGGGGCTGCACGGCGACGCGCTGGTCCGCACCAGCCGGCTCACGGCCCGCATCGACAACAACGCCGTCGGCGACGGCTTCCAGGTCTATCTGCACTCATTCGTGCTGACCGCCGACGGCGACTGGGCGGTCGTGCAGCAGGGGATGAACGAAGCGCGGCGGCTGGCCCGCCGGTATCACTGGCATTCCGCGTCGGTCGCCGGCTTCACCGCAGACCCGCACACCGCGATTGTCGGCGAACCGGTGGGCACGATCATGAACCTCGTCGATGGGCGTGCCCGGCCGGCGCAGGAAGCCCTGCTCGCCATCGCCCGCGACGACCCGGCCAGGACGCTCGCGGACGCACGTCGCCTCGTGCTCCCGGCGCGCCACGACGTGCGCGCGCGCGACGTCGACGAGCGTCGTCTCGGCGCCGTGCTGGCCCTTGCGCACGAACGCGACCTGCGCGACTTCGCCTCGTTCCTGCTGCTGGAGCAGCTCGGGCCCCGCACACTGCAGTCGCTGGCGCTCATTGCCGAAGTCATCCACGGCGCACCGACGCGGTTCGACGACCCGGCACGGTTCTCGTTCGCGCATGGCGGCAAGGACGGCCATCCGTTCCCCGTGCCGCTGCGTGTCTACGATGAGTCGATATCGGTGCTCCGGCGGACGCTGCACGCCGCAAGACTGGATCGCTCCGACAAGAGAGAAGGATTAGCAAGGCTCGACGCCTTCACGCGGACGATCGAGAGCCGCCTCGATCCGCGCGCCGATGTCGACGCAGCCATCGCTCAGGAGCGCCAGATCACCCGCGCGCTCAGCGGCCGGACCGTGTTCGATGGCCGGAGTGCGCGCACCCGCACCAACGCGCAACCAAGAGGGCAGCTTCGGCTGTTCTGAGAGCAGCGGTCAATCCAGGTGCTGAATTCCGCTGGTGCCCGGTGGGCCGTACAGACGCAACGCGCGTCGGAGGTCGACTCGCCGCCTGCTGGTCGAAGACGCTTGCACGTCTTCTGTTTCCAGGAGCCCTCCCGTTCCCACTCAAAAAGCCGCTTCACGCAGCCGCCGGCGAACACGCTTGCGCATCTTCACCGGCAACGACGCTCCACGTTTTCTTGACCGAGAACCGTTGCGCTCTCTTCCCCGGCAACGCGGGTGCATCTTGCGTCCGCGACGCGCGGCACATCCTCTTTCGAAGACCTGCCCTGCATCACGAACGAATCTGCCTCGCCCTCCCGGACCAACGAAGCTGGCTCGTCTCCTTCCGGCGCGCGCAGCGTCAGAGACTGTAGATAGCTCTCGCGCGGTTGTCAAGCAGTTTCTGATGCACGCGCAAAAATTTTTTCATCAGAAGTTCGTTGCGCGGGATGATCGCATTCGATCCGGACACTTCGAACGCGAAACATCCGCGAAGCGGCGAACACATCACAAAACACGACACCTGTCGACTCGCGTAGCTCATCATTTAGGGCAGCCGACCATCGGCTGGGAACCACCGCAGGCGACTTTGAAGGGAACGCGAGGGTGGAAACGTCGGAGGTGTGCTGTGCCTGCCACATCTGGGTGTCCTTGATCGAACGGTTCGGGCGGCAGCGCGTCCGAGATGGCACCATCGGGCGATTCAACAGTCCGCCTCTGATCGCTGATGCTAGGCCGATGAAGTTGACACTACAGCGTCTGCTGGCCGTCCGCTCCCAGGCGCTTACATACGCTATTGCGGCAGCGTTGCCGCTGTCGTTCACGGTCGTCGGCGCTCGGCTCGCTTTACCAGCGTTCGTGTTTGAACACGTCATGGTCGTGCTTGTCGTCGGCCTGGCTGTCGTGGGAGGCCGTGGGCCAGCGATCGCGGCCGCTATCGCCGGCGGCATCGGAGACAACGTCCTGCTGCGCGAGCCGATCGGTCGTCCTGCAATTACGGGCGTCCGAGATCTCGTCGATCTTGGTTTGTTCCTCCTTGTCGCGATCGTCGTCGGCTGGTTGGTCGATGGGCTCAGGATTGCCAGGGCCCGCGCCCTCGAGGCTGCGGCCCGCGAGCGTCTCGCCCGTCAGGAGCTCGATCGCCTCGTCGCAACCGTTACACACGATCTTGCAACCCCGCTGAACGCAATCCAGGGCACGATTCAGTTTGCCCGCAAGCATTCCGCCATCTCGGAAGTTGATCTGGCCAGACTCCTCGCGCGAGTGGAGACGGCGGCTGCATCGACCTTCGCAGCGTTGTCGCGCCAATTGCGAGAATGCTGGATTGCACGTCCGATCGCCACCCGATAGCGTTCGCGATGGATGCGGTACCGCTTATGGTCAACGGCGACGCGGACCGGCTCGGGCGCGTGGTCGAGAACCTGATCACGAACGCCATCAAGTACTCGCCGGGCGGAGGCGCGATCGAGATCTGCGTCCGCGAAGACAGCGGATCGGTCGCGCTGACTGTTCGCGACCACGGCATCGGTATTTCAGCAGACGCGCGCGCCAGGCTTTTTGAGCTCGGTTACCGATCGCCCCAGGCGGTTCACGTTGCGCCGGGGTTGGGCCTGGGTCTGTACGCCGCCTCAGAGGTCATCCGACGCCATGGGGGCACCATTATGATCAGCACTCCGGAGGGCGGCGGGACGATGTTCATCGTGCGTCTCCCGCTGGCGGAACAACCCGCGTCTCAACACTCCATCGGCGACGTGCAGAGGATCACCGCCAGCCCCTCTTCTCGCACCATCCATTAGCATTCGCGGACAACGTGGAGAAGTGCACCCTTCACAGCTGCTCGCATACGTGACCTGAGCATTGGGGTCAACATTCAACAGCTCTCGACATTAAGGCGATTTCTGACCGAGCCTGGCGCGCCGACACGCGATCGTCAAGGGCCCGCAGGTAGTCACGGGCTCGATTGCCCGGCACGCGGAGGTACGTGCCGAGCCAGGAGGGCCTCATATAGAAGCGCGCGTATGCTGCGCCCAGCAGGAACTGCAGTTCATCGGCGCTCAGGTTCGGGTGCGTGAACGTGGGCGTGAAGCCGTCGAACTTGTGCCAGTCCCGTTCGTAGACACGATGCTCGAGTTGCTTCCACAGCGGGGTTCCCGGATACGGGGTCAGGAGCTTGAATTGCGCGAAGGTCGAGCCGAGCGCAACGGCGGACGCGATGGTCGCGGCAATGGACGACCAGTCGTCCTGCAGAAAGCCGAGGACATACTGCGCGGCCGTCACGATACCCGTGCGGTGGCAATGGTCGACGATCGCCGATTGGTGGCGCGGCGGAATCGGCCGCCGGGCCACCTTCCGAAGCGTCGCGGGTGAATGCGACTCGACGCCGAAACAGATCGTGCGGAGGCCAGCTGCATGGAGGCGATCGATCAGCTGTTCATCGAGACGATCAAGCCGCGTCTCGCATTCAAAGGTGAGGCGAAGGCCGCGGCTCAGGATCTCATCGCTCAACGCGAGGCAACGATCTCGGTCCTGACTGAAGAGCGGATCACGGAAGATGACATGCGGCCGAGGGTAGCGATCACAGAGCTGCTCGAGCTCGTCAGCGATGCTGCCGACCGATCGCGCGCGATAGGTCGCGAGAATCCGGATTGGACAGTACGTACAGAACTCTGGACAGCTTCGGCTCGCCAGCAGTGGAAACCCGCCACCCAGTGGACGCCCCGCCAAAGGAACCGTCCGGCGCGGCAAGCGGCTGGCCGCGGGAAGCAAATCCCATCGAGGAAACGGCAGGGAGTCGAGATCGGCCACTTCGCGACTCGCGCACAATCCCGCAAGTTGCTCGCCACGGATGAGGCGCATGAATGCCTCCTCCGGCTCGCCGCTGATGACGAAGTCGGCGTGACCAGCAAACAGGTGTGGCAATTTCGACGCCGCCAGACCGACGAAGCCGGTGCGAATGCCCCGCGCACGCATGGCATCAGCCCACGCCGTCTCGTGGCGGTAATCGACCAACGACGAGAGGACGACTGCCACGTCTCCCTCGACGAACTCGTCTCGCGTGTAGACTACTTCGTGACCGGACGCAGCGGCGATCGCTGCCAGTTCGGCCATCTGCACACTCAGCGCCACTTGAAAACGCCACTTGATCTGAGACAGGACGCTGGTCACAGCTGTGAAAGACTTCGATCTCGACCCATAACCCCCGACGACCGTGTCTTTACTCACGAAGCCTTCGGGACCTTTCAGATCAGCCAATACAACCCGCATTCGCTACCTCCTCGGTTCCTCTGTCTTCACGCGTGACTCATCGAACTGTGGCGTCCACCTGTCAGGGAGACACGCTCTGGAGACTACGACAGGCTGCGCAACCTGAACATCGGACCAATGTGCGGTGCATGGCACGCCAGTGCCATTCATTCGTGGGTGGCCGCACGCTATCGTGTGCCGTGTTGCGCCTCCGCGCAGCGTGAAGGAGAAGAAGATGGGTCGTCACACGACAATCGAAAGGCTGTTCGTCCTGATCGTGGTTTTCGTCGTGGCATGCAGCCAGTGGTCCCCGCAGGTGACTGGCCGGGCAGAGGAGACAACAATCGCGGGATGTCTACAGACGGGCGGAAATCCGGATGAGTTCGTGGTCGTCACCGATAGCTGGCGCGCCTCCGCCCCCCCGGTTGAGCGGCGCTGACGCCGGTCACGTCAAGGATCAACGGCATTCTGGTCATGGACACCCTCGGCCAGCGCCTTCAGCAGGCACGCGTGCAGGCAGGACTGTCCCTGCGGGAGATCTCGACACGCACGAAGATCCGCGAGGCCCTGCTTGATGCGATGGAACGCGACGATTTCGGGCGGCTTCCGGCGGGTCTCCTTGCCCGTGGGTTCTTCCGCGCCTATGCCCGCGAGGTTGGTCTCGATCCGGAGTCGGTGGCTCGGCAGTTCCAGGACCAGTTCCAGGTCGGGCCGACATCTGCCGAATCCCCGCCGCCGGCCCCCGGGGAATCTGGGCAGATTCAGCCTGGCGGCAGCGGTCGCGGGTGGCAGTGGCGAGTCGTGGTCGTTGCCGGTGTGGCTGTGGCGGTCTTCATCTACCTCAATCACCGCACGGACATCGACGACGATGCACTTCGAGATCCAATCGCAACGATCAGCAGCCCGGCTGGAAGCTTCGCGGATCTTGGCCGAGACTTTCCGGATGCTGTAGCACCGCCTCCCCCCGAGGCGGCCGTCGCACCCGTCAACACATCCGAAGAGAAGCCCCTGACCATAGCCATCGATCCAACTGGTCGTGTGTGGGTCGAGGCGATCGCCGATGGAACGCGCGTGTTGTACCACCTCCTGCAGCCCGGCGAGCGACAGTTGATCGAGGTGCGCGAAGAACTCCTGATACGCGTTGGCGATGCGGGGGCGTTCCAGTACTCGATCAATGGCGTGCGCGGCCGCCAAGTCGGAGGGCCAGGAGCGGTGCGCGAAATCCGGATCACGCGCGACAACTACGCCAGCTTCCAGGACCGGTAGTCCATTAGCGATCAGCCCCTGATGCATCCGGGGTCGCGTCGGCGACTGGTCCCTTGGCTCGCGACAGGAGCAACCTGACGGCGAGTGCCGTGTTCGTGCGGGCTCGTTCCTGGAGTCCTTCCAGAGCCTGCCGGGTGCGCACGCGCAGTTCGTCCCGCTGGTCCCAGGCGCGATCGATGTCGGCGATCAGCGCTCCGGCGCTGACATGGTCAAGAGCCGGATGATGTACGCGCAGGTCCTCGATGAGACCTGTCACCTTACTGGCGTACGGCAGCGCGACGAACGGAACACCGGCCAGTGCGGAGAAGATGACGAAGTGCAGCCGCATGCCGACGGCGAAGTCGAAGTGCCCGAGCAGCGAGACGATCTGCCCTGGCGTGTACGGGCGCTTCAGCACCGTGGCCCGCTGCGCGTGGCTCATTCGGCCGACGACGGCGTGACTGTGTTGGACGTCGAACGTACGCTGCTCGAGCGGAAAGAAGACGACTTCGGCATCGAGCCGGTTCACCATGAAGTCGGCGGCATTGGCCAGGAGGCGATGGTAATGCTCCACATCGAGCGTGGGTGCGGCGGGCCCTGGCTCGCGTACCGAGAACCCGATCAGGCGGGCGTCGGGGTCGATGGCCTCGGCCCGAAGAATCTCATCGAGCGTCAGCGGCTCTGCGGCCAGAAGGACAGCGGGGTCGGCGGTCACGATGATCTCCCGCTGAACACCGATCTCTTCCAGAAGCTGCCGGGAGTGCCGATCTCTGACCGTGATCACGGCCGCCCGATCGAGCGCATGGCGTATGCGAACGCGCACGCCCGCATCCAGCAGAGGCCCGGCACTGACGGCGTAGACCATAACGGGCGTCCCCGCGGAGTGCGCAAGAAAGACCTCCCGGAGGTACATGTCTGCGTCGGCGTCGAAGAGAATCCCACCGCCGCCAAGGATGAAGAGATCGAGGCCGCCGATGATCCGCTGCGCGTCACTGCGCGGCGTCCCGCGCAGCGGCACGACGCGCTCGACGCCATGCCGGCGGCGCGTGTCTTCAGCGTCCCGTGAGAACACGGTGATCTCGACAGGAATGGCGCGGCGGAGCTCGGTGATGATGACGTGAAGGATCGCTTCGTCACCGAGGTTGAGTCCACCGTAGGAGCCGGAGATGCCGACTCTCAATCGATCTGGTTCCACGTCAGATTTCGTTCTTGATAACGATGACCTCGAGGATCTTTCGCGTCAGCCGGCACCGCGAACGCGGATGTTCTGCTCCCATTCTCAGTGCCCCGCGCCGGTGGGCTCGGTCCGCCTGGCGGGCGCCTGTGCTCCAAGCTTACGGACGGGCGCTCCCACATACGTTGCATCCGCGTCAAGGCTCGTGAACTTAGGGACCACACTCAACGCGCCCACGCGGCAGCCTGGACCGGCCTCCACACCGATTCCGACAACGCTTCCGACCCCTATCGTCACGCCACGTCCCAACCGGACGCGCGCCGTCTTCAGGAAACCGTCCTCGACCGTGTGGCCTGCCACGTGGGCTCCGTCGCCAATGATGACGTCGTCGCCGAACTCGAGGAGGTTGTGGTCGGTGACCGCGAGGCTGTTGACGAACACGCGCCGTCCGAGCCGCGCGCCGTTCAGACGAAGGTAGAAGCTCCACATTGGGGATGCACGGAACATCGATCCTGCCAATATGCGGACGACATGGAACACCACCATCGATCGGACCCATGCCAGCAGCGGCGGGTCCAGATCAGCAATCCGAAGCGTCACGTCGGCAGGCGTGCGCCACCCGACCAGACGAGTCGCGAACGCCGAGAGGACCATCAGCGCGAACGCGAACACGAGATATGCCGGGAGCGCCGCCGCACTCACCGCCAGCAGTCGAGCGCCTTCGTGCGTATACGGCAACTCCCAGATTGCTCGGAGGAGAAGCAGCGCTGGCGTAGCGCTCAGCGCGAACACCACGATCACCATCAGCGCAACAGAAGTGAGGGTCCATGTCACTCGGAACCGTTGCCGCGTCGTGCCAGACCCCATTGGACCGCTATACGGCTCCAAACGAGAATTTTGTACCCGCCGTGACAAGCCGTATAGCGGTCCTAGGCGCGCGAAGCGCGCCAAGCAGATACTGGCCAACCAGCCAAGGGCTGTGAAACGCACCAACCTTGAACTCGGCAAACAGACCGTCCTCGTGCGCCAGGCCCACGAGGACGTTGAAGCCTGGCTCCGCGTTGGTGTCACTTGTTCTGGTTCGACAGATACACCCGCCCGCGCACCGGCGGTTTGCGCACGCTGCATCATCCCTTCCTCTCAGCAAGAGTAATCCGAGCAACGGAGGTCACAGCAGTCGGCCTAGCAGAAGTCCGGCTGCGCCAACCCGTACCCACTGGGCAACGCCTGGCTGGCGCTCCTTGCACCAGTACCAGGCGGACGCAAGCACCATCATCGAGGCCCACACGGCGGCCACATACGCGAGCGCTGGCAGGAGCGTCAGGGTCGGACCGACAAGCTGGCGCAGGCCGGCGTTCCACACGGAGCCGTAGACAAGGCAGAGGTGAACCGCGTAAATGGTCAGCGACTCGTGGGCGAGCGCCTGAACGACGAAGGGAGGCCGCGACAGGAGACGGCTGATGTGCGCCAGAAGGCCCAGGATGAGCAGCACTAAACCAGACCGCAAGAGGAACTGATTCGGGCTGGTGGACCAGAAATCGGTGTCGCCGAACGGTTGTAGCGGCACACCGGCACCGACGAGCGCGAGGGTGGCCATGCCGGCACCGCCGCCGAGCATCACGTGATTGGCGAAGCGTGTCAAGTGGGTTCGGCCCGATCGGACATAGACGGCTCCGAGCACCGCCCCGAGCAGAATGTAGGCGCCCCACGGAAAGAGCGGGAACAGCGACCCGATCGATGGCGACAGATAGGCCGCCACCGCCAGCGGTACTTGTCCTGACCAGTCGATTCGCCACATGGCGGGTGTCAGCGCGACGATCGCGGCACCGCCGACTGCTGCCCCAATGGTGTAATGCCGCGGCGTGCGTGCTAGCAGCACGAGGACCTGGAGACCGGCCAGCGTCACGGCAATGCACTGGAGGATGTCGACGATCAGGAAGCTCTGCCACCGCTCGGCACTCATCCCATATAGATGCGCGATCTTGGCCATCGGGAAGTGCAAGACATACCCGAGCAGCAGGAAGAAGCCGAAGCGCCGAAAGCGCCGGCCGATTGCTGCGCGTGAGGACAGGTGGTCCGTCCACCGACGCTGCGTTGCGACGGTGAAGACGAATCCCGACAGCAGCAAAAAGGTGCACGACGTGAGGCCGCGCAGGAACGACCAGAGATAGACAGCCGTACCGGTGCGAGCCTCGCTTGCCAGCACGACGTGCAATGTGTGTCCCTGAAGCATCATGAGGATCGCACCCGCGCGCGCGAGATCCACGAAGACCGACCGCGCCGAAACAGCCGGCACGGCGCCCGCGGCGTCGCGAGACCCGCAGAACGACAGCTCGTGGGCAGGTGATGTGACCGGCGACGTGCTGGTGCTCATGGCTTTGTGAGCATCGGGACTCTCACCATTCGACCGCGGGCGGGGGCGGACCTCGCCGCACCGGCACCACGCCGGGCTCCCAGCAGCGAGGTCCGCCAACCCGCGGGCGGGCTCCCGAGTCGCGCAGATCGGGAAGCTACGTCGCGCCTGACCGTCGCGTGGATGTCCGGGCCGGCGGAGACTTCGCGGGTGCTGGCTTTCCAGGTCTTGCCTTCGATCGTAGGTACGCAGGACGATAGTCGGATAGCGTGTCGAGGACCTCCTCGGCCCACGGCGTGTCGCCGAAGTCGTCGACGAGGCCGCGGGCCAGGCGCACGAATTCGGCGTGCGCGCCAAGCGCACGCGCCGCCATCAGATCGTAAAGACGGGCTTCGGCCTGGTGTGCGCCGCGCTCGCGGAGCGGACGCAAGGCGGCTCTGGCTGCCGCGTATTGCCGCGTGAAGTATTCGCAGGCCGCGCGCCGCACCTCGATCCGGTCGCGCTCGGTGCCCATCGCATACGCTCGCAGTTGAGCGAACGCAGAGCGCGCTTCCGTGTACCGCTTGGCAGCGAACAAGAGATCCGCTCGCATCAGCTCGGCTCGGTACCGTACATTGCCCGGCGCGAGCGGCTCGAGGGCCTGGAGCGTGGACAACGCGGCGGTCGCCTCGGAGGTGAATTGGCTGAGTGGGAATGCCTGGTACACCTGGCGGAAACTTTCAATCGCACGGGCCCGATTCCCTGCGGCGAGGCTGGATCGTCCGAGGCGGAACCAGACTTCGTCCAGCGCTAACGGTGACCGAAGCAGCAGGCGTTCATAGATGCGCTGCGCCGCCGCGTAGTCTCCCGCTGCTTCGGCCGCCTCGGCTTCTCCCACTGCCGCTGCCTCCGACAGGTAGCCGACAGGGTGGCTCGCCACCAGCGTGGCAAACTGGCGACGCGCGGACTCAACGCGGCCAAGCTTCAGTTGGGCCTGAGCAGCGTAGTAGGCGGCGTAGTCGGCCGCGCGCTTCTCGAGTGACGTGGGCGGAGGCATCCGCGCCAGCGCGTCGACGTACTTCCCCTGCTGATAGAGTGCGCTAACCTGAATTTTCACACCAACAGCTTCCGATAACGGCTGGCCCTGCTGATTCTCGAAAGCAGGGACCCCCTTTTCCGCTGCAACAAGCCTTCTCCAGCGTACTCGTCGGCTCGCTCTTGGATCCGCTCGTTAACGGA
>JACPTI010000034.1 GCA_016192845.1 Acidobacteriota bacterium
CTAGTCGACCGCTTGCCCGGCGCGGTCGCCCCAGGTAAATCCATCGAGGGGCCGCCGCAGGCTGACCATCCGGACCTTGTATTCGCCACGGACGCGCGACGGATTCCCCATCAGCACCACCTCATCGCCCGGCTTGAGCGTCTCGCGCGTCACCCCGTGATTGGTCAGTTGGCCGCTGCCGTTCCATTCGACCGACCACCGCTGCAGGACCCCGTGCTCGTCGGGCGCCTGCACCGTGATGAAGGAATGCGGGTTCTTGAACACGAACTGCACCAACTTGCCTTCCAGCGTGATCTGGCGACCGGTGTCATACGTCGCGCTGTAGGAATGGTGCGCGTCCGCCGCCGGGCCGGCCACGAGCATTGCCGCACTGACGAAGAGAAGCACTCTGCGCATCACCGTTTCTCCTGAAGGCTTCGATACACCGCCTCGATGAACCTCTCCGTGGTCCAGGGCCCCGTCGTCGCCCCGTAGCGCCCGTCGAAATCGAGCGACGGCCGGGCGGCGTGCACCTGCGCGAGCGTCCGGCCCTGGTCCAGCAACTCCTGCACGCGGTCGCGAATCATCACGAGCATGTTGCGATACGACGCCACGTCGGCGGTGTCGGACAGCCGGCCGCGGCCCGGAATCACCCAGGTGCCGCCTTGCGACCGGTACTCCGCAAAAGCCAGATCGAGAATCTGGTTCAAGCCGCGAATCACCCCTTGCACACTGCCGCCGTGCGCCACGTCGATCACCGGATAGCTGACGGTCGAAAAAATGTTGCCGGCACTGATCACTTCCGAGCGGCGGAAGTGCACGAGACTGTCGCCGTCGGTGTTGGCCGCCGGCGCGTGATACACCGTCACCCCTTCCCCGTTGAAATAGGCGGGCAGCTTGTAGAACTCGTCGAAGTAGGTCACCGTCGGCCACAGCCCGCTCGGCGCCGGCGCCTGTCTGCCCGCCGGCGCGCTCAGCCGGTTGAGCACATTTTCATGCGCGACGACCGGCGCCCCTTCCACCTCGGCGACGGCGCCGGCCAAGTCGCCCGTGCGGAACCCCGACCCCACCGCCGCCAGCTTCTCGTTGCCGCCAATGTGCTCCGCCGCCGCACTGGTGTTGATGATGTAGCGAATCGACCGGGGGCGCGCCGGGGAACTGATGACCGTATTCATATACGGACTCGACCACCCCCACACCCCGGGACACGTCGCCCCAAAACAGCGGTTCGTCGTCGGCAGCGCCACCACCGTGTTCGTCAGCCGGTCGAGCGCCGCCAGGATCTTGTCCGCCATCGGCGCCGCCCCCGTATTCACCAGCGCCACGCCCTCCGGCCCCACCGACGCCGTGAGGTTGGTGCCGTCGGCCACCAGCATGTACACGTTGCCCTGCACCGGCAGCACGTGCACCGCGCCGTCGCGCGGACTCTGCGCCGCGATCCGCTCCTCCGCCGCAATCGCCGAGCGCGACGCCGGCACCGTCAGGCTGTCAACGGTGACCGACCCATTCACCGTCGCGCGGTACTCCGGATAGAGCGTCTTCACCCCGCCCCGCGCCGCCGCCAGCGGCACCCAATTCTCCGGCCCCACCGGCGACCGCGGATCCCCTTTCGTGATCCACTCCTCCAGCGCGTCGCTATTGGTCCCCGGCAGAAAGTGCGGCACCCAGTGCCGGTCGGTCCCTCCGTTCTCCAGGAACGACCCGCTGCACTGCTCCATCGTCAAGCTGTCCCGCTGCGCCACCGTGTAGGTCGTCGAATGAATATACGGCTGGTCCAGGTACAGCGGGTCGTCGATGACCGTGACGACCGTCAGAATGTCGTCGTGCCGCGTGAGGAACTCCGTCATCACGTACATGTCGCTGGTTTGCGGGCTGCCCCGCCGCAGGAACCCGTCCTTCAGATGCGTCGTCGTCACCTGCAGCGTGTTCCCCACCCATTCGCCCGTCGAAAACCCCGTCCAGCTGTGCGGCGCATACGCCGGCGGATGCGGCCGCCCGTCCATGAAAATCGGCCGGTCCAGCGACCGCATGAACTGCACGTGATACACGCTCACCTCGCGCGTGAGCGGGTCCTGCTCCTTGAGAATCCGCGCCCCGCCCAGCCCCCGCCACTGGTGCGGCGCCGAGTGCGGCCGGCACTGATACTCCAGCGTCCCCCAGATCGACTCCGGCGTCGTGTCCGACCGCCGCCGCCCCGCCTCGTTGAACGGAATCCCCGTGTAGTCGCCCAGCGGCGCCTGCCCAAACGTGTCCCGCTCGTTGTTGTCCAGCCGCCACTCCTGCGCAATGTCCGGCGCCGCCGGCAAGACTCGCAATTGCCACACCTGCCCGCGAGAATGACTTTTTCACCAACTCACCGCCAGACTCAGACACTCAGTCCGACAAGCCGCGGAAGCACCTCCGTGCCGCGGCGTTTCCGTGGCCGGTCTCAATCAAAAGCCGTACTTGACCGCAAACTGCATGATCCGCGGATTGCCGTTCTGGGTCGTAATCCGGCCAAACGTGCCTGCGTTCAGATTCGTGACCGGATCCGCCCAGTTGAAAGTATTGAACAGGTTGAACGTCTCGACGCGCAATTCCAGCGTGTGCTGGTTGGCCAACTGCAGGAGTCTTGCGAGGGCGAGATTGACCTGCCAGAATCCCGGACCCTCGATGCTCCTGGCACCATGATCGCCCAGCGTGCCTGGCGCCGGGATGGCGAACGCCGCCGGATTGAGATAGTTGGTCAGCGTCTTGTCGCCGTACGGATTGTCGAGCACCTGATTCACTCGCTGGCCACCGATGCCCGTCCTCGCGGGATCCGACGTTGTCGTCACGTTCAGCCAGTTGCCCGTCTGCGCGTTGAGAATGCCTGTCACCCGCCAGTTCGAGGCCACGGCGCGCAGCGCCGGGCTGGCAAATTGCGGGGTCAGATATCCGACCGTGGCGTTGGCGATCTGGCGCCGGTTGAAGGGGCAATTGCCACGATCGTACGAGGGATTGTCGGGATCCGTGTACTCGAAATCACTGATGAATCGACCGACATACGGACTGTCGGTGATGCAGTGCGACACGGTGTAATTCGCGCTGAGACTTATGCCATCGGCGGCACGACGCCGGACGGACAGCTTCAGCCCCCGATAGCTCTGCTCGCCCACGTTGGAGAACGTCCACACATTCGTAAAGAACCGGCCCTCCGCCGGATTCTCCAACGTGAACACGCGCCGCTCTTGCAGATTCGCATTGGTCGAGCACACCGGATAGAACACCCCGCCGAGCGTGCACGGGCCGACCCCCAGGAAGACGCCAGGATTGATCTGCCCTCGGCCCCATAGCCGGTCGATGTAATTGCCCAGATAACTTGCTGCGACCTGCCAGGCTGCGCCGATCTGTTGCTCGACGGTGACATTCCACGACTGGACACGGATCGAGTTGATGTTCGGATCAATGGCGGAGTACGGGGCCAAGGTCGGAAACACCGCACTGGCGGGAGCCCGGGTTCTGGACGCCGTCGGGGTCGGGTGGGCCGGTGGCCCCGTGGGCACAAGCGAATAGGGGTCCGCGAACGGAATGTTCCCGGTGAGCCCGACTCGATTGTTAAAGGGCGGGACGTTCGAGGCCGTCTGCTGGAACGCCCCGCCCGGAAAGTCATAATTGAGCGCGTACGACGCCCGCACCGCCGTGCGGGCATCTCCTTTCACGTCCCACGCGACGCCCACCCGCGGCGAGATGTTGCTCCACTGCTTGTGCGTCCCCGACGTGCCGGGAGGGAACCCAGGGTCGCCCGGGAAGAGAAGGCCGGCCGGTGCGTTCGGGAAACTGGTGCTCCCCACCCTATTGCGGAAGTTCTCCATGGAGAAATTAGAGATGGCACCGTTCTCCCAGACCGTCCCCAGGTACGGGTCCCAGCGAACCCCAAGATTGAGCGTCACTCGATCTGTCGCCCTCCAGGCATCCTGGCCATACACCCCGATGTACCACTGATGGTTCGTATTGACCTGCGGCCCGCTGTGGCTGAAGCTCGACATCTGTCCCGTGAAGAAGTCGGCCAGCGCGAGACCAGTGATCCGGCCGTTGAACTCAAAGGTGCCGTTGGATCCAACGTAATCCCATCCGTCGAACCACGAGTACACGACGCTCGCACCAGCGCCGAACTGGTGCCGTCCACGCACGTGCGAAAAATCCTCGGCGATCTGATAGACCTTGCTGTCGACTTTCGCAGCGACGGTGTGATTCCCTGAAAACCTGATGTCGTTGCCCGTCGCGCCCACAAAGACCGTCATCGTGCCCGGGACGTACGTGTAGATATTCGGGATGCCGAGCGAGGCGGCATCGAAAAACTGCTCCGGCGGATCGTTGGCGCGGGTCTTCGTCTTCGCCCACGTCACCCGAACCGCGTTGACCGTGTTGGCGCCCATCACGCGCGTATCGCCGAAGGCCGCCGTCTGGGCGCGCCTGTTCCGGTACGGCAGATACGCCGTCTGTATCGTCAGAATATTGCGCGTCTCGTGCAGCTTCGGCGGACGGCGCTCGAACGTGTCGATATACCGCCCGAAGATCGTATGGTTGGCGGTGCGTTGATAGTCCGCCCGGGTGACAACCTGCTCGTCGTTGTTGTCGAAGTTGACGTCGTACTGGACTTCGCCACACGGATGGCTCGATCGGGAAATCCATCCCGACGTCGCGATGGCCACAGCCTGCGGACTGAGCAGCGCGGGATCGATCCGGTTGTTCACGAACGGCCTCCCCAGCGTCACCTGGCGGCCCGCGTTACACGCGGGGGAGGCAAGCGCGGTAAAGTCGCCTGCCAGGATGGCGGCCGTGGGCACAAAGGCGAAGTTATGGTGCGTCGTCTGGCGGATGCGACTGCGCTCGTAGCCGGCGAAGAAAAAGAGCTTGTCCCGCACGATCGGCCCGCCCAGCGTTCCACCGAACTGGTTCCGGCTGAGCCCGTCTCCCAGCTTCTTGCCGTCCTGGCCTACGGGGGCAAACGCCGCGGCGGAGTTGAACCGGCTGTCGCGGAAGAATTCGAACCCGTTCCCATGGAACTGATTCGTGCCCGACTTCGTCACCGCATTGACCGCCGCCGACGAGTGCATGCCGGTCGACGCGGCCAGGCCGCCGGTGGCGACGCTGAACTCCTGCAGCGCATCGGGGAAGGGGAACGGCAGGTTGCCCTGGTCATGCGGACTGTTGTGTGCGGCCCCGTCCAGCATGTACTCCACACCGTTGCGCAGCCCGCCGGCGACGGAGATCGCCACGCTGTTGCTGGTGCTCAGGGCGGAGATCCTTCCCGTGTTGACGGCCGATCCCGCCAGGACGATCAGATCCGTGACCTGCCGCCCCTGAAGGGGGAGCTCCACGATTCGCTCCTGTTCGACGACGTCGCTGATGCCGGCGCTGCGCACGTCCACGAGCGGCGCCGCCGCCTCCACGGTCACCGTCTCCTCCAGCGACCCCAATGTCAGTGCGGCGTTGATCACCGGGTTGGCGTTGACCTGCAGCACAATGCCGGTCTGCACATAAGGGCGGAACCCCTGCAGCGACACTTCCAGCCGGTACGGACCGATTGGCAGGTTCGGCATGACCCAGACCCCGGTCTCGTCCGTCGCAACGGTGCGGTTGAAACCCGTGTCGGTTTGCGTGGCCGTGACCGTGACGCCGGGCAGCACCCCGCCACTCTCGTCGGTGACCCGGCCATTGAGCTGCGCTGTGGCCTGTCCCCAGGCGGAACCGCTGGTCAGCAGGAAAATCGACGCGGCAACAAAGAAATCCCGTAGGAAGCCCTTCATCACGGTCTCACCCTCACTTCCCTACGTACGGATTCACATAGTCGCCACTCGCACCAAACTAGAGCGCGGGGCGGAAGGTGTAAGGGGCGAGCCCCGTCGGGCAGGTAGAAACCCGACAGCGACTTGCGCAGACAGGTAGCACAACTGCCCTCTTCGATCAGCGCCAGGACTTCCATCGCCGACTCGTCCTTTCCCTCCTCTTGCGAGGCCTAGGCGCGCGAAGCGCGCCCAGAGACACTGGCAACCAGCCGAGGGGCGCCGCGGGATATCAAAGGCGGAGCCCCCTGGCTGGTTGGCGCCTACCCTACGGCCGGCTGGCGCCATCGTCAATGAGCCGATCGCCTCATTCTGTTTTCCTTGAGGCAACTGCACCAGGTGGAGTCAAGCTACGGCGCACGCGTCAAAAGACACGCGTAAGTCACGGGTTGTCGGGGTGAATTGGAGGCGGCAGCGCGTGCGCCGCGCGCGCGGCCTCCACAGGCGTCGGGCGTCAGGCGGATCGCTTGTAACTGATGCTCATCCCGGCGCCCCGGGTGTCGATCGTGGTCTCCAGGTTGCGAAGGCTGAACAGGTAGTCGACGTACTCGTCGCGGGCGCCTCTCCAGCGGCCTCTGGCCGTCACGTTGTGAGTCACGTAGCAGCCGCCGACCTCGAGTTTCGGGAGCACCGCAATCAGGTAGTTCTTGTACCAATCCTTGTCGGCGTCGCTGAAGACGAAGTCGAACGGCCCTTTGAGCGCCGGCACGAGCACGTGGGCGTCTCCCAGGCGCGCGTCGATGAACGCCGACAGGCCTGCCGCCTCGAAATTCGCCAGGGCCTGCCGGTGCCGCCGCTCGTCGATCTCGACCGTCACGAGTTTCCCACCGGTCTTGGCGAGCGCCCACCCGATCCAGATGCTCGAGTGGCCGGTCGAGGTTCCGATCTCGAGTGCGCGCGTGTAGCCGTTCTTGATGATGATGTCGTGGAGCGTCTGTCCGTCCACGACCGGGACGTTCAGGTCCCTCCACCGCCCTCTGCTCGCGTCCAGGAACGCCCGGACGCGCCGATCCAGATCCTCCTGCGCGCCCGCGATCGCCGGCGGGCCGACGCCAGACACCGCCACGGCGGCCACCACCGCGAGGATCAGGAGCCCGGCACCCCGAGCCTGCGGCAGCTTCGTCATACGCCGTTCACCGGGGCTCGTCCACCCGGCACGGCGTCGGGTCCCAGCCCGAGCCGTCAGGCAGCTTCCTGAAGGGAACGGTCGTCGCATACGGCTGCGCCAGATACCGCGGGTCGGTGACAATCGACGTCACCAGGAGCCACTGGTCCCCGTTCGGTTCCGTGAACGTCTCGAAGTACTCCTCCAGCCGCGCCTCCGCACTGTACGGCACGCCGTTCTTCCGCAGATACCCCGGCCGCAGGTGCGTCGTCGTCACCCGCAACTGCCCCGTTGCCCGCCCGCGGCCGCGGCCTGCGCCCCGCACCCCTTCCCACTCCGCCACCGAAAAGCCCTGCCACTCGAGCGGCTGATCGCGCGGCGGCGCCGCGCCGAAGCGAAAGAGCCGGGTCTGCGTGCCCGAGTCGATGTCCATCTGCAACGTGTCGTCATCGCGCCAGTGGATGCGCAGCCGCCCCGGCACCCGCATGATCGCCGGTGCGCCGTAGGACCGGCACTCGTTGCCCCGATCGGCCGCCGGGTCCCACTTCTCAGCCAGACGCCGCGCCTCGGCGGTGAGCGGCAGCATGCTGTAGTCGCCTTTGGGAGAGAGCAGCATGCGCAAGTGCCAGTGCTCGGTCACGACCGACACCCAGTAGCCCGTGTAGTCCCTCGGCGCCGCCGCTCGCGCCGACGCTCCGGCACTGCCCGCCCTGCCTTGGGCCGCGGCGCCGGGCGGCAGGACCAGACCGATGACCAGCCCGGCGGCCGTCAGACAGGCCCACGTCCGCCATTTCACCATCCGGGGACACGTCGTCATCGCCTCGGTCCTCCCACCCCTCTCGATCAGAAGTAGAAGTTCAGCGCGAACTGCATGATGCGCGGGTCCTCTGCGCTCAGGATTCAGCTACACGAGCAACGCGCCCGGCCTAGAGGGCGAGGTTCCCCCACACGATGAGCCGGCCCATGTAAATCACCCCGAACCAGAGAAAGAGCGACGCTCCCGCGATGACCTTGGCCAGTGGCGGAGCGTCCTCCCCCGGTCCTATTGCGTCGACCGCTCGGGACATGCCGGTGAGGGAGAAGGCGAGCAGGTTGAGGCCCGCCAGCCCGATGAAGATCAGCTTTGTCTGTAGGAAGCCGTTGACAATCAAGACGTCGTACGGATGAACGGCAATATTGGCCCACAAGCCCCCGACGAACAGCGACCCGCTGGTCACGCAGAGCACGAACCCGAACACGCCCCAGGGCAGCAGCCGCCGTACCGGCGCCACCGCCAGCCCTTTCCCCACGCCGAGCAGACGCAGGTCGAACAGGCCCACCGTCCCAATCAGCAGGGCCAGCCCGACGAAGTGCATGACTTCAGCCAGAGGCCACACCCACGCATAGGCCTGAATGAATTGTTCGAGGATGGGCCACCTCAGGATGTACCGGAGAAAGGATTCCATGGCAGACGCCCCCGCGTTACATACACTTCACATTTCAACGGCCGCTCGGGAACGTCGACATCGTCGCCCGCTCCGCCCGGCCGCCCCCGCGCAGCACGCGCGCCCCGAACTGCCCACCCAGCAGCAACAGCGTCCCCAGCACGAGCACCGCCCCCGCTGTCTCCCAGCCGATGTAGGCGTCGTAGGCCGTCACGCGTCCCGCCGTGACCCCGACCAGCCAGAAGAGAAGCGTCGCGCCGGCCAGGGCCTTCCCCTTTGCCGACGCGACCGTCTTGCCGGCCCCCGACCCTTCGCCCAGAACTTCATTCCGCAGCAGCCGAAGGCTCGTGATGGCCAGGGCAATGGCCAGCAGCTTGATATAAAAGGTCGGCATCGTGAGAAACAGCCGCGCGTCGATCATCAGCAGCAACACGCCCGAGACGGCGTTGAGCCAGAAGCCGACCCACATGAGCGGGAAGAAGCTTCCGAGCGGCAGGAACGCCACGCCCGAGGCGAAGCCGAGGGTGCGCAAGGCCACCACCGCACTGAGGCCCACGATAAGTGCCAGGCCCCAGGTATGAATGGCGAGTACCGTCGCGTAGGCAAAGATCGACGGCGACTCCCGAATCCAGACAGCCAGGCCGCTCTGCTCAATCTGCGCCAGAAATTCCATGGGCGACTCGTCCTTTCCCTCTCCTTGCGAGGTCCGAGAGTCCGACTGTACGCGCCAACCCTACGGCCGACCTGCCTGACCGTCAATAGTGCAATTGCCTCATTTTTCCGTGAGGCGATTCACCGAGGTGGGTCAGGATCTGGCGGGAGGAAACCGTTTCTTCTTAACGTGACAAATTACCCTGGAGAATCTGGCGGATCGTCGCGGCGGTGTCGGGAGAAAGGTCCACGAATTCCACCGCCACGTCGTACTGCGTCCGCGCCAGCGTCGCCGATGGGAGCTGGACGGGATGCGCCACGCAGCGCTGGACGCGCGCGGCGACCGGCAGCACCTGATCCTTCCACTCGATCTGCAGCTTGATCGTCTCGCCGACGCGCAGCGCCGCCTGGAAGAGCGCCAGCGCGCCGCTTTCGCTCAGATCCACCAGAATCCCCTCGCGCGCGCCGCGGACCCGCACGCGCAACGGCTCGAAGTAGACGCGCTCGGTTCGACGCCGTTCGGATTCCGGAGCACCCGCGTCCGCCATGTGCCTCAATTATGGCCGAACGCCCGGCGCGATCGCAGACTACTTCCTTGCGGCAACCGGGGTCGGCGCGGCCGTCGTCACTGTCTTGGCCGTCATCATCTTCGCGCCCGCCGCCTGCTCCGCTTCGACCACGACGCGCTCACCCAGCTTGAGGATCTTGGCGTCGGCCTTCACCTTGCCCTGCCGGTAAACCGTCTTCGCGTCGATCGCGACGGCGACCGTCTTGCCATCGGTCGCCTTGACGTCGAGCTGCGTGTCGGTCACCGCCGCGATCGTCCCCAGCACCTTGTGCGCGTGTCCTTCGTGCGCCGGGGCCGCCGCCGGCATGACGAGGGCTGCCACCACCGCCGCGCCGGCCGTCCATCGACCGATCATCGAACTCCTCCCGCGATAGCCTTGCATTACCGTTACCGTGCCGCTCTCAGCCTCGTCACCGAGGCCGGCCGGCGGTCTCCTTCCACACCGATCCACTCGGCGCTCGTCCCGTCCGCGAAGCGCTGCCTGGCCTTCCAGGCAATCTGCCCTGATTTGGGGTTGCGGGCAAAGAAGACGTACTCGGCCGCTTCCGCGGGTTTGATCTCTTGTTTCCAGGTGATGGCCACAATGCGGTCGCCTTCCCGCCGCGTCTCGTAAGTGTAACCGCTCCCGACGAGAATCCACATCGCCGTCACATCGGCCGGGATCTCCAGCTCTACTGACGTCGTGGTCACCTGGCCTTCGGTCGGGACGCGCACGGTATACCGTTCGCCGGCACCCGCCTGTGATTCTTGCGGCCAGACCGTGACGTGCGCCTGCGCGACGCTACCCGTCATGACCAGGCCGCCGGCCAGCGCCGCAACGACGATCCAGGCCGCAGTGCGATTCACCGCCGTCCTCCCTATTTCTCTTTCTCGTCGAGGCGAGTGGCCCCAACTCGGATTTCCCGCGCGATGAGCGGGTCCTCGCCGTTGCCGATATCGACGACGACGCGCCGCCCGACTTCCACCTGGGCCACTTTGACCTTCTGTTTGCCGCGGAGCACGGCTGTCTTCTCGGTGATCGCGATCGTCAGCACCTCACCGCTCGGGGTCTTCACCTTGACGTCCTTGTCGCCCCGCGCCGTAACGGTACCCATGATGAGATGCGCGTGACCGTCATGCGCAAGCGCCGGCGGCGTGGCCAGGACGAGGAGCACCGCGGTTGCAACCACGCTTCGTCTGAGCATCCGTCCTCCTAGTGTGCGTGCGCGGGCGGTTCCCCCGGCGGATCGCCGCCCTGCAGGAACCGTTCGGCCTCGATCTCCTGCCGGATTTCCTCCGGCGACCGGGGGTTGAGCGCCTCCATCTGCTCGATCTCGTCCGGCGTCAGCCCAGGCAAATGGCGGATGAAGTGCACCAGGTGCCAGCTCGCCTCTTCGCCTTCCTTCGTGCCGGTGCTCCAGCCGGGCATGCCGGTAAATCGTATCCCGTTCTCGATGATCCAGAACAGCTCGCCGTCGGTCAGGTCCTGCGTGGCCGGCAGCCGCATGTCGGGCGCCTTTGGGAACAGATTGCGGCCCATCTCCGTGTTCCCGCCGCCGTCGTTGGCGTGGCAGGTCGCGCAGTGATCGGCGAAATGCGCGCGGCCGGCCGCGATGATTTCGGGCGTCGGCTCGACGGGGTTGGTCAGCTCGCGAGCCCGCCGGGCCACGGCGAGATTGCGGACGCTCCGCGCGACAAACGTCTCGATCGCGCCCGGCTGTTCCCGGGCGCTCAGACCCGCACGCATCACGTACAGCCCGACCGCGGCGGCCGCCAGGACGACCGCCACGACGAGGAGCAGAAACGCGCGCAGGACCGGCTTCATGGCAGCCTCACCGCCTGTCGTTCGATGGGGCGGGCGGCATTATATGGCCTGCGTGCGGATCGGCGGCCGAGCTGGCGCCGAGCGCCGCGCACGCCGCGAGCCGGGTCCGCACGTCGCGCAACACGGCTTGAAGGTCGTCGATCGCCGCGCGCATCGCCGCGGGGCTGTTGGTCTGTCGCGCCGCCTCCAGACGTGCCCCGGCGGCGTCGAGCGTCGCCGCGATGGCGCGCTGTGCCTGTGCGCATTGAGCGACCGCGGCGGCGCCTGGATCGGCGGCCGAACCCGCCTGATGTCCCTCGTGCTGTGGAGCGACCGCCGCCGCGACGGGCAGCGCCGCGATCGACGCCGCCACAGCCAGAATCCCGATCTTCATCGCGCCCTCCTACTCTCCCGTGACGTTTCCGTCCGGACTTTCGCCCGGGTCAGCGCCGACTCGAAGCAGCCCGTCGCCGGGCAGCGCCCCCTGCAGCCGCAGCGAGGACCGCCATGCCTCTTCAATGCTGGCCAGATACCGGACCGACATGTCAAACAGCGTCCGCTGGGCGACCAGCACCTGCGGATAGGCGGCCGCCATCTCGCGATATCGCGCGAGATAGAGCGCGTAGGCCTGCTCGGCGCGCGGCAGAATTTCGGTGCGATACGATTCGGCCGAGCGCAGCGCCGTCAGGTAGCGCGCGAATTCGACGGCTCCCTGCGCGCCGAGCGACAGCTCGAGGCGCCGCAGGTCGGCCTGGGCCTGCAGCTCCTCGGCCGTGGCCGCCGCGACGGCCCCCTGATTGCGGTCGAACAGAGGGATGCTGATGCCCGCTTCAATCTGTCCCTCCCAGCCAATCGGCAACCGGGTAGTCTCGCCGTGTTCGCGGTTGTACAGCGCTCCGCCGCGGACGAACAGATTCGGGTACGGCTCACGCCGCGCACGGGCCGTCACCGCCTGCGCACGCGCGACGACAGCGCGGGCGGCACGGATTTGCGGGCTCCGCTCGACGAGCGCGCGAATCGTGACCTCGCGTTCCAGCTCCGGAATGGCATCCGCGATGGCGCCGGCAAACTGCCCGTTGGCGACCTCCGGGACGCCGACCACGCTCGCCAGGCGCTGCCGCAGCGCGAACGCGTCGTTCCTCGCCGCGTTCAGCTCGAGCTGCACGCGGCGCGCCTCGATTTCCATCTCCAGGAAATCGGGCCGATCGGCGGCGCCGACGTTGAAGAGCTGCGCCGTGACGCCGACTGCCTCAGAACCGAGGGCGGCGAGCCGATCGTAGATGTCGACGCGACGTTCCGCCGTCAGGAGCTGGTAGTAGAGCGAGCGGACCGACGTAAGGATCCGCTGCCGCTGCAGATCGATCCGCGCTTCCGCCTCATCGACGGCGCGCTCGAACACCTCGCCGCTGAGACGCAGCTTCCCGCCGAGCACGATCGTCTGCTCCACGAAGAATCCGTGCTCGCCTCGTGGATCGACCGCGCCGCGCCGGGTGATCTCCTCGCCGGTGTACCCAGCGATCGGGTTGGGCCACATGCCCGCCTGCCGGGCGCGCGCGGCCGCCGCGTCGCGTGCGGCCTGCGCCGCCCGCGTGGTTGGGTTGTTGTCGAGCGCCAGCCGCTCGAGCTCGGCGAGCGTCCACGCCGGCCGGTTGGACGCGCCCGGCGCCTGTCCGTACGCCGGCTGCCAGGCGGCAAGCGCTGCGAGCGCGATGACGAGGCCTCGCGCGCTCATTGCCGCGCCCCCTTTCCCGCCTGCTCCGTCCGGAGCGCCTGAATCCTGTCGAACAGCTCCGGCTCCAGCACCCGGACGATCGTCATCATGCCCATCGTGCCGCCGCTCCAGCCGCGTCGCAGGCCGTAGGTCTCGGGCTTGGCGACCAGATCGTCCATGACCATGAACATGTCCTGCGGATAGCCGGGATACATGCCGGCATTCGGTGCGACCGCCGGACCCGTCTGCTGCGGGACCGCAAGGGCGCTCATCGGCATGTTGGCGACAGGGCGCTCCATCGCCGCGCCGAGATTGATCGTGCGTCCGAACGCCGGGCTCGCCGCGTCGCCAAACGCGGCGCCTTCGTGAATGCCCATGCCGGCCTCCGCCGTTCCGGGCCGCGGCATATTGGCGGGCGACATCATGAGCGGCCCGACCATGGATACCATCTGATTCATCATGTGGTGCGGCAGATGACAGTGGAAGTGCCAGTCGCCCGGATTGTCGGCGACGAACTCGATGTCGCGCGCCTGGGCGACGCCGACGAGCACCGTGTTGGCCGGCTCCACGGCCGTGGTCCGGATCCGGCCCCCTTCCGTGCCGGTGACGTAGAACTGGTGGCCGTGCAGGTGCATCGGGTGGTGGTCCATGCCGAGGTTCACGATTCGGATGCGGACCCGCTCTCCCCGCTTCACGAGCAGCGGGGTCGTCGCCGGCCCCGATTTGCCGTTGATGGTGAGCCAGTTGAACTCCATCGCCAGCGAGTTCGGCACCGTGTTGTTGGGCAGAATCGCCCATTCCTGCAAGACGAGGCCGAAGTCGCGGTCGACGCGCGGCGTGTGCGGCTGTCTCGGGTGGATGATGAACAGGCCGATGAGCCCCATCATCTCCTGCATCGCCATGTGCGAGTGGTAGAAGAACGTGCCGTTCTGCCTCAGCGTGAACTCGTAGGTGAAGAACCCGCCGGGCGGAATGGCTTCCTGTGAGATGCCCGGCATGCCGTCCATGTCGTTGGGCACCTCGAGGCCGTGCCAGTGCATCGAGAACGGCTCGGGCAGCCGGTTCTCGACGACGAACCGGACGCGATCGCCTTCGACGACTTCGATTGTCGGCCCGGGTACGCTGCCGTTGAACCCCCACGCGTCGACGATCCGACCCGGGACGAACTCGGTCCGCACGTGCTCGACGACGATGCGGAACACCTTGACGCCGTTCTCCAGCCGCCACGGCATCTTCGGCACGTCCGGCGTGACGACTTCCGCGATGCCCGGCAGGATCTGCGGTCCGGCAATGGCCTGAACCGGCGCCACGGGCGGCCGGCCTGCCGGAGTGCGCGGCGGCTGCGGGGCCTCCGGAGCTGAGTGATCGTGCTGCGCGGAGGCGCGCGCCGCGCCGGCGGTGCCGACGAGCGTCGCGACGCCGCGCAGAAAATGGCGTCTGCTCGACTGCATGACAACTCCGTTGATTTCGTGATTCGCGATTCGTGATTTGCGACTGCATTTGCAAACCACAGACACACACTCAACTGACGCGCGGGCGTACTGCGTCAGCGCAGGCGTGATTCAGATACGAAGGACGGAGGACCGCTGCGAAAGAACAACGACGCGGGCGCCGGGAGGAAGGTCCCGGGTCGCGTGCGGCGAGCCCGAGCTCAGCAGGTCGGTGGGTTGTGCCGGGACAGGCCCGGTCATCTGCAGCGATGCCAGGGCGGGGGCCGCCCGCAGGATCCCGGGTGCTGCCGCTGCCACGTGATCGCAGGTGTGCGTCGAGGTCAGCGCGAGGGATGCTCCATGATCGTCTCCGTGGCCGTGGCACCCGGCCGGCTGCGCCGCGGCCTCGGGGCACGAGAAGCCGCACAGCAGGCTTCCCGCAACGGGAACCGCACTGACGCTGAGCACGAGGGCCAGGGCAGCCAGACGAGGCATCTGTACGAGGCAAGACGCAGTATAGCCAGTTTCATGACTGCCGTGCACCGGGCCAATCGGACTCAGTACACGAAAGGGATGAGGCGCGCCACGCGTGCCATATAGCGCCGATACCGCTCGCCGAAGGCGGCCAGGAGCGCCTGCTCCTCCCGACGGGCTCGCAGATCACCGCCAACTACCAGCAGCACGGCGGCGGCCAGGACCGGCGTGGCCCCCACCCACACCGCCGACCCGATGCCGAGCAGATCGATCGCCAGATACATCGGATGCCTGACCACGGCGTAGGGGCCGGCCGTGCAAAGCTCGTGGCCGGCCTCGATGGCTGGGAGCAGACGCCACGATCGCAGCGCCACGAAGGAGCGCGTCATCAGCAGCACGGCGCAGATGAGCAGGACGGCGCCCACCAGACCGCGGGTCGTGACCGCCCTCGCGACCTGTGCCTGGGCGACCCCGTAGCCGACCCCGGCCCAGAGCAGCACGAGTCCGCCGCCGTGCAGCAGGAGTGCCGGTGTCCGCGCTCCGCGGACGATCTCGGCGGCGAAAGACCGGTTCCGGGTGCTAGCGCCGGCCGGCCGGCGGACGAGCCGGGCGATGACCGGCCCGAAGAACAGCACGTGGAGTGCAACGAGCAGGACGTCCACTCATCCCGCCCGCGGCAGGATGTGATGCGTGTTCGACGCGCCCGCTCCTCCGTCGGGCAGGAGGCGCGGAACCCACCGTGGTGTCACAGCCGCATAGGCGTCCCACGCGGCTCCGAACCGGGCCGCCACCTCCCGCTCTTCCCGATGTGCGAGGCGGACGTACATCGTCACGAGCACCGGAAACATCGCCAGCGTCAGAATCGTCGGCCATTGGAGCAGGAAGCCGACCATGATCACAATGAACGCCGCGTACTGCGGATGCCGGATCCGGGCGTACGGCCCGGTGGCTGCCAGCGTAGCGGTCTGCTGCGCCTTCAGCAGTACACGCCAGGAGGCGGAGAGCAGGATGAACCCACCGACGATCAGAAGGTCGCTCGCAATGTGAATGGGATTGAGATGGGGATCGCCCTCGAAGCCGAGCAGGAAGATCGCGATCGCCAGAAACAGGCCGAGGCCGAGCCACCACGGCACGTGGGCCGGTCGGCGCTCGGTATGCGCGTCAGGTTCCATTCAGACTGAGGAAGCCGCAAGAGCTGGGCCAACCATGGCGCGGCGGAAGCCACCTCGTGCAACCGCACGCGGCCCGTTACACGTGCGTGATTTATCACGGCCTGTGAAAAATCGCGGCGGGACGCACGCCGAGGAACGCCACGACACCGAAGCCGCTGTCGCGTCCGTACGCCCGCTCCACGCGGTCCGGGAGCGCGCTGAACGACAGAGCGGCCCCGACATGCGGCTCGAACGTCCCGCCCGTGAGGCGCCGCGCGTGCCCCACGTGGAGCTTGTACGCTACAGCTCTGTCCTTCTGAGCCTCAGTGCATTGCTGATGACCGAGACCGAGCTGAAGCTCATGGCGGCCGCGGCGATGATCGGCGACAGCAGCAGGCCGAAGAAGGGGAACAACACGCCGGCCGCGACAGGCACCCCAGCCGCGTTGTAGACGAACGCGAAGAACAGGTTCTGCTTGATGTTCCGCATCGTCCCGCGGCTCAACCGCCGGGCGCGTGCGATACCCCGCAGATCCCCTTTCACCAGTGTCACAGGCGCGCTTTCCATCGCGACGTCGGTGCCGGTGCCCATGGCGATGCCGACCTGCGCCTGCGCGAGCGCCGGCGCGTCGTTGATGCCGTCGCCCGCCATGGCGACGAACCGGCCCTGCGCTTGCAGGCGCTTGACGACCTCGACCTTCTGATCGGGCAGCACTTCCGCGATCACGTCATCGATCTGCAGCTTCCGCGCGACAGCCTCGGCGGTGGCGCGGCTGTCGCCCGTCAGCATCACAATGCGAATTCCCTCGTCGTGGAGCGCGCGAATCGCCTCCGGCGTGCTCTCCTTGATCGGATCGGCAACGCCGATGAGCCCCGCAAGCGTCCGCCCGACGGCGACGAACATGACTGTCTGCCCCTCGGCGCGGAGCGAATCGGCCCTGGCGGCCAGCGCGACATCGACGCCGAGGTCGTCCATCAGCGCACGATTGCCGAGCGCCACCTGACGCCCCTCGACGGTCCCAACGACGCCCTTGCCGGTCATGCTCTTGAAGTCGCGCGCCTCCACAAGCGATGTGCGGCGTTCCTCTGCGCCCTTCACGATAGCCGCCGCAAGCGGATGCTCGCTGCCGCGCTCGAGGCTCGCGGCCGCGCGCAGCAGCGAGCTCTCGTCGTAACCGGCCGCCGGAATCACCGAAACCAGCCGCGGCTTCCCCTCGGTGAGCGTGCCCGTCTTGTCGACGACGAGCGTATCCACTTTCTTTAGCACCTCGATCGCTTCGGCGTTCCGGAACAGAATCCCCATCGTCGCGCCTTTGCCCGTGGCGACCATGATCGACAGCGGGGTCGCCAGGCCGAGCGCGCACGGGCAGGCAATGATCAGCACCGCCACCGCGTTCACGAGCGCGTGCGCCAGCCGCGGCTCGGGGCCCACGAGCGCCCAGACGATAAAGGTCGCCACCGCGATCGCGACGACGGTGGGCACGAAGTAGCTCGAGACGACGTCGGCAAGCTTCTGGATCGGCGCGCGGCTGCGCTGCGCTTCGGCCACCATGGCGACGATGCGGGCGAGCAGCGTGTCGGCGCCGACCTTCTCTGCGCGCATGACGAGCGCGCCCGTGCCGTTGATCGTCGCGCCGACGACCCGATCGCCCGTGCGCTTCTCCACCGGAATCGGTTCGCCCGTCACCATCGACTCGTCGACCGCGCTCGTCCCCTCGAGCACCACGCCGTCAACCGGCACCTTTTCGCCGGGCCTGATACGCAGTCGGTCGCCCACGCGCACCGTCTCGAGCGGCACGTCCTCCTCGGTCCCGTCGTCGCGGAGCCGGCGCGCCGACTTCGCGGCCAGCCCGAGGCGCTTGCGGATCGCCGCGCTCGTCTGGCCGCGGGCGCGCAGCTCCAGCACCTGCCCGAGCAGGATGAGCGTGACGATGACGGCGGCCACCTCGAAGTAGACGCCGACTTCGCCCGATTCATCGCGAAATCCTTCGGGGAACAGTCCCGGAAAGAGCACTGCCACCACGCTGTAGCCGTAGGCGACGGCGACGCCGAGCCCGATCAGCGTGAACATGTTGAGGCTGCGGTTGACGATCGAGCGCCATCCGCGCACGAAGAAGGGCCACCCGCCCCACAGGCACACCGGCGTTGCCAGCGCGAGCTCGAGCCAGCGCATGGCCCCCGACGCAACCAGCCCCTCGAGCGGGCGACCCGGGATATAGTCGCCCATGGCGATGACGAGCAGCGGAGTCGTCAGGACGGCGCTCGTCCAGAAGCGCCGCGTCATGTCGGCCAGCTCCGGGTTCGGCGCCTCTTCCACAGCGACGGTCCGCGGCTCGAGCGCCATCCCGCAGATCGGGCACGCGCCGGGTTCCTCGCGCACGATTTCGGGATGCATCGGGCAGGTCCACTCGGTCTTCGTCGCGGCCGGAGCCGGGAGCTCCGGCTCGAGCGCCATCCCGCACTTGGGGCACGCGCCAGGCTCGGATTCCCGTACCTCCGGATCCATCGGGCAGACATAGGTCGCGCCCGGTACGGCCTGGGCGGCCGGACGCTCGCCGCCGACGACGAACGCCTCCGGCGTGGCGCGGAACCGCTCGAGGCAGCTCTCCGCGCAGAAGTAATACGTCTGGCCGCGGTACTCGAGCTGGCCGGCCGCGTCCTCAGGCGTGATGGTCATGCCGCACACCGGGTCAACGACTTCCCGGCTCGCGACCACGTGCTGCTCAGCCACCTGTCCTCCCCCTCACACATTACACGCGGGGCCTGCGACACATTACAGCGTCAAGCAAAAAACTCGCGGCGGTTCGAGGGAATTTGCGCAGCCCAGCCGCACCCTTCCGGTCGAAAAGCGGTCAAAAGCGGAGCAAAACGCCTGCGCGGCGGCTGGCTTGCTCCTTGCCTCATGAAGCCCCAGGCAACGGCGTGATTCGAGCAACGATCCCGTTCCTCGTGTTCACGCCGGCGGGAACGCCCGCCGCGACGTCTCTCTGCAATCGGCTCGTGTAGCGCAGACGGGGCGCCGGCCGGCACGGCTGCCACTTGTCACCAGCGGACGACAAGGGGAAGGCACGCCAGGGCCCCGGCCGGCGAACACGGATGCGATGGCCTGCTGCAGGCTGTGCCTTTCGTGAGAGAGGACGTGCAGCGGATCGCATCGGGGTCAGCCTCGGGTCACGCTGTTGTTTCCACCCGGCATTCTGAGGCGAACGGCTTCAGCGATCCAATCGGAAGCGTGCGAGAAGCGTCACCGTGTCGCCGTCGCGGAACCACGCATCAACCGCGCCGCGTTTCGCGAGCAGCCGTGCCTGGGCGAAGGCGTCCTTCCGCGTACCGAAGCGAATCTGCGGCGGGCCCGGCACGACCTGAACCTCGTACGCGAGACCGGAACGGGACGTTCTCGTGATCACGATGTCGCCGGCGCGGGGTGATGGCGAATCGCCGCTGGAAGATCTCCCGTCGGGCTGAATCGTACTTCGAATCCGGAGGCCGTTGAACAATAAGAGGCCGAACAGTCCTTCCATGATGTCCTCCGGAAGATCGACGCGATCCCTATTTCCTCAGCCCAGATCACGAGGACGAGCAAGGCGAGTCCGAGCACCCACCACAGGGCCATCATTCCCATGTGATCCCCAGGCCACATCTACAGGCGCGACACAATATCTGGTCGGTCACCAGGACAGATTCGGGGGCCACCCATCACACGCCTCGCAAGGGAAAGGGAGACTTTTTTCCCAGTTGGTCTGGGTCTTGCCAAGGCAAGACGAATGCCCACCGCAAGTCGGGCGAAGATGCGTCGGTTCTCAATGATTGATGAGCCATCTACCGGCCCACTCTTGAACTCAACTGCGTGATTTGCGACTGTTGAGCGAGCGGTCCTGTTTGAAAACAGGCAGGCGACTTTTCTATGACGATAGAGCACCCCACGCTCGCGTGGTTCCCCGGCCGCGACGTGCTGCGTGGCGTGGTGGTGATCGGCATGATCGGTCTCGTGTCGAGCCTGCACTACGTCACCGCGCCGTCGCTCGTGGTGCTGCACGAGATCTACACCTACCTTTGCTACGTGCCGATCATCCTCGGCGCCTACTGGTGGGGTGTCTGGGGCGGGATCGCCAGCGCGGTGCTGGCGTCAGGGGCATTCGTTCCGCACATCCAGGCGGCATGGGAGGCCAATGCCGCGTATACGGCGAGCCAGTACTCGCAGGTCGTCGTTTTCCACTTGCTCGGGCTGACGGTAGGATGGCTGGCACGATCGCAGCAGCGGCTGACGGCCCGCCATCGCGACGCCGCCGCCTCGCTCGAACGGGCCAACCAGGAGCTGCGTGACTCCCAGGAGCACCTCCGCCATGTGGACCGCCTGTCCGCCCTCGGTGAAATTGCTGCGGGGCTGGCACATGAAATCCAGAACCCGCTCGCGGGTGTCAAAGGAGCGCTCGAAATCGTGTCCGCGCGCGTGCCGGCCGGCAGCCCGGAAGCCGAGTTCGCCGATATTGGCGCGAAAGAACTGGCGCGCCTGGAGACACTCGTTCGCGAGTTCCTGACCTACGCGCGGCCTCATGAGCCCGCGCTCCGCGCCACGGATGTCCATGAGCTCGTCGAGCGGGTCGCCGCGCTGCTGCGCCCGGAAGCCGACAAGAAGGGAGTGACCCTTGTTCTGGAGCGGCCGGACACGTCACCGCTTCTCTCGCTCGATCCTGAACAAATGACGCAGGTTATCTTCAACGTCGTCCTCAATGCCGTCCAGGCCAGTCCACCGGCGAAGCAGGTCCGTGTCGTGGAGACCTTTCAACCCGGTTGGGGCACGATCGAGGTACTTGACGAAGGACCGGGCATTGCCCCCGAGCATCTCTCGCGCATCTTCGATCCGTTCTTCACCACGAAGTCGCGCGGCACGGGGCTGGGGCTGGCTATCTCGCAGCGCATTGTGACCGCGCATCGAGGGACAATTACGGCGGTGCCGCGATCGCCTGCCGGGACGATTTTCCGCGTTCGGCTGCCGCTGGCGGCGGAGCACAGACCATCATGAGCCATGTGCAATCGGTCCTCGTGATCGACGACGACGACAGCCTCCGGCGCGTCGTCGAGTACAACCTGCAGGACGAGGGATATCGCGTCGTCACGGCAGCGGACGGCGCCAGCGGACTGCAGGCGTTTCGATCGCAGCCGATCGACCTCGTGCTGACCGACATCCGCATGCCCGAGATGGACGGGCTCGAGCTGCTGACGCGCCTGAAGACGATGCAGCCGGATCTGCCGGTGATCATCCTGACCGCTCACGGCACGATCGATTCGGCCGTCGATGCCATGAAGCTCGGCGCCTCCGATTACCTGACCAAGCCGTTCAACCGGGAACAGTTGAAGGCTGCGGTACGAAAGGCGCTCGAGGTGGCCGCCCTGACCAGCGAAAACCGGTACCTGCGCCAGGTGGTGGCCGAGCGCTTCTCGTTTGCCAGCATGATTGCGGCCTCGCGCGCGATGCGCGCCGTCACCGAGATGGCGGCGAGGGTGGCGCAAGGCGACACGACCGTGTTGCTCGAAGGGGAGAGCGGCACGGGCAAGGAGCTGTTGGCCAAGGCGATCCACTTTCACAGCGCCCGCGCCAAGGGCCCGTTCGTGACGATCAACTGCGGCGCGATTCCCGAACAGCTCCTCGAGTCCGAGCTCTTCGGGCACCGGCGGGGATCGTTCACAGGCGCCGTCACCGACAAGCAGGGCAAATTCGAAGCCGCCCACCGCGGCACGATCTTCCTGGACGAGATCGGCGAGCTGCCCGCGCTGCTGCAGGTGAAGATCCTGCGCGTGCTGCAGGAGCGCGAGATCGACAAGGTCGGGGAAACGCGATCGATCAAGGTCGATGTGCGTGTTATTGCGGCAACCAATCGGGACCTGGAGAAGATGATCGCCGACGGCAGTTTCCGCGACGACCTGTACTATCGCCTGGCCGTCGTGTCGATCCGGGTGCCGCCGCTGCGCGAGCGGTCGGACGATATCCCCCTGCTCGTCGATCATTTCCTGGCCAAGCATGCGGAGAAGCTCGGGCGCCCGCGGCCGGTCGTGGAGAAAGCAGTGTACTCAGCCTTCAATCTCTACAGTTGGCCGGGCAACATTCGCGAGCTCGAAAACGTGATCGAGCGTGCGCTCGTCTTGGACAAGGACGGCACCATCGGGCTCGACGACCTGCCGGACCGCCTGCGGACCCGCGAGCATCGCGTGGCGAACCTGCGGATGGAGCTGCCGGACGAAGGCATCTCACTGGAGGACGTGGAGCGCGAGCTGCTGCTCGCCGCGCTCGAGAAGCACAACTGGAACCAGACCCGCGCCGCGGCGTTCCTGAACATCACGCGAAGCACGCTGGTGTATCGCATGGAGAAGTTCGGCTTGCAGCGCGAGAAGAAGGCGGCCGAGCCAACCCCGCGGGAGTAGGTGGAACTCACTTCAACGCGTACTTCTCGGGGCGTTTCATTCGTCTCTCGAGAGACCAGTTAGCCCAACGCGACGCCATACGGAATTTCGTGCGGGGTGCGTGAAATCCCGCCGCAGTCGGTGCTGTGTGTTTTCACACACCAGCTGTCCGTTATCACACGCCGTCACGCTCGGTCGCCCCCTCACCGATTCCGCAAGCCTGTGAAACCGCTCGTTTGCCGAACGCCGCCGCGTGGCACCGAGCTTGCCCCGTCTGGAATGCATGAAGACCTCGATGTCACGCGAGCATCCGCACCACACGCCGGTGATGGTTCGCCGGGCGGACGCGCCGCTCGAACGTGCGGTCGCTGTCGTGGTGCCCGATTCAGGCGCGGACGTAGAAGCGGTCGAGCGCGCGTTAATCGAGTTTGCCCTGGAAAGGACCGGCGGCAATCGCACGCACGCAGCCAGGTTCCTTGGCCTGTCCCGCAGCGCGCTCATCTACCGGATGCACAAACACGGGCTCGTGCGGAACGTGGGCGATGCCGAACCAGTCCGTGCCGAAGGCGGGAGTCACCAATGAATACTCCGCGAATCGCTCTCGTCGCCGCCGTCATGACCGCCCTCGCGGTGCCGAGCCTTGCTCAGGTCGCCGAGGCGCCGTCCTCGATCCTCGGCTCGCTCGTCGGCGAGCTGGAGCGGAACAACCCCGAGCTGAAGGCCACCCGGCGCGAGATCGACATGCGAACGGCGCGCATCGCGCCCGCCGGCGCGCCGCCGGATCCGTCACTGAGCTTCGGGTACATGAGCGGCTTCCTGCGTCCTCCGTTCTTTCCGTCGGCGAGCACGCCCGACGGCGCGCGCCAGTTCGGTCTCAGCCAGGAGCTGCCCTTTCCCGGCAAGCTCGCGCTTCGCTCGACCGTGGCCGCGACCGAAGCGGACGCCGCGAGGTGGAACAGCGAGGACGTGCGGCTGCGTCTCATCGCCGATCTGAAGGGCGGTTACTTCGAGTACGTCCTGGCGGATCGCAGTCTCGCGATCATCGATCGGAACAAGCAGCTCCTCGAGCAGGTCCGGGACATCGCGGAGTCGCAGTTCAGGGTCGGCAAGGTGCCGCAGCAGGACGTGCTGAAAGCGCAGCTCGAGATTTCCATGCTCCTCGAGCGCGCCGCGATGCTCCAGCAGGAGCGCGCCACGGCCCAGGCGGCTTTGAACGGCCTGCTCTACCGGGCGCCCGATACGCCCGTCGAGTTGCAGGCGAGCTTCGATGCGGCACCGCTTCCGGGTGACGTCCAGCAGCTTCGGGCGCTGGCACTCGAGCGCTATCCGGGACTGCGCCGCGACGAGCAACTGATCCAGCGCGGCCAGCAGGGATTGCAGCTCGCGCGGAAGGAGATCCTCCCAGACTTTGCCGTGAACGTGACCACCCAGCAGCTCGTGAGCGGCATGCCGTGGATGTATGGCGTCGACGTCATGGTGAAGGTGCCGCTCTTCTGGCAGCGCAAGCAGCGCCCGATGATCGCCGAGGCGGCGGCGGCCCTCGATGCCGGCCGGCGCATGCGCGAGAACACGCTCGCCCAGACGCAGTCAGCGGTCACGCAGGCCTATGTGATGGCCTCGACGGCCGAACGCCTGATGCGGCTCTACACGGACAGCATCCTGCCGCAGGCCCGGCTGACGCTGGAGTCATCGATTGCCGCCTACCAGGTGGGGGCGGCCGACTTCCTGACGCTGTTAATGAATTTTACCGCCGTCCTCGCCAACGAGCTGAGTTACGAGCAGCAGCAGGCGCAATACCGCCGCGCGCTGGCGGAACTCGAGCCGTACGTCGGGACGACGCTGATTCGGTGACATGAGGACCGCCATGAGCAACGAAACGCAGAACCCGAAACCCTGGCGCCGCTCCGTCGCCCTGTACGCGGCGGTCGCTATGGGCTCGCTCGCTGTCGGAGTCGCCGGCACGTGGCTTGCCCTGCAAACGGGCATCGTGACAATGCCGGCTCAGGCCGTTCCGGCCGCGCCGCAGCCGGCGCCGACAACGGGCGAGCAGCCGAACGGCGGGGCGGGGTCCCCACCGCGCACGCCTGCGCGGTGGGGTGCCATGGCCGGCATGGACATGGGCGGCGGCCAGGAGCCGGCCGCGGAAAGCACCGGCGTCTACATCTCCCCGGCGCGCCAGCAGCTCATCGGGGTGCGGACGGCCGAGCTGCAGGCCCGCACGCTCGACGCCACCATCCGCACGGTCGGCACACTGGCGTACGACGAGACGCGGGTCACCGAGATCCATCCGAAGATCTCCGGCTGGGTCGAGCGCGTCTTCGTCGACTTCGTCGGCAAGCCCGTGCGCCGCGGCGAGCCGCTGCTGACGATCTACAGCCCGGACCTGGTCGCCACGCAGAATGAGTACCTGCTGGCACTGAGGGCGCAACGGCAACTGGGCGACAGCGCCTTTGCCGAGACGCGCGCGGGCGCCGCGTCGCTGCTGGCCGCCACGGGCGATCGGCTGCGTCTCTGGGACATCACCGACGCGCAGATCGCAGAGCTTGAGCGCACCGGCCAGGCCCGGCGCACGCTGACGCTCTACTCGCCGTTCGACGGCATCGTGCTCGAGCGGAACACGTTCGCCGGGCAGTACATCACGCCGGACACGAGCACGGCCAAGATTGCCGACCTGTCGACGATCTGGGCGATCGCGCAGATCTTCGAGTACGAGGCGCGCACGGTGAAGCCGGGCGACCGCGCCCAGATCGAATTCCCGTACGGGCAGTCGACGCGCCGCCTGAGCGGCCGCGTCACGTTCGTCTATCCCGACATCAATCCCGAGACGCGGCGGGCGCGCGTCCGCATCGAGTTCAGCAACCCCGGCCTCGAGCTGAAGCCCGAGAGCTACGTCACGGTGGTGCTCCGCCGTACCGCCGGCAAGCAGCTTGCGCTGCCGAAAGAGGCGTTGCTCGACAACGGCGCCAGACAGTACGCCATTCTCGCCCGCCCGGACGGCTACTTCGAGCCGCGGGAGATCGAGGTCGGCGAGCCGGTCGACCAGTTCTATCCGGTCGTCAAGGGGCTGTCGGCGGGCGACCGGGTGGTCACCTCCGCGCAGTTCCTGATCGACTCGGAAACGAACCTGCAGGCCGCGCTGCAGTCGATGTCGATGAACATGCCCGGCATGGACATGGGCGGCCGCGAAAAGCCCGTGCAGTCAGCGCCTGCTGCACCGGCGGCGCCGCCTTCGCCGGTCGTTCACCCAACGCACAAGGACTGACGTGCATGGAGCTGTGCCGTGATTGAGAAGCTCATCGCCTTCAGCGCCCGCAACGCCTTCATCGTCCTGCTGCTGGTGGTCGTCATCGCCGGCGGCGGCGTCTGGGCGATCCGCCGCACGCCGATCGACGCCATCCCCGACCTGTCGGACGTGCAGGTGATCGTCACGGCGAACTGGGAAGGCCGCAGCCCGACGCTCGTCGAAGACCAGGTGACGTATCCGATCGTCACCGCGCTCATCTCCGCGCCGCAGGTCAAGGTCGTCCGAGGGTTCTCGTACTTCGACGTGTCGTTCGTCTACGTCATCTTTCAGGACGGCACCGACCCGTACTGGGCGCGCAGCCGTGTCCTCGAATACCTGAACGGCCTGCAAGGCCGGCTGCCCGCCGGCGTGACCCCCGTGCTCGGCCCGGATGCCACGGGTGTCGGGTGGGGCTTCGAGTACGCCCTCGTGGATCGCAGCGGGAAGAACGATCTGTCCCGGCTCCGCACGCTCAACGACTGGTACGTCCAGTACTGGCTGCGCAGCGTCACGGGCGTCGCCGAGGTCGCGCCGGTTGGCGGGTACGCGAAGCAGTACCAGATCGAGATCGATCCGAACGCGCTCGTCGCCTACAACATGCCGATCGACATGGTGATCGCGGCGGTGCGGAAGAGCAACAACGACGTCGGCGGGCGCGTCGTCGAATGGAGCGGCCGTGAGTACATGGTGCGTGGCCGCGGCTACATCCAGAACGTCAGCGACATCGAGCAGGTGAGCCTCGGCGCCCAGCCGGACGGCACCCCGATCCTCGTCAAGGACGTCGGGCGCGTCCACCTGGGGCCCGACATGCGCCGCGGCGTCGCCGAGCTGAACGGCGAGGGAGACGTGGCCGGCGGCATCGTCGTGATCCGGTACGGCGTCGACACCTACGGCGTCATCGAGAACATCAAGAGGGCGGTGCAGGAGCGCATCCAGCCAGCGCTGCCCGAGGGCGTGGAGTTCGTCACCACCTACGACCGCTCCGCCTTGATCGAGCGCTCGATCGCCACGCTCAACGAGAAGCTGCTCGAAGAGATGGCCATCGTCTCGCTCGTCTGCATCGTCTTCCTCTGGCACGTGCGCAGCGCCTTCGTCGCCATCCTGACGCTGCCGCTCTCGATCCTCCTGTCGTTCATAGCCATGCGATACATCGGCCTCGGCTCCAACATCATGAGCCTGGGCGGGATCGCCATCGCGATCGGGGCGATGATCGACGCCGCGATCATCATGATCGAGAACGCCCACAAGCATCTCGAGCACGACACCGGTGCCAAGCCGCGGCGCGAGATCCTGATCGAGGCGGCCCAGGAGGTGGGACGGCCGCTGTTCTTCTCGCTCCTGATCATCACCGTTTCGTTCCTGCCGATCTTCACGCTCGAGGGACAGGAAGGCCGCCTGTTCAAGCCGCTGGCGTTCACGAAGACGTTCGCGATGGGGTTCGCGGCGCTGACCTCCGTACTGATCGTGCCGTATCTGATGGTGCTCTTCATCCGCGGCCGGATTGCGCCGGAAACGAAGAACCCGGTGAACCGGTTTCTCATCTGGGCGTATCACCCCTTCCTCGCGCTCGTGCTGCGCCACAAGGTGGCCACGCTCGCCGTCGCCCTCGCCCTGATGTTCGGCACGGTGCCCGTGTTCCTCCGCCTCGGCTCCGAATTCATGCCGCCGCTCTATGAAGGCACCCTGCTCTATATGCCGATCACCTTACCGGGCGCCTCGGTGCAGACCGCCCAGCAGTTGCTGGCGATGCAGGACAAGATCATCAAGCAGGTGCCGGAAGTCGAATCGGTGTTCGGCAAGGCGGGACGCGCGATCTCCGCCACGGATCCGGCGCCGCTCGAGATGATCGAGACGGTCATCAACCTGAAGCCGGAGGACGAGTGGCGTCCCGGCATGACGCCGGCGAAGCTCGAGGCCGAGTTGGACAGGCTGGTGCGGCTGCCCGGCGTCGCCAACGCCTGGACGATGCCGATCAAGGCGAGGGTGGACATGCTGTCGACCGGCATCCGGACGCCGGTGGGCATCAAGATCTTCGGGCCCGGGCTCGACACCATCAACGAGATCGGCACCCAGATCGAGGGGGCCCTCGCGAGCGTGCGCGGCACCCGCAACGTCTTCGCCGAGCGCGTGACCGGCGGGTACTACGTCGACTTCACCGTCAAGCGCGACCAGATCGCGCGCTACGGGCTCTCCATCCAGGACGTCGAGATGGTCGTCGAGTCCGCGATCGGCGGCGCCAACGTGACGACCACGATCGAAGGGCGCGAGCGGTTCCCGGTGAACGTCCGGTACCAACGCTACCACCGCAGCGACATCAACGAGATCAAGCGGACGCTGATTTCGACGCCGAGGGGCGCGCAGATCCCGATCGCGCAGGTGGCCGACATCACCACGACCACCGGCCCGACCGTCATCCGTACGGAGCAGGCGCAGCTCCTCGGCTACGTCTACGTCGACGTGGCGGATCGCGACATCGGCGGCTACGTGGAGGAAGCCAAGCAGGTCGTCGGTCAGATGGTGAGCCTGCCGGAAGGGTACTACCTCGAGTGGAGCGGCCAGTACGAATACATGCTCCGTGCGAAGGAGCGTCTGAAGATCGTCATTCCGCTCACGCTGCTCATCGTGATCGTCCTGCTCTACTTCAACACGCAGAACCTGACGAAGGTTGCCATCGTGCTGCTCTCGGTGCCGTTTTCGCTGATCGGCGCGTTCTGGGTGCTGTATCTGCTCGGGTACAACCTGAGCATCGCCGTCTGGGTCGGCATCATCGCGCTGGCCGGCATCGACGCCGAGATCGGCGTTGTCATGCTGCTCTACCTCGACCTGGCCTACGAGCGGCTGAAGCGCGAGGGGAAGATCACCAGCCTGGCCGACGTGCACCACGCGGCCATCGAAGGCGCCGAGATGCGGCTGCGGCCGATCGTCATGACCGTCAGCGCCATCCTGATGGGACTCCTGCCGATCATGTGGAGCACCGGCACGGGCGCCGACACGATGAAGCGGATCGCCGCCCCGATGGTGGGCGGCGTCGTCACCGCGGCGGCGCTCGCGCTGCTCGTGTATCCGGCCATCTTTGCGCTCTGGAAGTGGCACCGGGAGGTCAAACCGGCGCTCGCCCGGTCCACGAAGGCATAGAGAAGGGAATCCACCATGTTCCGCCATGTGTTCACAACCGCGATCGCCGCCACGCTCATCTCAGTGGCGTCCGTCTCCGCCGCCGCGGGTCCGCCCTTCGAGCTCTCGGTCGAGCGAGACCGCCTGTTCGGCGGCAGCGCCGGGACGCTGGCGTTTACCGCGGACGGCATCGAATACCGGACCTCCGACACCGGCGACGCCCGGCGGTGGGCGTATGACGAGGTGAAGCAGGTGCAGATCCTCTCGCCCACGCGGATTGCGGTGCTCACCTACGAGGACCGCGGCCGATGGCGATTCGGCGCCGACCGCACGTTCGAGTTCACGATCGTTGGCGAGGCGGTGTCGGCTGAACTGGTGACGTTCCTGCTCGAGCGCATCGAGCGACCGGTCGTCACCGCCGTCATGCCGCAGTACAGCGGCGAGCCACTCTTTCGCGTCCGCGCCAAGCACCAGCGCCAGGGCCGCGGGAGCGATGGGACGCTCGTCCTGTACGACCGTCAGCTTCTGTACGTGAGCGAGGAGGAGGACGCCAGCCGTTACTGGCGGTTCGCGGACATCTTCAGCGTCTTGAAGCTCGACCGGTACCGCCTGCAGGTCACGGTGTACGAGGGTGGCAGCGGGAACACCCGTGCGTTCGTATTCGAGCTCAAGTCGGACTTGCCGGAGGGGTTCTACGATGCCCTCTGGGCGCGGGTGAATCCGCCAGCGCTCCAACAGGGGCGCACCGTTGATACCAGGCTGGCCACGACCGGACGAGAGTAGGAACGCATCATGGATCTCAAGCAGATCGTGGCGATCGTTCGGACCGACGTGATCGAGCACGTGGAGGGCTGCTTGATCCAGATTGGTGTGCCTGGCATCACGATCGCCCGCGTGAAGGGGTTCGGCGAGTACTCGAACTTTCTCAGACCTGACTGGCTGTCGTCATATGTGCGTATCGAGATCTTCGCCGACGTCGCCCAGGCGCCGCAGATTGTCGACGCCATCCTCGAAGCGGCACACACGGGGACGGCAGGCGACGGCATCGTGTCGGTGCTGCCCGTGGACGCGCTCTACCGGATACGGGACTATCGCCGACTGTCCGCGCTCCACGGCCCACAGATCGCGGACGAAGGAGCGACAGCAGGAGAGGCACATGCCGTTTGATCGATGGCTTCTTGCGGCCGGCGCTGTGCTGATGCTCACCGCGTCCGCGGCCATGGCCCAGAACCAGGCGAGGGTGTACGCCATCTGGGGCAACCCGGACAACGGCCGCAGGGTCTACGCCGCCAAGGGCTGTGGGAGGTGCCACGCCATCAACGGTGTCGGCCCGACCGTTGGACCCGATCTGGGCCGGCCGCCGGCTCGCCCGCAGACGATCACCCAGATCGCGGGGGCGATGTGGAACCACGCGCCCGAGATGCGCAAGCTCGCTCAGGAGAAAGGGGTTCAATGGACCGCCTTCCGGGAGTCCGAGCTCCGCGATCTGATTGCCTACCTCTATTTCCTGCGCATGCTGGATCAGCCGGGCGACGTACGCCGCGGCGAGCGGCTGTTCGACGAGAAGCATTGCTCCACGGTGTACGAAGACCAGGGGTGCGCCGCATGTCACACGGCGCGCGGAACGGGCGGCGCCGGTGGGCCGGATCTCACCACAGTTGGCCGGCGCCGTGACGCCGCCTGGCTGACGGCGTTCGTCCGGAATCCGAGCAGCGTGAATCCGGCCAGCGAGATGCCGCCGTACGACACGATGAGCGCGGAGGACCTGAGTGCGCTCGTCGCTTACCTCCAAACGTTGAAGTGAAGGAGGGGCTCTGCCCGAGCCACACGCAGTCATGTTCGAGCACAGAAGGAACCCCACACGGCGCGGCACTCGGTTTCCGACCGGTGTCGATCTGCTGCACGACCCGATGCTCAACAAAGGCACCGCATTCACCGAAGAGGAACGAGCCGAACTCAAGCTCGAAGGGTTATTGCCACCGAGGATCCTCACACAGGAACAGCAGGTGGCGAAGGTGCTCGAGAACTTCCGCAAGGAGCCGTCGGATATCGAGAAGTACATGTATCTCATCTCCTTGCAGGACCGGAACGAGCACCTCTTCTATCGCGTGGTCACGGATCACCTCCAGGAAACGATGCCGATCATCTACACGCCTACCGTGGGGCTGGCGTGCCAGCTCTACGGCCACATCTGGCGACGCGCGAAAGGCCTCTTCATCTCTGCTCGAGATCGAGGCCGGGTCGCGCACGTGATGGAGAACTGGCCGTACGGTCCCGTGCGGGCCATCGTGGTCACCGACGGCGAGAGGATTCTGGGCTTGGGCGACCTCGGCGCGAATGGAATGGGGATTCCCGTCGGGAAGTTGTGTTTGTACACGGCCTGTGCGGGCGTGCATCCAGAGTGGTGTCTCCCTATCACGCTCGACGTCGGCACGAACAACGAGCAACTGCTCGCAGACCCGCTCTACGTCGGATTACCGCACCATCGTCTGCCACCCGGCGAGTACGACGGTCTTCTCGACGAGTTCATGCAGGCAATCGCGAAGGTGTTTCCGCGAGCGCTCGTCCAGTTCGAGGATTTCGCCAGCACGAACGCGTTTCGTCTGCTGCACACGTACCGCGACCGCGTTCGCTGCTTCAACGACGACATCCAGGGCACTGCAGCGATGTGCCTGGCCGGCCTGTACTCGGCGATCCGGCTGCTGCCGGTGCCGGAGCTCGGTGCCCAGAAGATCCTCTTTCAAGGCGCAGGAGAAGCGGGAATTGGCATTGCCGACCTGGTGGTCGCCGCCTTGGTGGCCGACGGCATCTCCGAAGAAGACGCCCGGCAACGATGCTGGTTCGTCGATTCGAAAGGGCTAGTTGTCAGCAGCCGTCGCGATCTCGCCGAACACAAGCGACGCTTTGCCCACGATCACGACCCGCTTCCTGACCTGTTTTCTGCCGTACACGCGCTCAAGCCGACCGCCTTGATTGGCGTGTCCGGTCAGCCGCACACGTTTACGTTGCCGGTGATCGAGGCGATGGCCGCAATCAACCAGAAGCCGCTGATATTTGCGCTGTCGAATCCCACCTCGAAGAGCGAATGCACGGCGGAGCAAGCCTACGTCTGGAGCGGCGGCCGGGCCATCTTCGCGAGCGGAAGCCCGTTTGGGCCCGTCGAGCATCAGGGACGAACCTTCGTTCCTGGACAGGCGAACAACGCCTACATCTTCCCCGGCGTCGCACTGGGCGTCATCGCGTCCGGCGCGACACGTGTGACCGACGCCATGTTCCTCTCGGCCGCTCGCACCCTTGCAGACAATGTCCGTGACGCGGACCTGAACCGAGGCAGCCTCTTCCCATCGCTCGACCGCATCCGCGAGATTTCAGTATCGATTGCAACGGGCGTCGCCGCGATCGCGTACGCCACCGGCCTCGCGGCCGAACCGAGACCGGACGACATTCGGGCCTTCATCGAGGGACAGATGTACGACCCTCGATATGAGAGCTACGTCTGAGCACGTGGTGCCAGGAGGCCCGCTGCACCGGGCCGCCATGTGGCGGCCCGGCTGCGACCGCCCTGCCCGCCACACGGTTAGTAGAGAAACTCGTACCCAACCGACCGGTGCAGCATCAGCCAGGCGGGTTGGGGGAACGGCCACCACGTCTCGACGCGCGGAATCTCTCCTGCGCGCGCCTCACTCATGACGACTTCCCCTTTCGTGATGTGCCCCCACTTCAGCGTCGGAACCGTCATGAACGTCCCGTAGAGGGTCATGTGATCTCTGCTCAGCACCTGAATGACACCGGGGTTCACGCGCTTGAACGTGTAGGTACCGCCCGGAAGGGTGACACCCGGAAGCTCAAACGTCCCGCTGAAGGTCAGGTGCGAGATCGTGTACTGATCCAGTCTGGTGGCTTCCGCCGTCGGCGCGAAGAACGCTGTGAGCAGCAGCGCCATGGCCGACATGGCGAGGATTCTCTTCATGGCCATCTCCTTTCGATAGGTACCAGCGGCAACGCCTATGCCAACAGGGCGCCTGCGAACCCAAGGCGAAATGCCCAGAGACATCCTGAGGCTGCGCCTTTTTCCCCAGAGCGACGACTGCCCAGCGCGCCGCATTGCTGGCGCTCCGATGGGCGGCACGAGATTTTTCCGGTCAGCATGAATCGTCGCTAAGGATGCTCGCGACCGCGTGTGAACGGCGGGCCGCCTGAAACCCCACACACCGCTGGGCCATCCCTGCCGGTTTCCGAACAATCCATTCCTCCCCTGACGCGGAGCTCGGGCGCGAGCGGTCGGGAATGACGTTTGCTGGCTGCTCGATTGGGGAAGCCAGGTGCGTCATGAAACGATGGCTGCTGGCATTGGCGCTGGTGATGCGGGGGACTGCACTCGACGCCCAGGCGCCGATCGATTCCACGACGACGTTCCGGAGCGGAGTCGACATCGTGGCGCTCCATGTCGTCGTCACCGACGCGCAACACAAGCTGGTGATGGGACTCACCGCGAACGACTTCGCGGTGTTCGAGGACGGCGTCCGGCAGGATGTCTCGTTCTTTGGGTCCGCCCACGTGCCGCTCGACCTCGCGATCCTGCTCGACACCTCGTCGAGCATGATGGACAGAATTCGGATGGTGCAGGACGCGGCCGTGGGCTTTGCCTCCGCCCTGCGCCCCGGCGATCGCGTGTCGGTCGTCGACATCAAGGGCTCGGTCAGGATCCTGCACCCGCTTAATGGCGACATCGCCGCGGCGTATGACGCCATCCGGCGCACCGTTGCTGGAGGGAACACCGCGCTGTACAACGGTCTGTACCTCGCATTGAAGGACATGATGAACGCGCGGCGTCAGAATGGAGAGGTGCGCCGCCAGGCCATCGTGGTCCTGTCCGACGGCGACGATACGGCCAGTCTCGTGAGCGTCGATGACATCATGGAGACGACGAAGCAGGCAGGCGTGGCCGTCTACACCATCACATTACGGCCGGCCTATGGGCTCCCCCCGGCGGGTGGCGGCTATGGTCATTTCTCACAGAGCGAGTACGTGATGAAAGCCTTGGCCCAGGAGACCGGGGCCCTCGCCTTCCTGTCAACTGACATCGCGGAGCTGGCTGGTGTCTACAGCCTCATCACGCAGGAGCTGGCCAGTCAGTACGTACTCGGCTACACCTCGAAGAACCCGGCGCGTGACGGGTCGTTCCGCCGCGTGAGCGTTCGCGTGCCCGGGATGCGCGCCCGCACGCGATCGGGGTATCTGGCGCCGCGGCTGGATCGCCCCGCGTTTCGCTGATCCAGGGCTCCCACACCGTTTCTGAACTCATGAATCCCCGCGGTACGCCAGGACTATTTCACGTGCGTGATTATTCGCGGCTGCGCCTTTGTACGGTGGCGCACAAAAGAGAGATGTGCATGGTACTTGCAATGCGGAGTGTTCGAAGGAAGGTGCGATTCATGAAGTGCATGATACGCGTTATCGCGACGACCGCCGCGCTTGCGCTCGCGGTGGCCGGGACGAGCTACGCGCAGGAAGCGGGAGGACCCGCCGCGGGTCGCTGGGAGGTGAGCGCGTTTCCAGGCGGCGGGAACTCCACACCCAATACGTGCTCGGGTTCACGCCGGCGGCGTGGGACGGCCGCGCGCACAGGCTGGAAGTGCGCGTCAACCGGCCGGGGATGCAGAGCCGCGCGCGCCGCAGCTACGTCGCCGACCCTCCGCAGAGCGCACGCCTCACCCCGCCGAGTCGCCCGTAGCCCATCGGCGGCGCCCCGCAGCGAACGTCACTCGCTCAGCGTCCGACCGGCCCAGATGCCGGTCCCAACGGCGCGCGAAATCCGAACACCGCATACACGAACATCGCGCTGGGGACTCCCGGTGCACGCGGGGGCGTGAATCGCCACTGCGTAACGGCATCGAGCGCGGCCGCATCGAAGCCGGTCGAAGGGCCGACCACCCGGGTGCCACGCAGTTTCCCGTCCCGTCCCATCTCGATTTCAATCAGCACGAGCGCGTCCCCCCTGGCCGTAGGTGGGTACGCCGGTAGGACGAGCGCGGCAGGTGTGGGGACGTAGGGCGACGGAACGGCGACCGACTTCGGTGGTACGCCGGCTGCTGGACCTCCATACAGCAAGGGAGGTCGGAAGAGCGCCGCCACCAGCACATGCCCTGTCGCTTGCGTTCTCTTCTGTTCGACGATCGCGGTGGCGGGCTCGAATCGCCATTTGGCGACGGAGCCTGCCACCAGCTCGGTGTAGGGCGGCGTCGAACGCAGAACGTCGAGTCGCTCGACGGCGCCGGCTGCATTGATAGTCAGTTCGAGCAGGACCTCTCCTCCGCCCAGCGCCGGCGGTATCCCGGCCGGCAGGTCCCCATCGCGCAACCGTGGCGCGGTGGCGTCCTGCGGCGCCACGACGCCCAGGGTCACAGCGAGCGCAACGCCCGCCAGCGCGCGTCCGGTCATGGGCACCTCCAAGCTGACTGTACGGAACCCCGGGACAATTTTTCACGCAACGGGGATGCCACCGGTACGGTCACGATGGCACGCCTGTTGCCGTTCCATCCGTCGGGAAGTGATCCGATGACACGCCGCACGCTGGGTGGTGTCTGTGTGACGGCCGCTCTCCTGGCCGGCGCCGCGCTTCGGGGCGAGGCGGCTGATGTCGTGGAGATCTTGCTCCGCGGCCATTACTTCATGGCGCCGGCCACGGTGCAGTTTACGGTGGCCGTCGAACCGGATGCGGCCAATCGTCTCCTACGCATCGAGGCGGATGGCGACGAGCTCTTCCGCGCGAGCGAGCTCACGCTGAACGGCGCCCGCGAGAAGCGCCTGCATAACTTCGAATTCAGGAATCTCCCGGCGGGCGCGTATGCCCTGCGCGCCGCCGTCCTCGACTCGAACTACCACGTGCGAGGCATGGACTCGCACAAGCTGATCGTCACCGGATCTGGACAGCGCTGACCCCGCGGCCGTTGCCGCATGCGCGAAGGTCTTGAACTGCCAAGGCGCCGCGGAGACAGCCTGCGGAAAAATCGCGCATCCGATGCCGCATTTGCCGCACTCCGCTGTCTGAAGACAACCACGTTCGACCGATCGGCTCAGGCGCCAATCCACTCCTTCCGTCCATCCGCGGACCCCAGGCGTACTCTCCGGCGCCCGGGCCCGCGGCATGCGAGTTGCCGTGCATGGATTGGTGCGATCCACAGGTCGCAGGAGGGAGACATGATTGCCCGCCGGTTGCACCGACTCATCCGGGTCGCTGTGGATCACTCGGGTCGCGTGGCTCGGATCGTTATTTCCAGTCCTGCGGCGCCGTCCGGTCTCGGTGGCAGCGCGGCCGACATCTTCGAGCCGTTTTCGGCGTCTGATCCGGGTGCCGGCCTCGCGCTGGCGACGGCCCGGCGGCTCATCGAGAATCAGCGAGGCACGATTCGCGCGGAGTTTGGACCGCTATCCGGCGCCGAAGAGGAAGCTCGTACTGGTTGTGCGGCGCCGGATGGCGATCCTCGCGCGCGAAGCGCGCAAGAAGATACTGGCCAACCAGTCACGGGCGACGGGACAGCAAGAGCAGAACCCGCGACTGGTTCTGGATACGTACGCTATGTGATCGACCTGCCGCTCGCAGGCGGAGAAGCCTTCACCGCCGGTTCCCGCGAGAGCACCGTTCGCGCAGGCTGAAGCCTGCGCGCTGCATCCTCAGGAAGCGTGCGCCATCAGTCCGACGGGGCGAAGTACCCGCCGCGCGTGCGGACCCTGAGCGGGTCGCCGCGGGCGGACCGAACGTTCACGCGAACTCGGCGGTACTTCCCGTCGCGGGCGGCGTTGGTCGATTCGTACCCAATCAGGTAAATGCTGCGGATATCGCGGGCGATGCGCTGCAGGACCGTCGCGGCGCCCTCGATCCCTCCCGACAGGAACGCCTCACCGCCGGTGGCGGCCGCCAGCGCCTTGAGGACGCGAGGATTCCGGTCTCGGGCGTACTCATCGAAGAGGCCGATCGTGTAGATGACGACGTCTGTCTGCTGGACCCGCTGGAGAAGCTGCTCGAAGCTCATGGCGCTGGCGTTGTCGCCGCCGTCGCTCAGGACGACGAGGACGCCATGAGGGTTCCGTGCCTGACGGAGGTGTTCGAGCCCGCGATCGATCGCGTCGTACAAAGCGGTTCGACCGTGAGCTCGCGCTCGTGCAAGGGCCTTCGCCAGCATCCCGGGACCGTCAGCGAAGAACATCCCCTCAGGCAGCCCCATCCAGACGTCGTCGTTGAAGTGCACGACGAAGTACTCGTCCAGAGGATTGCTGGCTCGCGCGAACGCGAGCGCGGCCAGGACCACATCCTCGCGCTTGCGATGCATGCTGCCGCTGTTGTCGACGACCAGACCGATGGCGGCCGGACGATCCTCGTTGCTGAAGAGGCGAATGGTCTGCGGGACGCCGTCCTCGAGCACCGTGAAGCGGCTCTCCGGAAGGCCCGGCACGAAGCGCGACCTCTTGTCCAGCACCGCGGCATGCAGCACGACGAGGTCCGTCTGGATCCGGATCAACGGGGTCTGGGCGTCGTGGCCTTGCGCGCCCGCGGGCCACTCGCGCAGACCTCCCAGAAACCCGCACGCCACGGCGGCCGCGACGACGGCGAATCGCGCGATGCCCATCAGCCCACTCACGCCCAGTCTATTCCTGAGGGAGCAACTCGGATACCAGGCGGGGAGGGTCGAGAGATTGGCGTGTTGGACGGAAGCGGACTTTTCGGGAGCTTGCGAAGAAATCCGCTGCGCTCGTCGCCGTCGCTGGCGCTTCTCCCAGCCTTCCAAGTGTCTGAAAAGCACCACTGCCGCACGCGGATCTCTCACACGTCGCCCATCGAAGAACGGCCGTCGTCTGGCACCCACCTTGCGCTCATAGAAATGGAGTCGCGACGTGCGTTCGACCGCGTGCACACTCGGCCTCGTCGATTACCCGCCAGTTCCCGTGGAGATCCGCGCCGGCACCAACGTCATGCCCGGAGCACCTCCCCGCGGCCGGACGTCCCTCCTGTGTCTGGTGACGCCGGCACCACGCCTCCCGCGACGTGCGAGCGCCGCCCGCACGGGAGGCGTCGGTTCGGTGCTGGCCCACGTGGCGGTTGCCACAGCGTTCGTGTTGGCAGCGGCATGGCGCGGGCCCCTTCTCGCACCGTCCGGGACCGCGCCCAGCCGCCAGCCGTCACAGCTCCCGCGTCTGGTCTTCCTGGAGATGCCTGGCCCGGGCGGCGGTGGCGGTGGCGGCGGCAACCGCCAGCCGGCGCCGCCTTCCCGCGCGGAGGCGATCGGCCGCGATCGCCTCACGCTGCCGGCGGCCAAGCCCGTTGCGACCGTCGAGCCGCCGCGCGAGGCCGCGCCCGATTCTCCACACGTCCTGCTCGACACCAAGCCGATGGTCTCGGGCACCGCCCTGCTGACGGGCCTGCCCGATGTGTCGCCGTCACCCGGGTTGTCTCAAGGGCCGGGGGTCGGTGGTGGCGTCGGAGAAGGCATCGGCACCGGCATCGGATCCGGCACCGGGCCCGGCCTGGGACCTGGGTCGGGCGGAGGCTTTGGCGGCGGCGCGTATCGTGTCGGATCCGGCGTCGTGGCGCCGACGCTGCTGAAGCAGGTCAGGCCGAAGTACACCACGGAAGCGCTGCAACTCAAGCTGCAGGGAACCGTCGTGCTCGAAGTGGTCGTGCGACGCGACGGCGTTCCCGGCGACATCCGCGTGATCCGGTCGCTCGACCGAGGAGGCCTCGATGCCGAAGCCATCGCGGCGGTCCGGGAGTGGCGCTTCACGCCCGGACGTCTTGGCGACACGCCCGTCGACGTGCTGGTGACGGTCATCCTGGAGTTTCGAATCGTGTGACCGGTTGGAGTGAACGATGGCGCTCCCTTCATTGGAGTACGCAGGACTGATAGGCACGCTGCTGTTTGGCGTCGTTGCGGCCGCCGCCCCCGGACAGTCACCGGACCGGCAGTCTGGGCCCGCGCGGTTCCGGGCGGGCGTCGATCTCGTGGTGCTCGACGTCTGTGTGCGCGACGGGACAGGACGCTTCCTGCCCGACCTCTCGGCAGACGACTTCATCGTGCTCGAAGACGGCGCACCACAGCGAATCTCATTTCTCGTGCCGTCGAGCGCCGTCCCGTTGACCGCAGTCCTGCTGGTCGACGTCAGCCAGAGCATGTGGGGATCGAAGCTGACACGTGCCCTCGAGGCCGCCCGTACCTTTGCCGAGCTGCTCGGACCGAACGACCGGATCGCCATGATTGCGTTCAGTCATCGCGCGATACGTCTTCACGACTTCAGTGACGATCCGGCCCACGTGCCGGAGGCGCTCTCGCCGCCTTCGATCCGCGCGCTGTTGTCGTCTCGAGATCTGGCGATGGGCTTGTCGACGGCCGTCTACGATGCGCTGCTCGTGGGCGCCAGCGAGCTTCGCCAGACGCGCGGCGGAGCGCCCGCCGAGACGCGCGAGGTCATCATCCTCCTGTCGGACGGCGAGGACAATTCGAGCCGCGTCGGATTCGAAGAGGTGCTGCCCGCACTCCGCCGCAGCGGCGCGCTCGTCTACAGCGTGTCGCTGCAGGCCGACGATCGCGGGGAGTGGCTCGGCGCAACCTGGCCGATGTTGCAGCTCGCCCGTGACACGGGGGCACGCGCGATGGGCGTGCCGCGTCTGGAGGCGCTGCCGGAGCTCTATCGCGACATCGACGCGGAAGTCCGCCACCTGTACCGGCTCGCCTACGTCTCGACCAACAGCCGGCAGGACGGGTGGTGGCGAACGATCTCCGTACGCGTGCCCGCTCGCGACGCGCGCGTCCGTACGCGAGCCGGGTACTACGCACCGCGCGCGGTCGCCTCATCGTTCGGAGGCCAGTAATGAGTCTCTGCATACGCCGATACCGCGCCGCAGTCGCGACGACGCTCACGATGCTCACAGTGGCAGCGCCGGCGGCGGCGCAATCATCGGTCTCGAATCTCCCAGAGCCGCCGCTCCGCACCGATGCGATCGCCCGCGTCGCGCGGATGCGCGCCAATTCGGTCGTGGCGTTGCACACCGTGAGCGGCGATCCCGATGCGCCGGAACTCCCGTTCGCGCGGCAAGGACTCGGTTCAGGCGTCGTCATCGATGCGGACGGCCTCATCCTGACGAACGCGCATGTCGTCGCCGGCACGACGGTGATCCACATGGTGACGCCCGATGGGGACAAGGTGCCGGCGACCGTCATTGGCGCCGATCTCGACCTTGACCTGGCGCTCGTGCGGGCGTCCGAGGCGCGAAGTTTGCGCCCCGCGCCGCTCGGCGACTCCGATCGTCTGCGGGTCGGCGACTGGGTCGTCGCCATCGGCAATCCGTTCGGGCTGCACCATACCGTCACCGCCGGCATCGTGAGCGCGAAGGGGCGGACGCTGGACGATTCGGGCGTGGATTACCTGCAGACGGCCACGGCGCTCAGCCCCGGCAGCAGTGGCGGCCCACTGCTCGACCTCGGCGGGAACGTGGTGGGCATCAACGTCGGCATCCTGCCACCTGGCGGGATGAACGTCGGCCTGAATCTCGCGATTCCCGTCGCCGTCGTGAAGGAGGTGCTTCCGCGCCTGCTCACCGGCTCGGTGGTTCACGGATGGATCGGTGTCGCGACGGCACCGCTGTCGCCGGGTGGCGCCGCCACTCGCAAGCTCTCTGGCGGTCTCATCGTCCTCGCCATCACGGAAGATGGACCGGCGGCTCAGGCAGGCCTGCTCCCGGGCGACATCGTTACCGGGTTCGCAGATGACCCTTCTGTAAAGCTGCTCGACTTGTACCCGCATATCCGAAGCAGACCGTCCGGCACCGTCGTTCGCCTGGAGGTCTGGCGGGACGGCCAGCGGCTGGTCGTGCCGGTCGAAGTCGGCCGCCGGTCGAGTCCGAACCATGCGGGGCCGCCCGCCGTGCGGGAATGATGACCCGGGCGCGCCGGCTACGGTTTCCGCACTGCGCTGACCAGGGTCTCGGGCGACACGATCTGCGGTGGGTGCTCCTGGGCAAACCCCATCGGCCAGCATCACCCACTGCGGCGAGACGCCGATGATGTGGCAGATTTCCAGCGTCTCGCCATCGGCCAGCCGAACCTCGACCAGCGGGAGGTTCTCCTTCGGGTCGGGACAGCGGTCGCGCACGAAGCGTCCGAGGTGCCCCAAGAAGAAACTCGGACCGAACGGACATCCCAAATCGGCACTGATGAACGCCTCCACGCCCTTCAGCTCCTCCTGTGCGACATCTTTGTGCTCCGGCAGATCCGACATCTCGTGCCTCTCATCCACGACGCGTGGCGAAAAGCTGCACATTCCCCTGCTTGTCGAACGCGAGCACCGAGTACGTCTGCGGTGGGGCGCCGAACACCTCCATCCCGGGCGAGCCGCGCTGCATGCCGGCCACCGCGAGACCGGCAATCGCCGGCCGGTCCTGGAGGAGTTTCCGGATATCGGCCACCGGGACGTGCCCCTCGATGACATAGCCCTCGACGAGCGCCGTGTGGCAGGACTGCACCTGCGACGGCACCCGGTGACGCGCCTTGAGCTCGGCCAGCTGCCCGTCCGTCAGCAGCGTCGTCTTGACGGGGAAGCCGTCCTGGCGCAGGTGCTCCACCCACTTCGAGCAGCATCCGCACGTCGGCGACTTGTATACGTTGACGATCGGAAGGCTCTGCGGCGCCGCCGCGTCCGCCATGAAGAGCGAACCGATCAACATCACGAACGCCGTTCCGAGCGCGCGAGCCTTCATTCGTCCTCCAGTGCAGTGCCGTCGAGGTGCACCTGGAGGAATGTAGTAGCGAAAGTCGTACCGCCGCAGAGCGCCTAGGTCACGCAGACCGCGAACCAGAGGGCGCGAGAAAGTTCGCGCGCGCGCGAAACTTCCTCTGCCGGCCTACTTGACGTACTGACCGGGATTTGCGTCGAACTTCGTCTTGCAGACCTTCGAGCAGAAATAGTAGGTCTTTCCGTTGTAGACGCTGGTGCCCGCCGCCTTCGCGGGGTCCACCTGCATCCCGCACACCACGTCTTTCTCCATGACTCACTCCTTTCACGTTCGCGATGGTCACATGTCGCAGAGCGCGGCGACGAACTCGCGCGTGCCCGGCGGTCCGCTCAGCGTCAGCACGACCGGGCCCTCATCTGGCTCTACAGCCAGCTGGAATCGCAGAAAACGGCAGCAGTGCCGCTCGGCCTCGATCGCCGCGCTGACTGCCTGCCACGTGGCCGCCCGACGAATCGAGCTGCAGACAGTAGCCCTCCGGCATCGGCTCGACGGCCTGCGCGCGGCGGAAGACGCCGGGCAGCAGTTGAGCCTTGCGGGTGGCCATTGTCTCCGGTGTGAGCGTGCAGACAACGGGCAACTGTTTCATGGTGTCCCCCATACTCCACGGCCGAACATGGCGCCGCCAAGCCCCGCGAGAATCACGGCCACCGTGCGCCGGAACCAGCGCTCGGGGATGCGCACGAGCATGCGGTGGCCGAGCACCGTCCCGGCGAGCACCCCGGCGGTGGCCAACGCAACCCACGCGCCGACCTGCGCAATCGGGTCAGCCATGTACCAGAGGTAGACGGGCACACGGGCGCCGTCGACCATCAGCCCGACGGCCGTCGCCGTTGCGACAAACGCGCGCTTCGGCAGCTCGACCCCGAGGAGCGCGGCCGAGCGGATGCCTCCCTGGTTGCCGACCAGCCCGCCGAGCAGCCCCGACACCGCCCCGGCCGTGTACGCAACCGGCCCTTCGAAGCGCATCCGCTGCGCCAGGCCCGTCAGCTCGGCGGCGGCAGAGAACAGCAGCAGCAGCCCGAAGATCACCAGCAGCGCCGGCGTCGTCGCCTGCTCCTGCACCAGCGCCCCCGCGAGCCCGCCGGCGGCGCTCATCACACCAAAGCTCCACAGCACCCGCCGGTCGACATGTCCGCCGAGCAGCCAGAACCGAAACGCTGTCCCCACGAGATGCGGGATCGAGACAGCGGCCACGGCCACGCGGGCGTCCACCTGCCAGGCCATCGCCGGCGTCAGCAGGCTCCCGATGCCGAACCCCGTCACGCCGGCGATCGCGCCGCCGGCAACCGCGGAGAGCGTCAGCACCGCCTCGAACCACATCGCCCTATGACTCTACGTCATCGCGGCCGTGCCGGCTCGAATTCCTCGTCCTCGACACGCGCGATTTCCTCGGGCGTCAGCGGATGCACGGGCGGGGAAAACCATCGCTGCGCGACGATCGTGGGCACGATCGCCGATCCAATCACCGCCCCCAGCACAACCGTGAACTGCTGCCGATCGATGATGCCGGCATTGAGCCCGTACAGCGAGGAGATCGTGCCGAACGTGAGGCCGGTGCACATCAGCAAGGTCGTGAACATCGCATGCGGCCGCACGTGCCGGAGCGCCACCGGCAGGACGCCGGCAAACTTCGTGGCGATTTTCACGAACAGGAACGCTGCCAGGAGCCAGGCTCCAGCGACGGCCTCCCCCACGTCGACGTTGAGGCCTCCTTTCAGGAAGAAGATCGGCGTGAGGAAGGCGAACGACACGACGCGGAAGCGCCTCTGTTCCTCAGGGTGCCGTCTGAAGACATCCGACACCGCGAGCCCGAGCAGAAAGGCGGGCAATACAGCGTGCGAGTTGGCGAGATCGGCAGCCCACATGAGCATGAACAAGGCAAGGAACGCCCCCTTGATCTCGGGCTCGATGACGCGTGCGCCGTACCGGGCGAAGAACGGACGCTGCAGGCCGACCATCACCACGATCACGAGCGCCGAGACGCCGATGAACAGCGCCAGATGCGGATTGGGACGGATGAAGAGTACCGACAGCGCGACAGCCGTCCCGAGATCGGTCACGAACGTCGCCGCCATCAGTATCTTGCCCAGCTCGGTTGTGGTCAGCCCTGTCTCGACGAGCACCGCGTAGACAACGGCAAGTGACGTCGTCGACAACGCGACGCCTGCAATCTCGGCCTGCGGAACCGTCCAACCCGCCACGTAGTAGGCAAAGAGGCCGACGCCGGCAAAGGGGAACACGAATGACAGGCCACCGATCAGCAGCGCCGGCTTCCACTCGCGACGAAGTATCTCCCGGTCGACCTCGGCGCCCGCCAGGAACGTCAGGACGATGCCGGCAAAGCTCCCGACGAAGTCGATCCACGGCGTCGGACGGAAGCCGAACAGCGCCGCGCCGGCGACACCGAAGCCGATTTCGATGACGGCAACGGAAATGCCGAATTCGACGGAAATGAGAGACGCGGCCAGGATGAAGGCCGCCAGTACGGTCGCCGTGGCCAATTCGGTCATAGCGCGACTCCTTCGCAAAGCGGGGCCCCAAACCGGGGTCCCCAGCGCGCCCCGCGCGATGGGGTGGCGTCGCGCGGAGCTTGCGCGTTGGGGTGCTGGAGGAGTCATTGGCCACGCGGGACGCGTGACGGTTGAAGGCGAACCCCACCGCCTGACGAACCCGACGATTATCCCGATGCGGCCGGCGCGCCGTCAACGGCCGCCGGCGCCTCATCGCGCCAGCACGATGCGGGGTCCCCACCGCGCACGCGTGCGCGGTGGGGTGCAGGTGGTATGCTGTGCAGGCATGGCCATGCCAGTACGAATCTTGCTGCCGTTGCTTGCCGTCGCCGCCGCGACCGGGTCATGCGGGAGAACGAGCACCCCCGCCGAATGGACGATGACGATCCAGCGGGTGGCGACGCCCGCGGGCGCCGCCAGCAGCGAGCCGCAGATCTTCGCGTCCGATCGCGGCCTCGTGCTGAGCTGGATCGAGCGTGCCGGCAAGACCACCTCGTTGAAGTTCGCCGAGCGCAACGGGTCGGGCTGGAGCGCGCCGGTGACGGCCGCCAGCGGCGACGACTGGTTTCTCAGCTACGCCGACGTGCCGTCGGTCATGCGGCTCGGCAACGGCACGCTGGTCGCGCAGTGGCTCGAGAACATCAATCCGATCAGGGAGGCCTACAACCTGCTTCTCTCCTACTCGACCGACAACGGCAAGACGTGGGCGCAGCCGCTCATGCCGCACCACGACGGTACCGAGTCGCAGCACGGGTTCGCCTCTCTCGTCGAGCTGCCCGGCAATACGGTTGGCGTCGTCTGGCTCGATGGCCGCAACAGCGAGTTCCTCGACAACGATCCGACGAGCGGCACGATGACGCTGCGCTATGCGGCGTACGACGCGGGGTGGAAGCAGATCGCCGACCTGGAGATCGATCACAAGGCGTGCGAATGCTGCCAGACGTCGGCGGTCATGACCGCCGATGGGGTGCTCACGGCGTTCAGGGACCGCAGTGACGAGGAGGTGCGCGACATCGCGGTTTCGCGGCTGGAGGGCGGCAAGTGGACGCCTGCCACGCTCGTGGCCAGGGACGACTGGCAGCTCGATTTCTGCCCGGTGAACGGCCCGACGCTGAGCGCGCGCGGCCGCGACGTCGTCGCCGCGTGGTTCACGGTCAAGAACGAGCTGGGTCAGGCGTACGCGGCCTTCTCGAGCGATGCGGGACGCACGTGGGGCATGCCGATCCGGCTGGATGACGCGGGCTCGCTCGGGCGCGTCGACGTGGAGCTGCTCGACGACGGCTCGGCCGTCGCGTCGTGGGTGGAGTACGCCCAGGGCGCATCCGATGTCCGCATCCGCCGCGTCAACCGCTCCGGCGCGCGTTCGGCGCCGATCACGGTCGCCGGCGTCAGCGGCGGCCGCGCGAGCGGCTTTCCGCGGATCGGGCGGCGCGGGAACGAGCTGATTCTGGCCTGGTCCGACAGCGGCCCGGGCGAGGACGGGCAACTGCAGGTGCAGACAGCGGTTGGACGGTTGCCGGAGTGAGACCCGCGCAGTACGTGGTGTCCGGCTTTAGCCGGACCGACGTCACGACTCCATCCAGATCAGAATCGGCCCGAGCAGATAGGCCGTAAGGAAGCCCACCACGTAGATCGCCGCCGATACCCAGAGCACCATGCGGCTCACGTGGTCGGCTGTGCCACACGCGTCCGGCTCGTCCGCCGGACATGTCAGGTCTGCGCGAAACCTCGGCGCCAGCGCATAGACGTACGCAACGTTCAACGCGATCAGGGTTCCGGATCCGGCAAAGATCCAGTCCTTCTGTCGGGACAGTGTAACCAGCCAAGGGGCCGCAGAGACGAGGGACGCGACCGTCGCACCCAGCCCTACCAGGACGAGCAGCGACGGCAGCGCGCAGCAGATGAGCGTGCTGAACGACGCGAATAGAGACAGCGTCCCGAACGCGCGGACCCGGAGGTCGCGCGGAACGCTAGCGAGGGACTGGCTCGACACCGTTCACCTGAATCACCGGCGCCGTTTTCGGGTCCCTGGGCACCGGGATGATCCCGTCGACCACCAGCCGCTGCCCGGCGTATTTCTTGAGCTGCTGCTGAATGCCGTCGGCGCGGCCCGTCATCACGACGTCGTAGGTGTCGTTCGTTCCGGAGATCTTCAGCTGCAGCCGCCCGCCCGTGGCCATCACGTCGGCTTGGGCGCTGATTACGGCCTGCTGCGGCGTGAACCCGTTCCGCGCCACGCTTCGGCGAATCTCCGCCATCGTGACCGCGTTTCCTGCCGTCAACCGGACGATCGCCCGCCCCTCGTTCAGGCGTATCTCCGCCGATTCGACGCCCGGCAATCGCTCTATCGTCACGCGCACGGCGTGAGCACAGATCGCTCAATCCATGCCGTAGATCGAGAGATCGATCTGGCGATACTCCGCGTGCGCGTCCACACCGCCGAGGAGTCCGGCGGCGATCCACGTCAGCAACATTCGCGAGCGCATGTGACTTGCTCCTCAGAAGAAATAACTGAAGTTCACAGCGTATCGAACCGTTTCGCGCTGCAGGCGGACTCCGATATCGCGGTACACGGGGAACTGTACGCCACCTTCGATCGCGTAGTTCCTGTAAATTCCCAGGGCGGTCGGACCGAGCAGGACCTGGTGTCCCCCGGTGCCGGCGTGCTCGACGCCGGCGCGCCGCAGGTTGCCCGAGCGCTCGCCCGTCAGCTCGAGGAACACCCGCCAGTCCCAGTGCGGATATTCCTTGCGCAGGGGCGGCGGCCGATAGCCCCAGACGGCGCTGTACGACAAGATATCGGGACGCTCGTCGCCGCGCCGCTCCGAAAATTTGGTGTATCCGACGCCGCCCCACAGGTAGTGACTGCGCGAGGCGATGCCGCTGGCGACCGCGGTGTACACGCCGGGCGCGCGCCGCAGATCGCGCGCCATGCCGGCCGGCTTCTGCGGGCCGGGCGCGATGATGCCGCCGTAGGCGGTGCTCTCGACGCGCGTCCCGACCGCCGTTCCCCGCCGGTGGAAGCGCCACGCGCCAATCGCTTCGAAATCCCCGCTGCCCGGCATCATCGCCGTGCCGCGGGCCGGGGCAAACGGTCCTGAGGCAAACACGAGCGGGGCCGAGACCGACACCTGGACATCCTCGGTAACGCCGTAACTCAACATGGCGCGCGTCATTGCCCCATCGTTGCCGTCGCCGGTACGTCCCATCAATCCCAGGTCGAGAGACCAGCCCCCCGCCGCATTTGTCGGCGTCGTCATCCCGAAGACCGGACCGTGCCCGGATGCACGCGCCGCGGGTGAAAAACCAGCCACGAGGGTGGCCAGGACCCCCACTGTCGTCACGAGGCGTGCCTCGCGTTGGCGCCGCACCAGCGTGTCACCCCGTTACCTGCAGAACGGGCAGCCGCCCGGGCCGGTGATCTTCGTGGCCGCGTTCGCCGTCGCGGTGAACAACGCGAAAAGCGCCGCGACCCACCCCAACAGTCTCGTTTTCATCTTTTCATTCCTCCTCATCAGACCCGATGATACGGGTTCAGGTGGGCCTGAAGGTCAAGCCCCTGGAGCTCCGTTGACGTTCACGTGGACTTGAGGGTGTTCAATAGGAGCATGGCGGCATTGCGAATCGGCGAGATTGCGACGCGAGCGGGTGTGACGGCGCCAACCATCCGGTACTACGAGGAGATCGGGCTGCTGCCGCCGGCGCGCCGGTCCTCGTCGGGCTACCGGCGCTACACCGAATCGACCGTCGACGAGCTGCGGTTCATCCGGAAGGCGCAGGCGCTCGGCTTTTCCCTCGATGAAATCCGGGACATTCTCCGCCTGTCCCGCTCGGGGCAGACGCCGTGCTCCCACGTGCTGTCGCTCGCCCGGCAGCACCTGGCCGCGGTGGACGAACGCATCCGGTCCCTCCACCGTTTCCGCGAGCACCTGGCGGCGGAGCTGGCGAAATGGAACGGCCGAACGACCCCGACGTGCCGCGGCCTCTGCGACATCATCGAGTCGGTCGACGCGCTGCAGGATGTGGCCGCGCCGAGCCTCACGTCGACGCGGCCGCCTCGCAGGAAGCGCGGCTGACAGCGTCACATCGTCATGCCGGACAGCCGCAGCGTCCCCCTGCGCAACGCCCGCACTTTCATCACGTAGAACATGACCGGCAGGTTGATCAGGACGTGAATCGTCGAGGTCACCATGCCGCCAAGAATCGGCGCTGCAATCGGCTGCATGATGTCTGCGCCCACGCCGGTGCTCCACATGATCGGAACGAGCGATGCCATGACGACCGTCACGGTCATCGTCTTCGGACGCAGCCGCAGCACGGAGCCGGCCACCGTCGCGTTCCAGATGTCCTGTTTCGTGATCTCCCCACCGCGCCGCAGCCGCTTGTCGAGTGCCTCGTGGAGGTAAATCATCATGATGACGCCGGTCTGCACGGCGATCCCGTAGAGGGCGATGTAGCCGACCCACACGGCCACCGAGAAGTTGTAGCCGAGCCACCACTGCAGCAGGATCCCGCCGGTCATCGCAAACGCCACCGAGAGCAGCACGAGGATCGATTCGCTGACCGACTTGAACGTCATGTACAGGAGGATGAAGATCGTGAAGAACACAACCGGCACCAGGATCTGGAGCCGCTCGCGCGCGCGTACCTGGAACTCGTACTGCCCGGTCCAGAGCAGCGAGTAGCCCGGCGGCAGCGTCAGCCCCTGGTCGACGGCCCGCTTGGCCTGGTCGACGTACCCGCCGATGTCGCGCGTGCCCGTGTCGAGATAGACGTAGCCGGCCAGCTGCCCGTCCTCGTCTCGAATCATGGCAGGACCCGGCGTCAGGGTAATGGCCGCGAGCTGCCCGAGCGGGACCTGTGCGCCCATCGGCGTCTTCACCAGCACCCGCTCGAGCGCCGGGATGTCCTCGCGAAAGTCGCGCGCGTAGCGCACGTTCACCGGATAGCGCTCGCGGCCTTCGATGGTCGTCGTGATGTTCTCTCCCCCGAGGGCCGACTGAATGACGTCCTGCACGTCCTCGATCGTGAGCCCGTACCGGGCAATGGCCTCTCGGTCGATCTGGATGTCCGTGAAGTAGCCCTGCGCGACGCGCTCCGCATACACGCTGCGGGTCTCGGGAAGGTTCTGAAGGATGCGCTCGAGCTCGCGCCCGATGTTCTGAATCTCGTTCAGGTCGGAGCCGAGAATCTTGATCCCGACGGCCGTCTTGATGCCGGTCAACAGCATGTCCAGCCGGTTTCGGATCGGCTGCGTCCACACATTGGGAAATCCCGCGAACTGAAGGGCCCCGTCCATCTCGGCCTGCAGGCTCTCGAACGTCAGGCCGGCACGCCACTGCTCTCTCGGCTTCAGCATGACCGTCGTGTTCACCATGCCCATCGGCGTGTTGTCGGTGGGCGTGGTCCCGCGGCCGACCGTGCCGAAGACGCGCTCGACCTCGGGAAACTCGCGGAGCAGCTTGTCCTGAACCTGGAGGAGCCGCGTCGCTTCGGTCACCGAGAGCCCCGGCGGTGACGTGGGCATATAGAGCATCGATCCCTCATACAGGGGCGGCATGAACTCGCTGCCCAACCCGAGCGCCAGTGGCACCGTGACCAGGATCACGATCACGTTCACCACCAGCAGGCCCCACCGCCAGCGCAGCGCGAACCGAAGCACGGGGTCGTAAAGCCAGATGAAGAAGCGCGACACCGGATTCTCCGACTCCGGCTTCAGCCGCTTGCCGCGCATGAAGATCGCCATCAGCACCGGCACGAGCGTGATCGACAAAATCGACGCGAAGATCATCGCGAACGTCTTCGTCAACGCCAGCGGGCGGAACATGCGTCCTTCCTGCGCCTCGAGCAGGAACACCGGCACGAACGACACGATGATGATGAGCAGCGCGAAGAAGATGGCCCGCCCGACCTGCTTGGCCGCGCGAATCACGACCGTCGGCTGGTCCGCCGAGGCCGGCACCGTGGCCCCTGCCTGCTCCTCGTCCGGCTCGGAGAGATGCCGATAGGCGTTCTCCACCATGACGATCGAGGCGTCGACGAGCACGCCAATCGCCAGGGCGATGCCGCCCAGCGACATGATGTTCGCCGTCGTCCCGAGGTAGTACATCGGGATGAACGACGCCACGACGGCGATCGGCAGGGCCAGGATCGGCACCAGCGCCGATCGGAAGTGGAAGAGGAAGATGGCAATGACGATCGAGACCACGATCGCTTCCTCGACGAGCGCGTCGCCCAGCGTCTTGATCGATTCACCAATCAACCAGGAGCGATCGTACGTCGGTACGATCTGCACGCCCTCCGGCAGGGCCGCCTGCAGCTCGCGCAGCTTCGCCTTGGCGCGGTCGATGACGTTCAGGGCGTTCTCGCCGAACCGCATGACGACGATCCCGCCGACGACCTCGCCCTTGCCATCCAGCTCCGCCACGCCGCGACGGATGTCGGGGCCGAGACGCACGTCGGCGACGTCGCGCACGCGAATGGGCGTTCCCGCCTGCGTGGCACCCAGCGACACCTGTTCGATGTCCGCGACGGATTTCAGATAGCCCCGGCCGCGGACCATGTATTCGCGGCCGGCGAACTCGAGCAGCCGTCCCTCGACGTCGTTGTTGCTCGCGCGAATGGCTTCGACGACATCCTTGACGGCCAGGTCGTAGGCCGCCAGCTTGTTCGGGTCCAGGTTGACCTGGTATTGCTTGACGAACCCGCCGATGCTGGCGACTTCGGCGACCCCCTCCACGGCGGCGAGCTGGTAGCGCAGGTACCAGTCCTGAAGGCTGCGCAGCTCGGCGAGGTTGAGGCGCCCCGTCTCGTCCACGAGCGCATACTCGAAGACCCAGCCGACGCCGGTGGCGTCAGGTCCGATGATCGGATTGACGCCCTCCGGCAGACGTCCACGGATCCCTTGCAGGTATTCGACGACGCGGCTCCGCGCCCAGTAGATGTCGGTGCGGTCCTCGAAGATCACATAGACGTACGAGATCCCGAAGTCGGTGAACCCGCGCACCGTCCGGACGCGAGGCGCCGAGATGAGCGCCGTCACAATCGGATAGGTGATCTGGTCCTCGATGAGATCCGGGCTGCGTCCCATCCACTCCGTCGACACGATCACCTGCACGTCGGAGATGTCCGGCACGGCGTCGAGGGGCGTGGCTCTCATCGCCCACAGGCCCCAGAGCGTCAGAACGACCGTGCCGGTAAAGACCAGGAACCGGTTCCGCGCGCACCAGTCGATAATGCGTTCGATCATCTTTGCTCTCTCGGCTGGTCCGGCTAAAGCCGGACACTACGTACGGACGGTGACGTGGCGGCCGGCTTCAGCCGGCCCCGGCCAGTTCGTCATTTGGCGGTGAGCGTCAGCTTCTCGCTGCCAATCTCCTGGCCGCCGCGCATGACCATCACCGTGACGTCCCAGTTGCCGGCCATCATCACCTGACCCTTGCCTCGGTAGATTCCGTTGCCCTGATGCGTGAGCTCGGTCTTCGTGCGCATCTCCGGCATGTTCATCGCCGGCATCGCTGCCATGAAGAACTCGGTCGTCACCATCGCGTCCGTGACCGGCGTTCCGTCTTGCATCACCATGACTTCGAACGTGTTCTCGCCTGTCCTCACCGGGTCTGGATCCGTTTTCAAGGTGATATCGACCACTTCCGTGCCCGTCTGGGCCGGCGCCGCAGGGGTCGACGCGGGCGGCGCACTTTCCGACGCCGTCTGCTGACTCCCGCCGCCGCATCCCACCGCGATCGTCACGGCGCCAAGTGCCGCCACCCCAAGTGCCATACTGATGCGAGTCATGCGCGCTCTCCTTTGGTGGTCCGGCTGAAGCCGGACACTACGTTCCGCCTCTGCCTGCGCGGCCCGTGATCACCTCGTTACGACGGCGAACTGCCTGGATCCCACACGCTGCCCGTTCCTGCCGACGTTCACGGTCACGTCCCAACGGCCGCCCATCATCACCTGCCCCATCCCGCGATAGATGCCGCCGCCCACGGGCGACAGCTTGGTCTCATTCCGCATCGCCGGCATGTTCATCGTCGGCATCGCGGCCATGAAAAACGTCACGGAGACCTCGGCATCCGGGATCGGCTGACCCGAGGCGTCCCTGACCGAGACCTCGAACGTGTTGTCGCCCGTCCTGGGCGGGTCGGGCTGCGGGCGGAAGGTGATCTCGATGCGCTCGCCCGACGGTGCGCCCCGGGCGCCTGCCGCCGGCGGCGACTCGAAGCTCTGCACGGCCGCACGGAGCTGGCTCTCGGAGTCGAGGAAGAAGGTGGCGCCCACGGCCACCTGCTCACCCGGCTTCAGGCCCTCCAGGATCTGCACGCGATCACCGAGCCGCTGTCCTACTTTCACGTCGCGCGGCTGGAAGTACCCGTCACCTTCCGCGACGAACACGAGTTGCCGTGTGCCGGAGTCCAGGAGCGCGTTCGACGGAATGGTCGTGCTCATGCCGAGGGGCGCATCCAGCGACACGTTGGCGTACATGCCCGGCTTCAGCCGGCCGCTGCGATTGGCGAACTCGAACCGCACCTTGACAGTCCGCGTGTTCTCCTCGACAAAGGGGTAGATGTAGATGGCGCGGCCGGTGAAGCGCTCGCCCGGGTAGGCGTCGAGCGTGACGGTGGCGCGCTGGCCCACTTTGAGGACGGGCATGTCCTGTTCGTAGATGTCCGCTTCGACCCAGACGCGCGAGAGATCTGCAATCTTGAAGAGCGTCTGCCCTGGCATCACATGCATGCCCTGGAGCGCCGCCTTCTCGATGACGTACCCGCCGACGGGCGACCGGAACGTGACGGTTGTCTGGGGCTCACGTGTCTCGTCGAGCGCGCGCATCTGGTCCGGCGGCAGGTCCCACAGCGTGATGCGCGTGCGCGCCGACTCGACCAGCCGGTCCGCATACTCCCGCGCGTCGGCAATCTGCGACCCGCGCAACTGGTCGCGGGTCTTCAGCGCCAGCAGGTACTCCTGCTGGGTCGTCAGCAGCTCCGGGCTGTAGATCGTGAAGAGCGGGTCGCCGCGCTGGACGAGCTTGCCCGTGTAATCCACGTAGAGATCGCGGATCCAGCCCTCGAGCTTCAGGTTCACGTCCGCCAGCCGCGTCTCGTCGTACCGCACCACGCCGACGGTCCGAATCGTCCTGGCCGCGGGCGCGCGCTCGACGCCGGCCGTCCGCACCCCGATCAGTTGCTGGCGACGCAGGTCGAGGTTCACCGGCGCGCGTGGATCGATCGCCTGCGGCTCGATCGCCGGTGGCGTCTCACCGGGGCCGGCCGCCGGCATCGCGTTCGCCCCGCGCGCGGCCACCAGCGCTCCGACGAGTGGGAGGCCGCTCAGCCGATCGCGAAAGCCGTATCCCAAGGCCGCAACGATCGCGACACCGATGAGCGCCACGAGCGTGAAGGTTCGAGTGGTTGTCATGGCTGATCCTTCGGTGCGCCGACGTGCGCAAATGCCGTCGGCTCGAGCTCGGTCCCGACGGCGCGTTCGAGGTCGGCGATGGCCTGCTCGAGCTCGCTGACCGCCCGGTGGTAGGCAAGCTGCGTGTCGAGCAGCACGCGCTGGTTGTCGATGAGCGCGAGGAAATCGACGCGGTCGGCCTGATAGGCGACGCGCGACACCTCGAGCGTCTGCTCCGACTGCGGCACGATGCTCGTGCGCAGCAGTGCAGCCCGCTGCGCCGCCGTCTGGACGCGCACGTAGGCCTGCTGCACGCTGAATCGGATAGCGTTCTCCACCGCGCGCTCCCGGGCACGGGCAGCTTCGATCTCCGCCGCTGCTTCCGCGACGCGCGCATCCAGCCGGCCGCGCGACCAGGGCGCATTCGGCCAGGAGATGCCGGCAGACGCCGTCCACGCGCCCGCTTGCCCGGGCATCAGGAAATAGCCGCCGCCGACGAAGAAGTCCGGCTTGTAGTCCGTGCGCGCCGCCGCCAGCGCTGCCTCCGCACGCTCGCGCTGCAGGAGTACGGAACGCAGCTCCGGTTGGCGCTCGAGCGCCATCCGCTGCAGCTCGGACGAGGGCGGAAGGATGACGCGCTCGTGCGGCGCGCCGACGGGGCCGATGGGCGCGTCGGG
>JACPTI010000078.1 GCA_016192845.1 Acidobacteriota bacterium
AGCAGGTCCGATCTGATCGGCTGCATCGAGCTAACGAGCACGTGGGACTAGCGATGCGCGCGCCGTGGCGCGCGCCTATGAACGACTACCGCGTCGGGCCGCGACACCCGCGCGCGGGGCGACTTTCAGTCGCGCGCGGAGACTACCGCCTTTCAGGCGGTAGTCGTTCAACCGGACCTCGCTTACCGGACCGCCAGCAGCTCGACGTCGAACACGAGCGCGGCGTTGGGGGGAATCACGCCGCCCGCCCCGCGCGCGCCGTAGCCCAGGTCGGGCGGGATGGTGAGCGTGCGGAGGCCGCCGACGCGCATGCCCGCCACCCCCTCCTCCCAGCCGCGGATCACCTCCCCGGCGCCGAGCTGGAACGAAAACGGCTCGTTCCGGTCGCGGGAGCTGTCGAACTGTCGCCCTTTCCGGTCGGGGCGCGCTGGATCGTACAGCCAGCCGGTGTAGTGCACCGTCACTGTCCGCCCGGCCTCCGCCTCCGCGCCGGTCCCCACGCGTTCGTCCCGTCTGATGAGCTCGGTCACGGTGCTGGTCTCCGGGGAGCTGCCGCAGCCGGCGATCACTACCAGGGCGAGTGGGGCGAGTCGGGCGAGTGGGGCGAGTAGCGCCGAGAACCACCGACTCGCCCTACCCGCCATACGCGCCTTACCCGCCCTCCATGAAGGTCGCATCGCGCGATTATAGACGCTCGCCCCTGGCCGGTTGGCCCGGAAGAAGAAAGGTCTTGATCAGCTCTCCCTCCCCGCAGACGGTCATTCCCGGAAACCGCTTGTACCACCGGCCCTCGGGCACCTCCGGCTCTGTGTCGAGCCACCCTGCGAGAAGTTCCAGTTGTGTCGCAGGGATTTTCCGGCTCTGGATGCGGTCGAGCAGATGCTGCAAAAGCGCCGGCGGAAGATGCTGACGGCGAACCTTTGGCACGCTCAGATTCCATAGAACCCGCGTGTGAGGCGTTCCCTGATTCGCGCCGCCTCGACAGCGTCGGATGCCGACGCGAGCTGCTTCGCGAGGAGCCCCAGCTCTTCGGGGCTGAGACGATTCCCCTTCCCTTCCAGCGCCGCGAGTTCGGCCGTCTCGAGCGCGACCTCCTCTCCGGTCGGCTTCCGAGCCACCACCTTGGCGCCGGTCAGCGCCTGACGCACGAACCAGTGGTACACGGCCAGCGCGCTCTTGATCACGTCGGTGCGCTTCGATCGCGTCAACTCCGCCATTTGATCGACGAGCGCGAGCTCGGTCGGGGTGAGGACAGGTTGAAGTCTTGCCATACTCGTCTCAGCTCACTTTCTGTTCTTAGTGTACTCCGTTCTGACTTACCTTCGGCACGCCTTCGTCCAGACGTGTCCGCCGGGATCGCGGCGGGTCCGCGTGCGGCCGTCCCAATTTTGGGCACACAATAGCAAAAGCAAAAGGAGGTCGCTGTGGCTCTCCGTCGCGCCGTCGTGCTCGTCCTCACGCTGATTGGTCTGGCCGTCCTCGTCTCGATTGGCGGCCTCCTCTTTCTCTACGTCGTGGCGACGCGCGGGCCGTCGGTGCCCGAGCAGGCCGCGCTGGTGCTGCGCCCGGGCGGTGAGCTGCTCGACCGGCAGCCCGACGACCTGCTGGCGCCGCTGCTGCAGCGCGACGCCACGAGCCTGGCCGGACTCGTCGAGAGCCTCCGGAAGGCAAAGCGGGATCCGCGCATCACGGCGGTGGTGCTGCGCCCGTCGCCGCTCGCCTCGCCGTACTGGGGCAAGGTCCAGGAGCTGCGCGACGCGCTCGTCGACTTCCGGCAGTCCGGCAAGACCGTCGTCGCCCACCTCGAGTACGGCGGCGATCGCGAGTACTACCTGGCGACGGCCGCCGACCAGGTGTACCTGCTGCCGGCCAGCCCGCTCGACCTCACCGGCGTCGCGTCGTACGAGATCTTCCTGCGCGGCATGCTCGACCGGCTCGGCGCCCAGCCCGACTTCCTGCGGATTGGCGAGTACAAGACGGCGCCCAATCAGCTCACCGAGCGCGGGTTCACGCGCGCGCACCGCGAGATGGCCGAATCGCTGAACCGCGATCTGTACGAGCAGCTGGTCGGCGGGATTGCCGAGGGCCGCCGGAAGATGATGGACGAGGTGCGGCGGCTGCTGGACGAGGGGCCGTTCACACCGGAGGCGGCGCGGCAAGCGGGGCTGGTGGATGGGCTGGCGTACGTCGATCAGCTCGACGACCGCGTGGCTGCGCTCAGACCGGCATCCGGGCGGATGCGTTTCGTCGAGGGATCCGAGTATCAGCGGGTCAGCCCCCGCGCCGTCGGCTTCCGCCCCGGGCCGCGCATCGCGGTGCTGTACGCGTCCGGGATCATCACGACCGGCAGGAGCGCGTACGACCCGGTGAACGGCCCGACCGTCGGCTCCGACACGATTGTGGAGCAGCTCGCGCGGATCCGCGAAGACGACTCAATTCGCGCGATCGTCCTGCGGGTGGACAGTCCCGGCGGATCGGCCACGGCATCCGACGTCATCTGGCGCGAGCTGATGATCACGCGCGACGCGCGGCCGTCGCGGCCGCTGGTCGTCTCCATGTCGGATCTCGCGGCCTCGGGCGGCTACTACATCGCGCTGCCGGCGCACGTCATCGTCGCGCAGCCGGGGACGCTCACCGGGTCGATTGGCGTGTTCGGTGGAAAGATCGCCGTCGGCGCGGGGCTCGCGAAGATGGGCATCGCCACCGAAACCGTGCGATCCGGGCGCAACGCCGATATCGGATCGCCGTTCGTGCCGTTCACGCCGGCGCAGCGGGCCAAGCTGATGGGCTACATGGACGACTTCTATGACAGCTTCGTGCAGAAAGTAGCGGCGTCGCGCGGTCGGACCGCGGGGGAGATCGACGCCGTGGCGCAGGGGCGCGTGTGGACTGGCCAGCAGGCGCGGCAGCACGGGCTGGTCGACGTGCTGGGTGGGCTCGAGGAAGCGGTGGCGGTGGCCAAGCAGCGGGCCGGCATTCCGGCCGATGACGATGTGGAGCTCGTTGTCTACCCGGCGCGCCGTACGCTCTACGAGATGTTGGCGGAGCGCTTCGGCGCTTCAGGGGCGGCGTGGGCGCAGCTGGCGGGCGGCCTCGAGGCGCGCGCGGCGGCGGCGCTGGCGGCGCCGGTCCGCCTGTTCCGGCGCAACGAGCCGCTGGCGCTGATGCCGGTGGTGTGGATGCGATAGACAGGCAGTTCTGGTCCACGTACGTAGTGTCCGGCTTTCAGCCGGACCGGGTGAAAACACCGGGGACTCGCTCCCGTCCCTGTGGTAGCCCAAGCCGTATACTCTCGTTGTGGTGTATTTCGGCACGGTCAAGAACGGCAGGATTGAGTTGGAACCCCCTGCGGGCCTGCCGGAGGGCACGCGTGTGCGTGTTGAGGCGATTGCCGATGATGATCCTGCGTACCACCTCGGAGATGACGCCACCGACGTTGATCTGCCTGTCGATCTTGCCAGCGAGCACGACCATTACATCTACGGCACGCCGAAGCGCCGTTCGGGATGAATGACGATCCAGTATTCATCGACACCGGTGCCCCGATCGCCCTGTGTCATCGTCGGAACCAGCTCCACGACCGAGCGCGTGAGGTCCTCCGGCAACTTGCCGCAGCGCGTACGTCATTCGTCACCAGCCAGTGGGTCTTGACGGAATTTCTCGGGAGCGCGGCCACGGGTGAACTGCGCCGCGCGGCGATCGCCGACACACGCCGGCTCCTCGTTTCCGATCGAACTGAAATCGTGGGGGCGTCCGAGACCGGTTGGCGAGCAGCTTTCGAGTTATACGAGTCGCGTCTCGACAAGGACTGGTCCCTCGTGGACTGCTCGTCGATTCTTATCTGTCAGGCGCGTGAGATCCGCCGCGTGTTTACCCACGACCACCACTTCGAACAGGCGGGGTTTCAGCGTCTGTTGTAAGAGACGATTCATCGGAACCGGAACGGTTCAGGCGACAGTTGAGGGGGACGACATGTCAGTCCAGGCACCACGGCGGCTGTTCACGGTTGCGGAGTTTCATCAGATGGCCGGCGCCGGCATCTTCACCGAGGATGACCGGGTCGAGTTGCTTGCCGGAGAGATCGTCCAGATGACGCCAATCCGCTCGTGCGAAAATGGAATGAGCGTGCCCATGGTTCCACCTCACCTTCGTCTCTTGTTCTGGGACACGAACACCGACCGTTTCGACCCTGCGGCGTATCCCCGCTATACCATCGAGCGCGTGCTGGAATACGGGGATGAAGAGGCCGTCGCATGGATGCGGCGGACCTTCACGCACGATCAGATTCTGGAGGTGCTGCGCACCGACCGGAATCTAACCCCCCTGTCGGCCAACTTCTGGGCCATGCTCTTCGGAGTGCCTGTAGCGGACGTTGTCGCGCTCCGCGATACTCGCTGACCTCCCGCATTCGTGACGACCGACGAAGACACGTGGCATCGTGAAGTCCTGCCCGAGGGGTGGGAGCGAGCAGCGGGCGATCTCGCTGACCGGTCTGCACTCGATGGTTTCTATCTCGCTGGGGGGACGGGCCTCGCATTGCATCTCGGCCACCGCCGATCGCTCGACCTTGACCTATTTCGAGAGACGGAGTTCGATCCCGCCGACCTCCTGCGCCGGCTGAGTGGACTTTCGCGACTGCGGATCGGCCGGACCGCTCCGGGTGCGCTGCACGTGAGCGTGGATGGCATCCTCGTGAGTTTTCTCCACTTTCCGTACCCGCTGCTCTTTCCGCTCGCGGCATTCGAGGCGGTCAGCGTCGCCGATGCGCGCGACATCGCCTGTATGAAGGTGAACGCCATCGCCACGCGGGGCGGACGCCGCGATTTCGTCGACCTCTATGTTGCGTCGCAACTGTACGGGCTTGCCGCAATCCTCGCGTGGTTCGACCAGAAGTTCCGCGCCACGCCCTACAACCGCGTGCACCTCTACAAGGCGCTCACGTATTTCCGCGACGCCGAGGCGGAGCCGATGCCGGACATGCTGGTGGCGCTGGAGTGGGAGACCGTGAAGCGATATTTCGCCACTGAGGTTCCGCGCCTCGCCCGGCTCGTGTAGAGCTCCTCTCGTTTCGAAGCCGTGCCGGAGCCGCCATGCGAGCTGCGTGGATCACCTGAATGCGCGTTTGAGTCAGCTCTCGGACGGTACATCGTGCGGGTACAGAGTCCGGTGCAGTTGGACGACTACTGCGAGCCCCAGCCGCGCGTGACGGTAGCCGAGGCGCGCCCCGATTTCTATCGTGACGCGCACCCGGGGCCCTCGGACGTGCTCTTGGTGATCGAGGTGGCCGACACAGCGGTACACAGCGGGGCCCCCACCGCGCACGCCTGCGCGGTGGGGTGCTACATCCGCGGAGAGCGACCGCGTGGAAAAGGTGCCGCCGTGCGGGCAGGCGGGGATCCCGGAAGCGTGGGTCGTGGATCTCGGCGGCCACGCGGAGGATGTGTATCGCGAGCCGGGTTCGGGTGGCTATCGCCAGCACCTGCGCGTCGGCCCGGTGATCAGTTGACCTCGGCGGGCGTGCCCGGGCTGGCGCTGCCGGCCGCCGACGTGTTGGCTTAAGAGGCGGGAAACATCACGCTCCGAACCGCCACGTAGGGAGTCGGTTGGCAAGGTCTGGGAGCCCGGAGTCCCCGCTACAATAACCGGGTGAGCACTGCGCCTGGCGCTAAGCTCGTTCCACCCTTGACGGCCGAGGACGCGCGAGCGGTTGCAGCGTTTGTCGACCGCCTTCGCCAGGAGCTGCGCGACAACGTTGTCGACATCAGATTGTTCGGCTCGAAAGCCCGCGGCGACGCCATAGCTGATTCGGACATCGACGTCCTTGTCATCGTGCAGCCCGAGGCTGACCGTATTCGATTGGAAACTGCGGTGAGCGACATTGCCTTCGATGTGAGCCTCGACTATGCGGTACACATCTCGCCGTGTGTCCTGACCACGCGCGCGATGAACGATCCGGTCTGGCGGGAGACGCAGTTCCTCCGGACGATCGAACGCGAGGGGCTGCCGGTGTGACCACGCCGGCCGCTGAGCTCGCGCGACAGAGAATCGCGCGAGCCGCGGAAACACTGCGAGAGGCCGAGGTGCTCACCGCAGACCGCCGCTGGCGTGGTGCGATCAATCGCCCTTATTACGCCGCATTCTATGCGGCGCCTGGAGTTTCTACATATTCTCAGGCCGCGGCGCCTCTGGTGAGGCCCTCGTCCGTCGCC
>JACPTI010000047.1 GCA_016192845.1 Acidobacteriota bacterium
GAGAAAGACGGCGCCCGTCGCGACGAGCGCCGCCGCCAGGTAGAGCACGGCGTGGAAGAGGTTCTTCGTGAGGACCACGGCGAGGCTCGAGGCGAGCAGCACTGCGGCCACCACCCAGAACCCCACGGTCTCGAACGTCACTCGGCGCGCTCCTTCGCGTCTCCCTTGGCGCCTTCGGCGGCGGCCTTCGCCGCCTTCGGCGGCGCCTGCATGTCACGCAGCTTGTTCCCGGTCGCCCACGACGGCTCGAACTGCATGCCGAGCGCGTGGAGCCGGTCCTTGTCGAGGAGCATCGAGCGGCGGTCGGCCGTGGCCAGGTCGAACGTCCGGAGCATGACGATCGCGTCGGTCGGGCACACCTGCACGCACAGCTCGCAGAACTCGCACGCATAGAGCTCGAGCGTGAACGTCTTGGCGTAGTTCCGCTTCTCGCTCTTGAGCATCTCGACCTTGATGACCTGCGGCGGACAGATGTATTCGCAGAGCCGGCAGCCGATGCAGTTCTCCTCGCCGGTCTCCCGGTCGTAGGTGAGCGCGAGGATGCCCCGGAACCGGTCGGGGTACGTCCGCTGGACGTCCGGGTACCGGACGGTCACCGGTCGGCGGAAGAGGTTCAGGAGCGTGACGCCCATCGCGCGCCCGACGGCGCCGACGAGCTGGCCCGTCTCGCCCCAGAAGCCCGGGATCCCGCGGCCGTTATGCGCCACCGGCGCCTCGGAGCGCGACCACGAAGCCGGTCGCGAGCAGGAGGACGAGCGATGCGGGGAGCAGGAGCTTCCACGAGATCGCGAGGATCTGGTCCACGCGGATCCGCACGAAGGACCAGCGCACCCACGTGACGAGCAGGAAGATGCCGACCGCCTTCAGCAGGAATGCGATGGGCCCGAACCACGCGGGCCAGGGCCCCGACCAGCCGCCGAGGAACAGGAGCGCGCCGAGGAAGCTCGTGCCCAGCATGTGGGCGTACTCGCCGAGCTGGATGAGCGCGAACTTCATCCCGCTGTACTCGACGCGGAAGCCCGCGACCAGCTCCGACTCGGCCTCGAGGATGTCGAAGGGCACGCGGTTCTCGGCGGCGAGCGCCGCGACGAGGAAGAGGACGAACGCGAGCTGGCCCAGGCCAGGGTACGCGACGAACCAGAGCCCCTGCTGGGCGGCGACGATGGCCGACATCTGGAGCGAGCCCGCCAGGAGGACGGGCACGAGCGCGACGAAGATGAACGGGAGGCCGTACGAGATGATCTGGTTCACCGCCCGCATCGCCGAGAGGAGCGCGTACTTGTTGTTCGACCCCCAGCCGCCCATGAAGAGCCCGACGATCTCGAGCGAGGAGACGGCAAGGAAGAAGAGCACGCCGATGTTCAGGTCGGCCACGCCGAGCTCCGGGGCGAACGGGATCGTCGCGAAGATCAGGAGGCAGGGCACGAGGAAGACGATGGGCGCGAGGTTGTACACCCCGCGGTCCGACGCGGTCGGGACGACGTCCTCCTTGAGCATGAGCTTGAGCGCGTCGGCGATGGGCTGGAGCCAGCCGTGGGGGCGGCCGACGTAGTACGGCCCGATCCGCGACTGCATCCGCGCCGCGAACTTCCGCTCGAGCAGCGTCACGTAGGCCACCAGGACCAGGAGGGCGTTCAGCACGACGAACGCCTCGATCGCCTGCCAGACCACCGGCGACGAGGTCACCGATCCACCTCGCCGAAGACCGGGTCCACCGACCCCATGATGGCCACGACGTCGGCGACCTTGTGGCCGGGAATGATGTGGGGCAGCACCGCGAGGTTCGTGAACGAGGCGCCCCGCCATTTGAGGCGGTAGGGCTTGGGCCCGCCGTCGCTGACGAGGTAACAGCCGACCTCGCCGCGCGGCCCCTCGACCCGCGCGTACCCCTCGCCCTTGGGCACGCGCACCTGCCCCACCGACTTCACGCCGGGCCGCGACGAGATCGGCCCGTCGGGCAGACCGTCGAGGGCCTGACGGATGATCCGGATCGATTCGCGGAACTCGACCATCCGCACGCGGTAGCGCGCGTAACAGTCCCCCGCCGTCTCGACCGGCACCCGGAAATCGAAGTCCCGGTACGACGAGTACGGCTCGGCCCGGCGGACGTCGTAGTTCACGCCCGAGCCGCGGATCAGCGGCCCGACGACGCCGACCTCCTGCGCGAGCTCCCGGGAGATGACGCCGACGCCCTGCGTCCGCACGAGGAAGAACGCGTTGCCCTCGAGCATCGCCTCGTACTCGTCGATGCGCTTCTCCATGAAGTCGCCAGTCGCGCGGACCTTCGTGTCCCAGCCGGCCGGAACGTCGTAGCGCGTGCCGCCGACCTGGTGGAAGCCGTAGAGCAGCCGCGCGCCCGTCAGCTCCTCGAAGCGGTCGAGGATCATCTCGCGCTCGCGCATGCAGTAGAGGAACACGGTCGAGCCGCCGCCGATCGCGCCGCCCATGTCGAGGCACCACGTGCCGAGCCAGAGGCAGTGCGACGCGATCCGCTGGAGCTCGGCCGCGATCACGCGCAAATACTGCGCCCGCTTGGGGACCTCGATCTTCCCGACCCGCTCGACGGCGGAGACGTAGGCGAGTTCGGCGGTCATCGCGGCGACGTAGTCCGTCTTCGAGGCGATCGACGGGTACTGCGCGTACGTGAGGGTCTCGCCGAGCTTCTCGTGACAACGGTGGAGGTAGCCGATGACCGCGTCCACGGCGACGACCGTCTCGCCCGCGAGGGTGAGGATCATGCGGAAGACGCCATGCGACGACGGGTGCTGAGGCCCCATGTTCAACATGAGGCGCTCGTTGCCGCCGTAGCCCAGCTCGACGACCTGCGTCTGCGTGTTCATCCTGGACTTTCGTCTTTCGCTCGCCTCGCGACTCGTGGCGCCCCGCCCACGGCAGTCGCTCGGCTCGCCCTGCGGCTATTTCATGGGCGACGCCGGCGCGGGGTTGAGGACGATCGACCGCATCTCGGCGAGGAGCGGCGACGACTTGCCGATGAAGGCCTGCCACTCCGGATCTTGAAGGACCCTGGCGCGCACGGCCGCCCGGTCGTTCAGGTCGCGGTACGCCCAGAGGTGGACGACCTCGTTGAGCTGGGCGACCTCGGTCTGCCAGAGGCCGACGTTCTTCGAGTACTTCTCGCGGATCGGCATGATCGCCTTGAAGTGGCCGAGCCACTCGCCCGCCTTCCCGACGTGCGTGCGATACCAGCGCAGCTCGTACACGTTGCCGCTGTCCGCCGGCGGCTTGAGCGGCAGCTGGGCCGAGAGGATCTTGTTCTCCTGCGCGAGGAGCATCGGGCGGATCTTCGGGATGTAGCCCTGGGTCCAGTCGGTGTTCTTCTGCAGCTCGGCGCGGAGCCGCTCGCGCTCGACCAGGTCGGGGTAGCTCCAGAGGTGCACGAACTGGTTCAGCGTGCCGAACTCGGTCGTCCACGAGCCTTCCAGCTTGCCGTACTTGTCGCCCCGCGTCGGGCGGCCGACCTCCGCGTTGAGCTTGAGGTACTCGCCCTGCTTGCCCGGCATCAGCGTGTAGGTGCGCAGCTCATAAATCATTGGCGGCTCCTCTCGTGAGGGGTCATCGGTACGGGGTGAACGGGGTGTCGACGGCGTAGTCCTTCCGCAGCGGGTGGCCCTCCCAGCCCTCGGACAGGAGGATCCGCCGGAGATCGGGATGGCCCTCGAAGACGATGCCGAACATGTCGTAGCACTCGCGCTCCATCCAGTCGGCGCCGCGCCAGAGGTGCGTCAGCGTCGGGCAACGCGCCTCGCCCGCCACGAGCCGCGTCCGCATCATCACGACCAGACGCGCGTCGAGATTCTCGACGCGGCAGAGCACCTCGAGCCCCTGGTCCTTCCAGTCGACGGCGGAGAGCCAGTTGAAGTAGGCGCAGCCCAGCTCCTCCCTCGCCACGCGGCCGAACTCCTGCCATCGCTCGCGCGGCAAGACGACGCTCAGCACGCCGTCGGCCATGACCGCCTCCACGCCAAACCTCTCCCGGATCCGCGTGCTCGCGTCGGCGGCCGTCATGCTCACTTGGGACCGGACGAGGCGGGGCGCGCGCCGGTCTTCTGGAACTCGGCGACCTGCTCCTGCAGCTTCAGCAGGCCATACATGAGCGAGTCGGGCGTGGGCGGGCAGCCGGGCACGTAGACGTCCACGGGCACGACGCGGTCCACTCCTTTGACGACGTGGTAGCCGTGCCGGAAGGGGCCGCCCGAGTTCGCGCAGGAGCCCATCGAGACCACCCACTTCGGGTCGGGCATCTGGTCGTAGATGCGCTTGAGCATCGGCGCCATCTTGATGGTCACCGTGCCGGAGACGATCATCAGGTCCGAGTGGCGCGGCGACGCCCACGGCACCATGCCGAAGCGCTCGACGTCGAAGCGCGAGGCGAACGTCGCCATCATCTCGATCGCGCAGCACGCCAGCCCGAACGTCACCGGCCAGATGGACGACTTCCGTGCCCAGTTGAAGATCTTCTCGGTGGACGTCGTGACGATCCAGCCGCCCGGCATGTGGTGGATCGCCTCCGCGATGGACGCGAGCGTGTTCGAGGTCTTGTCGTCGACCGCGCGGTGCTGGTGGTACTTCTCCCACTCCTGGAGGTCCCGGAAGTCGCCCCAGACGGGCGGCGGGACCTGCGGGACCGGCGGCTTCACTTCCACTCGAGCACGCCCTCCCGATACGCGTAGAGCCAGCCGAGCCCGATGATCCCGACGAAGCCCGCCATCACCCAGAACGCGCCCATGCCGGCGGCGCGCAGCACGAGCGCCCAGGGGAAGAGGAACACGGCCAGCGCGTCGAAGACGACGAAGACGAGGGCGACGAGATAGAAGCCGACCGGGAACTGCACCCACGCCGAGCCGATCGGCTCGGCGCCGCATTCGTAGTTCGCGAGCTTGACGTCGTCGGGGCGGTGGGGCCGGAGCAACCGGGCGACGGCGAGCGAGGCAACTCCGAACCCGACGATGAACGCGGCGAATATCAGCACGGGCAGGTAGCCCGACACGCAGCTTTCCTCCTTCGAATCGGCCCGACGACGCAGTATAGCACGCGGTATAGCACGCGCGGTCGGACCGCGTGCCTGCCGGAGGCCGTGGCCGGCTCTGCACCTATCGTGCTAGACTTCCGACGACATGCGGGTGCTGGTCGTAGAGGACGAGCCGGACCTCGGCGACGTCTTCCGGGATTTCCTCCTCGAGCTCGGTCATCAGCCCCTCGTTGTGCGCAGCGCCGAGGCAGCGCTGGGCAAACTCCGGACCGAGCGCCCGGACGCGATCATCCTCGACATCCATCTGCCCGGGATGAGCGGGCTCGACTTCCTCCAGCTCCGCCCCGTGCGCGAGCTCGGCGTGCCGATCGTCGCGGTCTCGGGCGTCGTCACGGAGAGCCAGGCGCGCGAGTGCCTTCGCCTCGGCGCCGCCGACTTCGTCGGCAAGCCCGTCCCGCTGGACCGCCTGCACGAGGTCCTCACGTTCCTCGAGCCGCACGCGCTGAGCCGGCTCGCCGAACGCGCGCCGCATGCCGACCGGCGGCGACAGGGGCGCGTGCCCCTGTCGGTTCCCGTCCGCGTCAACGAGTACAGCGGCGCCGAGCACCACGGCACGACCATCGAGATCGGCATCGCGGGGATGAAGGCGCGGCTCAAGGCGCCGCTGAGCCCGCGCAGCGTGCTCAAGCTGTCGTTCACGCCGCCGGACGGCGGCCCGGCGATCAACGTGATGTCGCTGGTGGTCCGTGTGGACCCCGACGGCCACGCCTTCACCTTCGTGCACCTGCCGGAGGCGGAGACCGAGCGCCTGCGCGAGCTGATCAAGCGGCGCGCGGCGCGCTGGGACAGCTAGCGAGCTTGGCCTGAGGGTGCTCTCTCACCCTGCTGAAGGCCTTCAGGGGGTCATGGTTAGATTCCATGGGTCAGTTCTGGTGCCAGCTCGAAGTCGCCAGTGTCTATCGATGGCGCCGCCTGGACTTGCGCTGCTGGTGTCGTTGAATGCGGCTGACAGAGGACTTTACGTAGCCCGCTGCTTTCCCGAGTTCTTCAGTTGTGTAGCGATCTCGGAGAAGGAGCAGAACGTCATCTATGAGGTCATTAACCCGCGTGCTGAGGCCCCGTAATTGCCTTAGGAAGGCAAGATCGAGTTGAGGCTGTTTAGATTTTGGCAAAGTAGCCCTCCTTCCTCGTCTCTCGCTGTCCTCACGGCGATTGTGCGCGCGACACCTTGAAGTCCTCCTCCGCGAAGACCGAAATGAACGTTACCTCTCTTTAAGAGGAATTCAAATTGTTCGGCAGATTGCGGGCGCTCCGGAATCC
>JACPTI010000079.1 GCA_016192845.1 Acidobacteriota bacterium
CTCGCTCGCGCGGCGAAAGGACTATGAGGTAGGGGCTGTGTCGCGGCACTCCATTCGTCCTCCTGGGACGTCAGGATAAACCGCGCTGGCCGAATTGGACAAGCAGAATACGTTGCCATATTTATGCGAGTCAGTACTAAGCAGGGCGCGAAAAGTTAGTGGCCGGTTTTCCCTATCCCCTGCGAAACATTTCCTCTGCGATTTCCGAGGTGCGCAGTAACTCCCGTCAAGGTTCGAACGTTCAGTTCGCCGGAACGATCCAGCGGATCGGTGAGACTTACGGAACGGCTATCGGTTCGATGAGAAACGGCCTCTTCGCCCTTCTGTGGCTCAATCTGCGCATTCGCTGGCGAGAGTGGCAGGGCGGCGAGGCCGATGGTGCGTTTCTGCAGCAGATGCGGGCCTTGCGGGCGGCGGAGGTCATTCGTCCTCGGAGCTCTCGCGATCTCCGCTTGGTGCGCTCGAACCCGCAGCGGACTGGACGCACGCTCAGACGCCTCGCCTGACTTCGGACGAAGTGAATCGGCTGGTATCCACGCACTGCTCCTAACTCATTGGCCGTCGGCGGCGTTCTCATTTATAGGGGCGCAGAGTCGCTCGAAGAGGCGTAGGCGAACAATAGGGGCAGCCAACAGTGAAACGATTACTACCCGTCCTGCTTGTTGGTCTCGCCGCTCTCTCGACGCCGACCGCTCGCATCGCCGCCCAGGAGAAACCGTCCATCGCGGGGATCTATGCCTGCGAAGGCGTCAGCCCGGACGGGAACCGCTACACCTGCGTACTGGAAGTGCGGCAGCAGGGCGATCTCGTGCAGATGCGCTGGACGTTCTCGCAAGGGCCGCCGGCAGCGGGTGTCGGACTGGTGCGCCACGGTGTGCTGGCGGTCAGCTACTTCGGGCCCGGCTTCGTCGGTGTCGCCGTCTACAAGATCGACCACGGTGTGATCTCGGCCGGAGAGTGGATCGCCGCTGGGGCAGACGGTGTATATGCCGAGACGCTCACGAAGATGCCTGACGACCATTCGCCGCACACACCATTGCCGCAACGCGACAGACCGAGGCCGGTGCCTGGGACCACGATTCAGGGTTGAGAGAACAACCTCAGGGAGGTGGGTAAAGCACGGTTTGTGCACAGGGGGCTTGGTGATGGACGACGGTGCGAGCTCACATGGGGTAGACGTCGCCACTTCCAGGCGACGCTTCCTGGAATGGTGCGTCGTTGCGATGACGACCGTCATCAGCGTCGCCACGAGCGTGCCGGTCCTCGGGTATCTGCTTTCGCCGTTGCGCCGGCCAGGCCGAGAGGACGCCTGGATCAGTCTTGGTCCTCTCTCCCTGGTTCCGGACGGCCGGCCTGTTGAAGTGCCATACCTGACGGAGGTGGTCGACGGCTGGATTCGCGAAACGGTCGTCCGGCGCGCGATCGTTCTGCGTTCGGATTCAGACGTGCCGACGGTCTTTTCCGGCACGTGTCCTCACTTGAACTGCAACGTCCGCTGGGTGGATCAGGAAGGACGTTTCGTGTGCCCGTGCCATGGCGGCGTGTTCGATCGCGATGGGCGGGTGGTTGCCGGTCCGCCGCCTCGGGGCCTCGACAGGCTCGACGCGCGCGTTGAGAACGGCGTCTTGCTCGTGCGTGAGGTGTAGCCGATGGGCGATCGCAACTCCGAGCGGCCTCTGCTGGCCAGCGCGCGCGACGCGATCGCGAGTTTCCTGCTGAAGCCTGTGCCCGAGGGTGTTGGATGGCCACACGTCCTCGGCAGCGGCATTCTGTTCTTGCTGGTGCTTCAGGCGATCACGGGCGTCCTCCTCGCCATCAACTACGATCCGACCCCGGGTCGCGCCTACGCGAGCGTGCGGTACATCACCGAGACGGTCGCCTTCGGACACATCATTCGCGGGTTGCATCACTGGGCGGCAAGCCTCCTGATCGTGGTCCTGCTGCTCCATCTTGGGCGCGTCTTCATCTATGGCGCCTACAAGCGCCCGCGGCAGGCGACCTGGGTGGTTGGCGTCTGCCTCTTCGTCACGCTCCTGGCGTTCGGCTTCACCGGGTACCTGCTGCCCTGGGATCAGAAGGCGTACTGGGCCACCGTCGTCGGCACGAAGATCGCCGGCAGCGTTCCTGTTGTCGGCGACGCGCTTCTTCGCCTGATACGCGGAGGCGACATGGTGGGCGCACCCACGCTGACGCGGTTCTACGTTCTGCACCTGGTGATCCTGCCGGCGCTCGTCGTGCCGCTGGTCCTCGTCCACCTCTGGCTGGTGCGCCGGCACGGAATTGCTCCACCGTGGGAGGAGGTGAGACCGGTCACTCGCTGGTTGCCGTTCCATCCATTCCAACTGGTTCGTGACGTCGCGTTCTCGGGACTGCTGCTGGCGATCCTCTTTGCGCTGACGCTGAAGGTGGGCGTCCCGCTCGAGGCGGTGGCGGACTCGTCAGCAACGGACTACATCCCGCGTCCGGAGTGGTACTTTCTCCCTCTGTTCCAGCTCTTGAAGCTTCCCGTCTTTTACGGACGCCTCGAATTCGTCGGCGGAGTGCTGCTCCCGGCAGCAACAATTCTTCTTCTCTTGGCCCTCCCGTTCTATGACCGCAACCCGTCGTGTCTGCCGGCGCGCAGAAGATTCGCGCTGGCTGCCGGTGGGGTGTTCTTCACCGCGGCGATCGGCCTGGGAGTTCAGGCCTGGATTGAGACGCCTGCGCCGCCGGCGACTGCCAGGACAAGAGGCGAGCAGCTCTTTGAAGGGCTGCGCTGCCAGTCGTGTCATGCAGGGCCTGGCGAGGAGCAGAAGTCAGGACCGTCGCTCGCGTCCGGCCCGAGCGAGCGAGAGCGAGAGTGGCTCGCGGCCTTTCTGGTGAATCCCGCTGGCTTCTTCCCGGGAAGCGAGATGCCCGCGACCGGACTCACCGGCGAGGACCTGGATGCGCTTGTCAACCACGTGGCCAATCTGCGAGCGGACTACGGGACTCGGGTTCAAGGGTTTCCCTCCGCGCGGGCATGCGCGACATGCCACCGCCGGCAGTTCGAGGAATGGAAGACCTCGTATCACGCCCGGTCGCTGGGGACGACGTTCCGGGCGATGTTCGTCATCTTCAACTACAACACCGGTGGGCAACGCCTCGAGTACTGCCTCAACTGCCACGCGCCGGACGTGAAGGTGAAAGACAACGCTCCGCAACTGAGCCGGCAGCTCCTCGCCGGCGAGAGTGTGACCTCGGAGGGCATCGGATGCGCCGCCTGTCACGCCCTGCGAGATGCGGAGGAGCATCCGGATCCGGCGCTACAGTCTGTCAGCTTCGATCCGGGTCCACTGGAACGCCATCTGAAAGAACAGACGAAGCCACTCCGGCCGTTCTTCAAGGAGGCCCGGATGTGCGGGGCCTGTCACGATTACAACGCCACGTACGCCACCTCGTACGCCACAGGTCGGAGCAGTTCGGCTGCGGGCCCTCCGTGTTGCACGGTCGTTCGCACGTGGGAGCAGACCGCGTTCGCGCGGCGTGGCGTCACGTGTCAATCGTGTCACATGAAGAGTGAGATGGGCGTGACGACGCGCGAGGACGAGCCGGCCTACCATGGGTTCCCAGGTCCTCGAAACGAAGCGTTCCTGAGGAAAGGCGTGGATCTGGCGGTGACCGGGTTCCGGCAGGGGTCACAAGTCGAGGCCACGGTGGCGATGGTCAACAAAACGGGACATCCCATTCCCGATGGTTGACCGCCGCGCACACGAGTCGTGCTCAGGTTCTGGGCACAGGATCCGAATGACCCCTCCGGCACAGAGTTGTACGGGGACATGCGCGAATACGGCTTCAACTTCAAGGACCGCAAGGGAAACGAGCCGGTGATGATGGAGGCCGCTTTCGCGCGTGGCTTCGACCGCACGCTCCGCGCCGGGGGCACAACGGTCGAGCGGTTCGTGTTCCCAGTGCCGCGCGGCACGCGCGAGCTGATCCTGCGTGCGACGCTTACCTATCAGTACTTCGTGATGCCGCCTGGTTCGGCGCAGGAACAGATGCAAGCCTCCATCGCCGATCGCATCGCATCCGCGTCACCCGAGCAACAGCGTCACATCCTGGACGTCGAGGTCCCGGCTCGCATGGACGCCATGCACACATTGGCGTCGACGTATCCCGACCTCGTGATGGCCGACGCATCGACCCGTCTCCGGTGACCCGGATGAGGGGGCTGGAGTCAAGCGCGATCGCCGCGGTCCGGCAATGTCGCAGGATTGTATCGGCCCATTCAAGACACGGCGGCCTGTTCCTCAGGCTTCAGTGTCCCGAGCATGCGCCGGCGTGATCGCCGGTGTGCTGCGCGGCGGCTGTTGCCGACACCATCGGCAGCAGCCGCCCTGCCGGCGCGCCGTTGGCTTGCTGCGCCGCCAGGTCCGCCAGCTCGCGCTCCTGGAAAAGCTGCTGGCGCAGCCACCGCTCGTACGCCACCACCTGCGCGTCGATTCCGGCCGACGCCTGTCGCCGTCTGCGAATGAGGCCTTCCGCGTACCGCTGGAGGAAGTAGTGAATCGTCTCGACGCGGATCCTGATTGATCCGGCCGGTTTGTTTTCATCAATATCCTTGAACGAGAAGTACGGCGTGCCGGACTTCTCGATGATCTGCTCGACCACCGTGTAGATGGGCGCGTCGTGCCCGCACTTGAAGCTCGACACCTCGAGGGCCACGAGGTTCGGGTGCCGCGCCGTGAACTTCGCCGCCCAGATCTTCAGGTTCGTGTTGGCCGAGTAGCTGTTCTTCCACACGTCCGTGATCGCCAGCGGCCCTGGAATCACCCCGGCCCGGACTTCCTCACCGAAGAGCCGCTCGAGCAGGTCCCCATCGGCCGGCAGCGTGCTCTGGGAGCAGACGGGATACCCGAGCTTCTGGAACTCCTCGAGAATCTCGTGGTTCAGACCCTGGTCATGATGGTAGGGCCGCGCGAGCAGCACGATGCCAATCCGGTTCTCACGCTCGAGCTGGTCGAGGACCGTACGCGCGCGCTGGGAGATGTCGGCCTCGTAGGCGGCCAGCTCCCGGAACCCCACCTCCACGGCGCGCGCGTTCTCCGCCTCGGAGAGGCCGAGCGCTTCGCCCCACGTCTGGAACAGCTGGCGGGCGAGCCGCGCGCGATCCGTGAAGTTGACCATCGGGCTGAGATACCGCACGCCGTGCTCGGCGAAGACGTCGGACTCTTTCGTAAACGCGGCCTTGACCGTATCGGGCGTCACGGTCACGGTCGGACACGCATACGACCCGACGAGGTCGGTCAGCGACGTATGCAGGGTGTCGACCATTGGGAAAAAGATGTAGTCGAGCTTTTTCTTCGCGTGCTTGACGGCGAGCAGGTTGTGGACGTGCGCGATGGCGATCTTGGACGGGAAGCACGGGTCGATGGCGCCGCGCGTGGCACCGGCGCGGTACATCTCGCCGCTCGTGCAGTCGGAGTACACCAGGTTGCCGCCGAGGAGCCCGAGACTCTCGAAGTAGCCGGCGAAGAACGGCGCATACGTATACATGTTGAGAACGCGCGGCATCCCGATGCGCACGCTTGGCCGCCGCGTCATGGCCTCGACCCGCGCCCGCGTCGCCCTGCTCCACACCCGCGCCGGAATGGGGTCGGCGACGTTCTCGGGACCGCGGCTCCTGAAAGCCTCCCTGGCTGCGATCTCGACGAGGTTCGGGTTGGCCTGCTTGACCGAATCCACTCCGGCCTTGATCGTGCGCATGCTCCCGACGTCCTCGACCGATCCCTTTTCGCAGGTGGCGATGATGAGCCGCCGCTCATCGTCGGCTTTCGCGACCTTGGACACGAACGTCACCGGGACCGCCTGGACGGGCCTGGCCTCTGCCGGCCTGCCCGCCGAAGCCTCGGCGAATTCGGGCTTGCCCGCCGAAGCCTCGGCGAAGGCGGGCATCTTGATGTCGATGAACGTCCGCAGGCAGTTGTTCTTGCAGAAGTTGCAGCGCGTCGCCTCGTTGTGCGTCGTGCGATAGCTGATCTTGAGGACCGCCTCGAGGCCGATGAAGGTTGTTCGACGCCCGTTCTTCCACAGGCGCACCGCCTCGACCCCGGCTCCAATGGCTCCTGCCTCGCCGCAATGCTCGTGGACGACGATCTCCGGCTCCACCCCGGCGCCACGGAAGTTCGACCTGATGAAGTCCACCTCCGATTTGACGGCTGCCAGGTTGTGCTGCGTGCCTCCCTGCAGCACGAACCGTGTACCGAGCGTGGCCACGTTGGGAATACTTGCCACGTAGAGAAAGATGTTCTTGGGCAGCACCGCCGCCAGCCCGGCGAGAATCTCTTCCGGCGCCCACCCTTGGCGCTGGAAGTTGACGATGTCCGACTGCATGAACACGGCGCAGCCATACCCGAAGACCGGCATCGCCTGGGCGCTGAAGGCGCGTGTGGCGAACTCCTGCAGCGGGATGCCGAACGACTCGGCCGTCGACTGCAGGAAGTAGCCGTTGCCGGCCGAGCACTGTGTGTTGAGCCGGAAGTCCTTCACGCGGCCGTCGGTGAGCACGATGAGCTTGATGTCCTGACCGCCCACGTCGACGATGACGTGCGGATCCTTATAGAACTTGACGGCCGATTCCGTGTGGGCCACCGTCTCGACGATGGCGGCGTCGGCCTGCAGGACGTCCCGCAGAATGTCCTTGGCATACCCGGTCGTCCCGACGCCCAGCACCTCCAGCCGAGCGCCCTGGACTTCCACCTGCACCCGGAGCTGGTCGAACATCTCGATCGTGTCCTGGATCGGGTTGCCCTTCGACAGCTGATAGGCCTTGCACAAGATGTCGCCGTCGGTCGAGAGCAGGACCGCCTTCGTGGACGTCGATCCGCCGTCGAGGCCGACGAACGCGCGCACGGTTTCGCCACGCTCGAACGTGGCGGGCGCAAACTTCTTCGGCGTGTACGCCTGCAGGAACGCAGCCAGCTCGTCGCGGGAGCTGGTCAGGCCCCGGCCGCCGGCGGCCGCCTTTTCCTCGAGCCGGCCCACGTTGATGTAATGTTCCAAACTGGCGGTTCCCGCATACTGCCCGACGTGCGCCTCCTCGTCCTTGCCGAACTCGACGGCGCCGAGGGCGGCGAAGTACTGGGCGTTCTTGGGCGTCTTGATCAACGTCTCCGGCGTCTCGCCGGCCGGAATGACAACGCCGCGCTCCTTCCAGATCTTCGGAATATTCTGCTGCCAAGCCTCCCGCATGCCCCGGATGAACGTGTTGGGGCCGCCGAGCAGCAGCACGTGCGGCCGGAGTGTGTGACCGCGCGTGAGGACGGTCAGGTTCTGCAAGACGATCGCGTCGAAGAGCGACGCCATCAGCTCGTCGGACGGCGCCCCCTCCTTCTGCAGGCTGTTGACATCGGTCTCGGCAAACACGCCGCACTTGCCGGCCACCTTGTGCAGCTTGATGCCGATGTACACCTGGTTGCAGAGCTCCTCGACCGGAATACGCAGCTTGGCGGTGATCTTGTCGATGACCGCGCCGGTGCCACCGGCGCACTTGTCGTTCATCGACGGAATCTTCTTCTTCCGGCCGGTCTCCGGGTCCTCCTTGAAGACGATGATCTTGGCGTCCTGCCCGCCAAGCTCGATCACCGAGCTCACCTCGGGGTGCAGCTTCTCGACCGCGAGTGACACCGCGGTCACTTCCTGGACGAACTTCGCGCCGATGTGCGGCGCGAGGTTGGCGCCGCCAGAACCCGTGAGGAAGATTCGGCAGGTGTGCGCCGTGATGCCGGCTTCGGCCTCGAGCCGCTGGAGAAACTCGAGCGCCTTCTCCGGCTGCTTGGTTTCGTGCCGCTGATAGTCGGCCCAGACGATCTCATCGGTCGCCGCGTCGACGGCGACAGCTTTGACGGTGGTGGACCCCACGTCCATGCCGACGAGATACCTGCCTGCCGGCGCTGCCATCACTGTGCCTCCTGTCAGTCCAGCCAGAGGAACCGCCTGTCAGCTCGCCCGCCGGGCGGAGAGACCGGCGAGGGAGACCCGGCTTCGCTTCGAGCGGATGGTCCGTGGCCACCAATTGACGCGCGCCTTGCCGTCCATCACGTCACTGACGTGCAGCACGAAGGTGGCGGCCGTCCCGGTCACGCCCTGCCGGTGAGGCACCTTGTAGAAGGGCCGGCGCAGCTCGGGATGCTCGGCGACGAAGGCTTTGATGTCGTCGAGCTTCTTGCCGGTCGACTCGAGCGCCTGTTTGAACTCCCCCTTGGCTTTGGCCTTGGCTTCGCCGAGCGCCATCTGCACGCGGCTGTGCGCGTTGATCTCGCCCTCGCCCGACGTCTCGATCGGCAGGAAGATCATGTCCTTGAAGTGGCTCATGACGGCCGACTGTACCCCGTCGGATTGTGACGAGGGCATGCAGCCGAACGGCTTCAGGCTGAGGACCATGTGGCACTTCTTCGTCACGGTGTAGTAGATGTTCTTGGCCACCTCCATGTGACCTTCGCCGCCCTTGGCGAACACGTTGTAGTAGGGCGCGGCGAGCCGGGCGAGCTCGTCGAGCCTGACGAGCGGGTGGGCGAGGTCACCCACCTCCTGCACGACCCGCCGGTGCTGGTGCATGTAGAAGCGGCGGCCCAGATCGAACTGCAGGAGCTTCAACCGGAATGAGAGCTCGTCGGCGAGCCGCGCGTGGATCGCCCAGGCCGGTCGCTTCGGCGTCTTGAGCCCCTTGCGATCCGCAAAGGTTGCCGCGGCCAGCCACAGCATGTACATCGCCCACGTGCCGATGGGCTCGACCATCACCTGTGCGCCCTCCCGCTCGAGGAAGCTGAACATCCGAAAGTTTCCGTCACCCTCCGTCGTCTGTGCCCAGAACTCGCCCGTGACTTTCACGACCGGCTTCACGCGCAGGCGGTCGATTTCGATCGCTCCCAGCCGGTCGCGCACGTCGTGCAGCGTATCGAGCGTCTGCTGCCCGTAGAGGTGATCCCAGACCTTCCCCAGCGAGTTGAGGACGTCCTTGAGCGCCTTCTTTCGCGCCAGCCGGCTCGCAATCCAGGCGGGCGTGCGCTGCAGGATCTCGAACTGCTGCCGCTCGCGGAGTCGGGTCGTCAGATAGTCCATGCATTCCTGCACGACACGGTCCGTCTCGCCTGCGTTGGCTTCGAAGGGTCGAATCTGGTAGGTGAGGTCGTTGAGCACGTCGCCGTAGTTCAACGCGTTGAAGGCGCCCATCCCGACGTCCACGGTGAACTTGAGGCCGGGCTCTCCCGAGGCCGCCTTGATCCCGTCGGTCTGCTGGAAGAGCAGCACCCGGAAGCCATCGAAGCCCGCGTTCTGCACGGCGAGCCGATACTCCGATTCGTACATCCCGAAGCGGCACGGCCCGCAGGAACCGGCCGTGAAGAACACGTAGTTGTCGATGATGTGCTGCCGGCTCAGGCCCTGCACCTCCAGCGCCTGGAGGTACTTGATCAGGTGGCCGATCATGAAGTACGTGGGGTTGCACTGTCCGTTGTTGCCGTACTCCTTCCCCAACTGGAACGCGGGGACGTCCGGAACCGGCATCACGTCGACCTTGTAGCCGGCCGACTGAAACGCCGCTTTGATGAGCGCATCGTGTTTCCAGCTCAGGCCGCCGATAAGAATCGTCACGCGGTCCCGCTCGGCGGCGGTGAAGGGCCGTTCCGGCGGGCGCTGGAAATGCTGCGCGCGCTGCACCTGCGCCCGCGCCGAGGCCTCCAATCTGGCGCGCTCGGCCTCCACCCGCTGCTTGATCTCTTCCTCGATCTGATGGCGCCAGCGAAGGTCCACTCGAGGGGCAGTCGAGTCGCTGACCGCGTGCGTTGCCCTCATGACAACCTCCTATTCCTATCTGGTGGTTCGTGACGATAAAGACCGGGGGCCAGGCGCCGATGGCGCAGCCCATAGTGGCATTAACGCCGGGAGAGCGCAGCGGGTTAGCCTCCGCAGCGAAAAAACCCGCAGTGTGCGTCCTTCGCGTCCCGGGCGGCTGCGCCTTCGCCGTTTCTTTGGCTGACCCTACGTTACGCCGAGCTCATCCACCGCCGGAACTCATCGCGTGGGCCGCTAACCAGCGTCTCGCATTCTGCGTTATACGAGATGATCTGCAAAGAAAAGAGAGGTCTTATGTCGGTGTCGGCCCACGAAGTCCCTGATGCTGGCGGCTCCGTCCCCGTGTTCCGGCTGGATTTCCACCTCCACAAGTCCCTCATGGAGCCCCGGCCAACGCCCGGGATCCCTCCGCCGGCGTCGGGCCAGCCTCACCCGCTGCCCGAGCCCGTCTTTCCCCAGCATCCGGAGCTGCTTGGCGACGACCCGGAGTGGGAAGCGCACCACCGCGCCGCGCTCGACGGAGGCCGCCGGTGGGCCAGGGCGCAGATTCTTCGCACGATGCGCGGGTGGGCGGTGCCGTATGTCAAGTCGCGCCTCCTGCCCGGCGATTTTCACCCCATCGTGGCGTACCTGTTTACCGAGTGGAAGTGCAACGTCGACTGCCACTACTGCTGGGCGTTCAACAACAGCGTCAAAGGCATGAGCGAAGACATCGCGTGCCGCTCGATCGACTGGTTGCACGGGACGACGTGCCGCGTGCTGGCGCTGATGGGAGGCGAGCCGCTTCTCAGGCCCAAGTTTGCGCACAAGGTGATCGACTACGCCGCGAAGAAGGGCTTCTGGGTGTACCTCCCCACCAACGGGCGGTTGATGCGCCCCGACGTCATCGATCGGCTCGCGGACGCCGGCGTGGCCACCGTCAACCTCGCCGTCGATTGCGTGGACCTGAAGCCCGGGCTGGCCAAGGCGCTGACGCCGATCCGGCCGTACTTCGAGTACTTGATCAAGAAGCAGTATCGGTACGGCTACTCGGTGTTTCTCAACATGTGTATCACCCGCACGAACCTGGAGGATATCAAGCAGCTCACCGAGATTGCTCACGATCACGGCATCGCCACCGACTACCACATCGTCGAGTCGCCGATGACCGAGCAGACGCACTTCAAGCACCTGGACGAGAACAGCACGTTCCTGCGGCCCGAAGATTTCCCGAAGGTGGACGAGCTGCTGGAGTGGCTGATCGACAAACAACGGCAGGGATACAAGATGGTCAACTCGATCCAGCGCCTCGCGGAGATGAAGGCATTCATGCGGGGCGCGCTGACCGAGTGGAACTGCCGCGCGGGTCAGAACACCTTGATCATCCGCACCGACGGCACGCTCGCGCCGTGCTTCCCGCTCTATTCGGCGACGTACGACTGGGGCACCATCGAGAATCCCAAATTCGACGTCCACCAGCTCGACGAGATGAAGAAGTGCTGCCAGCCTCACTGCTTCTCCACCCTCAACCACATCGTCGGTTTTTGTTACAACGATGCACGGGCCATCAAGTTTCTCCTCAGGCAGGCCGCGCACGGTTTCCGGAGGCTCGATGGCAACTTCGAGTGACCGGTCCGGCGCGGTCACGTGCGGCACATCAGTCATGCGAAGACGCCGAGGCTTGGTCGCCGGCGGTTGCGTGCGCGCGCGTCACCTGGGCAGGAGGATGCGGATGCAGTGGGGTCGGCTCGGTGTGTACGGCGTCCTCCTGGCCGTGCTGGCGGCTCCGGTGTCGGCAGCTCGGCAGGAGCTCGAGCCGGCCGCGCGGCATGTCCGGCGATTCGCTGAAGTGACCGGAGGGATCTACCGCGGCGGACACCCGGATCGTGCCGGTTTCGAATGGCTGAGGCAGAGCGGCATTCGAACGATCATCAGTCTCCGGACCGGAGACCACGGGGAAAGAGACCTGGTCGAGCAATTGGGGATGCGATACATCCACATCCCTGTCAGCCTGATGGCAGACCCGGTGCCGATTCCCCTCAATCCCTGGAAACGCGTGCCCCGGAAGGCCGTTCACGCGTTTCTCCGCGCGGCAATCGATCCGGGGAACCATCCGGTGTTCGTGCACTGCCGCCTCGGCAAGGATCGAACCGGCGCTCTTGTCGCCTTCTACCGCATCGCGGCTCAGGGATGGGACGCCAGAAGGGCGTATGAGGAAGCCCGCGACCGAGGTTTGAGCTGGTGGTACCGAGGCGTGAGGCGGCAGTTGCATGACTTCGCCGAACGCCGGCGCGTTGGCGCGGCCATCTTGGGGGGCGGCACATGCCGCTGCTCGCCGCCTAACCCAGCTGTCAGACTGCACGTTGTTCCCGAATAGAGGTCGTGTTGGTTGCGCGTCCCCGCTGCGGGTGTCGCGCGGGTGGACATGAACGAGGCTGATACCGGTGCTCTGACACGTCAATCCCTCATCACGCGGCTCCTGGCGCCCATCGTCGAATTTCGAGATGGCGAAACGGGGACGGCGCTCTTGATGTTCGCCTACTCGTTCCTGGCGATGACGGCGCACAACATCGTCAAACCGATCACCCGCTCGAAGTTCATCGAGGATCTCGGAGCCGACAACCTTCCCTACGTGTTGCTTGGCGCCGGCCTGTTCGTCGGTGTGGTCATGCAGCTCTACAGCCGGCTGGTCGGCCTGCTGCCACGCCGCTGGGTGATCCCGTGCACCGGGTGCGGGATGACGGTGTTGCTCATCGCCTTCTGGCTGCTGTTCCGGACTGACAGCCCACTGGTGTCGGTGGGGTTCTACCTGTACGGCTTGATCATCGGCATCCTGCTGATCAGTCAGTTCTGGACGCTGGCCAACGACCTCTACGATCCGCGTCAGGCCAAGCGGCTGTTCGGCTTCATCGGCGGTGGGGCCAGCCTGGGCGGCATGACCGGCGCCGGCTTGACCGCGTTGCTCGTCGACACCGTGGGGACGGAGAATCTCCTGCTCGGCAGCGCGACCGTGCTGGCGGCCTGCATGGCAGTGGTATCCACGATCGTCCGCAGAGAAAAGGTCTCGGCGTGCGCGGGGGCGATACCCGGCCGGGAGGAGCGCCTCACCGGGAAGCAAGCCATCCGGCTGCTGCGCGACTCGAGGCATTTGCAGGTCATCGCGCTCGTCATCGGCTGCGCCGTCGTCGGGGCGGCGATCATCGAGCAGCAGCTCAACATGGCGGCCGAGGCGTTCAGAGGAGGAGAAGGCACGGACGCTCTTACCGGCTTTCTGGCGCAGATCACGTTCTATCTGTCTGCCGCCGGCTTCCTCATCCAGGTTGGGCTCACGAGTCGTGTGCACCGCTTGCTCGGCATCGGGTTCGCGCTGCTGGTGCTGCCGGCGAGCCTCGGCACGACGGCGCTCGTGATGCTGTTCAGCGCCGCGTTATGGGCGCCGGCCCTCGCGCGGATCCTGGACTCGTCGCTGCGCTACACGCTCGACAAGACCACGCGCGAAGTCCTGTTTCTGCCATTGCCTGCAGCACTGAAGTACCAGGCGAAGCCTTTCGTCGACGTCACCGTGGATCGATTTGCCAAAGGCATCGCCGCGGTGCTCTTGCTGGTGCTGATCAAAGGCGCCGGGGTCACGTGGCAGCAACTCAGCTACGCGAGTGTGGTGATCACCGCCATCTGGGTGGCGACCGCCGTGCGCGCCCGCCGTGAATATCTGGCGGCCTTCCGCCGCAGCCTGGAGCGCCAGGAGATCGACGCCGCGACGCTCAGGCTGCCGGTGGCCGACCTCTCCACGATCGAAACGCTGGTGCAGGAACTGGCGCACCCCGACGAGCGGCGGGTTCTCTACGCGATCGGGTTGCTGGATGCCCTGGAGAAGGGGCATCTCGTCACGCCGTTGCTGCTACGCCACGCGTCGGCCAAGGTGCGGGCGCGCGCGCTGCGAGCGCTCGAATCGGCCCGGCGCGACATCGGAGAACACTGGCTTGCCGGTGTCGAACCAATGCTCCGCGACGAGAACCCGGACGTGCGGGTTGCGGCGGTGCGGGCACTCGCCGCGATTCGGGGGGCACGGGCGGCCGACGTGATGCGGCCCTATCTCGACGACCGAGATCCGCGAGTGTCCGCGACGGCCGCGATGGCACTCGCGGAGAGCGAGCGTGCGGCGGATCGGCAAGACGCGGCATCGGTTCTGACGCGACTCGCGGCGGACTCGAGTAGTACGTCGGGGCGCAGAGAGGCCGCCGCAGCGCTGGGTGCGATTGGCGACCCGGGACTCCGGCACCTTCTTGTGCCCTTGATGTACGACTCGGAGGTGGAAGTCGCCGAAGAGGCGATCCGGAGCGTACAGCGAGCCGGCACGCGCGATCCACTGTTCCTGCCGGTGCTCATCTCGCTCCTGGGCCATCGCCTGCTGAAGCGCTGCGCTCGCGAGGTACTGGTCAGCTATGGCGAGGATGCCCTGGACACGCTCGCGTACGTTTTGCGGGATCCCGAGGAGCACATGTGGGTCCGGCGGCACATCCCCGCGACCCTTGCCCGGATCCCGTGCCAGAAGTCGATGGAGATTTTGATCGGCGCGCTGGGGGTGCGTGACGGCTTCTTGCGTTACAAGATCGTCTCGGGCCTCGAGAGGCTGCGCCAGGAACACCCCGACCTCACGGTCGCACGGGAGCCGGTCGAGGCGCTGGCGCTCACGGAAGCGCAGCACTACTCGAAGTACGCCAATCTGTACGTCGCGCTGTGCGGCCACCACGGCGCGGGGTCCGAGGAGACGCTGCTGGCCCGTGCTCTCACCGAAAAGCTGCGGCGCACGCTGGACCGAACGTATCGCCTGTTGGGACTCATCTACCCGCAGAAGGATATGAGGGACGCGCGGTGGGCCATCGAGCATGGGTCCGCTCGGTTGCGGGCCGGAGCCATCGAGTACCTCGACAACCTGCTTTCGGGCGGACTGCGAAAGCACCTGATGCCGTTGTTTGAAGACGCACCGCTGGAGGACAAGGCGGGCCAGGGCCGGGCGCTGCCGGCACGGGCGGCCCACACCCCGGAAGGGAGCCTCGCCGAGCTGATGGCCGACGAAGATCCCGTCGTCGTGGCCGCTGCCAGACACGTGGTCGCCGTGCGGCGCTCGGCAGAAAAGGAGACGCCGCTGGCTGCGTCGACCGGTCGCGCAGGGCAGGGCACACTGGTGTCCGGCGAGCCCCTGCCCACCGTTGACGTGGTGGCTCGGCTGGGCAGGATTCCGCTGTTCGACTTCGTCTCGGTGGACGAGCTCTTTCGCATCGCAGGCGCTGGCCGTCAGGTGCATCGCCGGATCGGAGAGGTGCTGTATCGGGAAGGTCAGGCGCACGACGTCGTGGAGTTTCTGCTCGAGGGGACGGTGCGGCTGGAGTGGTCCCGCGGCGAAGCCGTGGAGATCACCTCGCCTGCAGCGCTTGGCTTCGAGGAGGTCGTCGAGCCGTGCCCGATGCGACACACGGCCCAGACCGCCGAACCGGTCGTCACGCTGGCGCTGACAAGTGACGAGCTCTTCGCCATTCTTGCGGAAAACCCACAGTTGACGCAGGGGTTGTTCCGGATGCTCCTGGACAACCCAATCCTGACTGGTTGGCGACGGGTGGTCCGGAGTGAGACCGCGCACCAGATCGCGAGGCTCTCGAACGGAGCGCCGACGCCGGTGGACGACGTGTTGCTGCTGCAGGAGATCCCCCTTTTCAGGCGCGCGAGCATCAGGCAGCTGATGGAGGTGACCACGATCGCGCGCCGGGTGCCGTTTGGACCAGGAGCCCCAACGTTCAGCGAGGGCGATGTCTCCGCCATCTGCATGCCGCTCTCCGGCAGACTGACGCTGTGCCAGCCTGAAGGTGGGGAAGCTGCGCTCGCGCGCCCCGGGGATATCTTCGGCATTTATGCAACGCTCGTCGGCATTTCCGCCGGCTGCCGCGGAGAGGTGGTCGAACCTGGTGTCGCCCTTCGGATCGACCGTGACGATCTGTTCGACTTGCTGGCGGATCACAGAGACCTGTTGCGCGGCCTCTTCAGCGTAATCTGCACGCGTCCCCTGCCGCAACCGCAGCCTGTTCCCGGATAAACGGCCTCAAAGGTCCCGGTACCGAGAGAACTTCGCCCTTTCCGGAGGGGAGGACAGGCGTGTCACCGGAAAGTGACGACCGGAAGAATCGCCCGTCGGCACCATCGGCCGGCCAGGTTCAGATCGTGGGCAACGTGCGGGATTCGTGGGCGGCGCACCTGCATTCACCTGTGGCACGCACGCTGCAGAGCCGGGCAGACTGTCAGGCTGGCCGCAAGGCCCGACCGTCTGTTCAGCGCCTCTCTCCGGGAGCAAGTACGACCATGCACCACCGAGTAGCCGCGTGTTGTGTCGCCGCGTGGCTCACCTGCCCTGCAATGGCCCGAGCGCAGACGATGCCGATGCCTGCGGCTCCATCACCGGCAGCCCGCCAGGTTCCCACCGCCAGCGACACGTTTCCGGTGTTTCCCGCGGCGTCACTTTTTGATCCCGCTTGGCGGAAGCCTGCAGACACCGGATTCTGGCTTCCGTTCAAGGCTATTCCTGACGATTTCGTTCGGTTTCTCTCCCCCGACACGCTGAAGGTCCTCGGCCTCGGTGGCGCGGGGGCGCTCGCGGCGTACCAGTGGGACGCCGAGGGGCTCGGTGAATCGCAGGAGCACCTCCGTCCCAGCCTGTTCACCGCCGGCAATATCGGCGGCGGCTTCGTCGTGCAGGCCGGTACCAGCTTCGGCCTGTATTCGCTCGCCAAGCTGAGCGGCTCGCACGAGCTCGCCGCGGCCGGCGCTGACCTCGTGCGCGCCCAGGTGCTCGCGCAGGCGATCGTGCAGGCGGGCAAGTTCGCAACACATCGCCCTCGGCCCGACGCCAGCAACCACTACTCGTTGCCTTCCGGTCACACGGCGAGCGCTTTCGCGACGGCGACCGTCCTGCGGCAACACTTCGGGTGGAAGGCAGGCGTTCCCGCTTACAGTTTCGGCGCCTACGTCGCCGTGTCGCGCATGTCGGCGAACAAGCACCATCTGAGCGACGTGCTCCTCGGCGCCGCGATTGGGATCGCGGCCGGCCGCACTGTCACGGTTGGCGCCGGCAGGGCCCAGTTCGAGATGGGTGTGGCGCCCACGCTGGGCGGCGCCGCAATCACCTTCACAAAGCGCTAAATTTAGATCGGCAAAGCGGCCACGTCTCCGCCCCTGCAGCATGCGGCCGGCTGATCGAGCCGGAAGGCAGGGCAGCCCCCGATAGCGCTAACCGCCTGGCGAGGCGTGTCGCGCGCGTCTCTCTTGCCTCAGCATGCCCAGCAGACTCCAGCGATCCGCGCCGTCGCCGACATACCGAAGCGACACCCACCCGATAGGTATGGCCATCGCCATGTGGGCCACGAACGGCGTCACCACAAACCACCACGGAAAATCGATCATCGGCATCATGACGGGCATCACGACCATCATGGCGAGCCAGACGAACCCGCCCCACCCGAGCGCCAGCGGCCAGCTTCCGGAGCCGAAGAGCAGCGTATAGCTGATTCCAAACGTCGCGCCGATATTGAAGTGCCAGAGGTAGCCCAGCACCGCGACCCGCCGGTCGGAACTCCCGGTGTCCTCGAGCGTCTCAGGATAAGAAACGTCTGCGGCCCGCCGAAAGACCGCCATCGGAACTTGGGGCACTCTGAGAAAGAGCTCGATGCCGCTCGGGAACTGCGCGGGCGTCGGCGTACCAGCCATGATGGCCGACATCGACTCCGACACGGCGCGCGCTTCGTCGGCCAGCAGCTCGGTCGTGATGAGCTCCGCCTGGGTCTCTACCATCATCGCGCGCTTCTCGTTCGGAAGGGCCAGGAGCCCTTTGAGCATCGCCCCCATGAACGCCCGGCGCGAGGTTTCGTCCACGCTGGCGAGAAACTTCAGCCGCTCGGTCATTTCGATCGTCCGCTGTTCTTCCGGCATGTCCGCGATGAATCGGACCAGCGTCGCCATCGTGTTGGTCTGGAATTGCGGTGCCTTGCCGGCCGCGATGATGCCGAACATCCTGGGCATGTCCATCGGGAAGGCGCCAAGCTGCACGCCGACCAGCCGGACGGCGTCCAGAGCGACCGTTCCCAAGAGCCCTCCGATCAGCCCACACAGGATAAGACGAGACACCTCGCGTTGGCGCCGCCGTGTGTACAGGAAGATGCCTCCCAGCGCTGCAAGGGAAGGGAGCGAGAGCGCCAGGACGATGCGCGCCGGGAGTCCAAGGATCCGATCTGCGACCAGCGCGAAGACCGGAGGCGCAAGTGTCGCCAGCGCCGCCAGGAGAAGCAAACAATGGCGAACGGGGCTCATCGCAGCTCCTTCAAGGCCTCGATGGCCTCCAGGACGCGCCTGCGCAGTTGCGAGGGTGGTTCCACGTCGTCGCACTGCGCAAGGCACCGCCAGACCAGTTCATTTGCCCGCCACTTGAACTGACAGCCCGAACAATAGGCCAGATGTTCCTCGATGGCGGCTCGGGCGGCGTCATCGAACTCGCCGGCCACGAAGGCCGGCAATTGAACGTCAGTCTCGTGACAGAGTCTGGGCTCGCGTCTGCTCATCGTTCACACTTCGACAGTTCTATACACTACAAACGCTGGCGATCAGCAATTGGTTAGAGGCCGCTGCGCTCCGCCTCTGCCCACTGACTTTCTGACCGCACGGAGCGTTATCAGAGTTGTAGGAGTGGTGGCGGGGGCGGCGTGGAAAAATTCCCGCGGCACACATCGGGACTGTGGAGACAGCGAAGAGCTGTGTTGCACTTTGCTGCGCACGCTTTGACGCGCCCCAAGGGCGCAAGGACGGCAGGCACTGTGGCGGGAGAGCACGATGCCGCGAGCGAGCGAATTGAGCTTATTGTTCGAGGTGTTGGGGGAAGGCACGGAGCCGAGCGCCGCGATCGGCAGCTCCTGCACACGGCCAACGACGCTCGCGGTCCCGGCACGTGAGGGACCGTGATGAGCTGCACTCCAAACACTCGGGCGCCGGTGCTCGGCCTGGCCGTGTGTCTCGCCACGCTGGCTTCGCATCCGGCCGCGGCGCAGCAGACCCGCGCCGAGCAGGTCCAGCAACAGCGTCAGGAAAAGACGACCCGTTTGCAGCCGTACACGCGGAGCCGGGTCGAGTCGTTTCTGTTCACGCTCGAAGACACCCTGCTGTTGGAGCGCGTGTTCAACCCTCCGCGGGGAGCGTTCCTGCGCGTCGGAGGACTGGCGGAAGGTGCCGGCTTCGGGGCGGGTCCCGCCTATCGCGCCAGCACACCTGAGCGTGTCTTCACGATATCCAGCGCGATCTCCACCAGAGGCTACTGGCTTGCGGAGGCAACCTTCGTCACGCCGCGTCGTAGCCGATGGTTTGCCGAGCTCCGCGGCCGACGTCGAGAGCTTCCGCAGGAAGACTTCTTTGGATTGGGCCCGCATTCCACGTCGAACAGCCGCACGAACTTTGCGTTGCGCGACACCGCGCTCGGTGGCGCCGCCGGTATGCGGATCGCCTCCTGGATGACGGCTGGCGGAGGGCTCGAGCACCTTGCGCCGCGCGTCGGCCGCGGCACCGACGGGCAGTTCCCTTCAAGCGACCGGCTCTTCGTCGAAGCCACCGCCCCGGGCCTGTCGGTCCAGCCCGATTTCCTTCGCGTCGAGAGCTTCGTGCGGATCGAGTCCACCGATCAGCCGCTCAACCCGCGTTCCGGTGGCCGCTACCTGATCTCCTACCAGCGCTACGACGACCGCGACTTCGACCGGTACTCCTTCGACCGCTGGGAGATCGACGTCCAGCAGTTCGTCCCGTTTCTGCACGGGCACCGGATGCTGGTGCTCCGGGGATTCCTCTCGACATCGGACCCAAGGGCGACACACGAAGTGCCGTTCTATCTCCAGCCCACCTTGGGCGGCGCCTATTCGCTGCGCGGCTTTCGCGCGTACCGGTTTCGCGACCGCAACCTCTTGCTGCTCCAGGCCGAATATCGCTGGGAGGTCAACCCGTTTGTGACCGGCGCCCTGTTCTACGATGCCGGCACGGTGGCGGCGCGCCGTGGGGATCTCGACGTGACGGACCTGAAGCGGGACTACGGATTTGGGCTGCGGCTTGGCTCCGCGGCCGGCGTCGCTCTCCGCATGGACATCGCCGCCGGCAGCGGTGAGGGAGCTCGGCTCGTCGTGAGGTTCGACGATGTGTTCTAGAACATGGGTGCAGGATCGCGCGGGTCGGGCACCCGGCTTGTCTCACGCACGGCGAAACCGACGCAGGACCACAATCGTGATGCTCCTGGCGAGCGCGTCGATGGCGATCGTCTCTGTGAGCGCCCCGCGCGCGGCAGCGCCAAGATTCTACGCGGACGATCCCGTCACGGTCGATGCCGACATGCAGTTCGATGCGAGCGGCGCGAGACCTCTGGATCTGAGCGAGTACTACGACTTCCTGGAGAACACGTTCGCGTCCCGTGGCGATCGAACGCCGATTCGCGCCCTGAACGTCAACACGCTGGAAGAGGTCCCCGACTCCAGCTGGTTCACCAACCGGATCGGGCGGCGACCGATGTCGGCCCAGGAGATTGTTCGCGGGCCCGACCGGGTCGAGCGCCTCGAGATCGAGAAATGGCTCATCGTGCGCGGCAAGAGCCCGGGCGGCTTGCAGCCGGGATTCCTCGCCGTCGATCCTGCCAATCCCTCACAGCTCTATCAGCTCGAGGTCGACCCGCCCGCGAACCCGGAAATGGCGACTGGCGCCGAGGTGATCGGCACGGCCTTCTACCACGCCCTCGGATACAACGTCGTCGACGTCTATCTGGTGGATGTCGACCCGAAGAGGATCACGATCTCCGACAAGGCGACCATCAGGGATGCATCAGGCAGGCGACGGTTCGTCCAGGCCGATCTCGATGCGATTCTCGAGCAGGGTGCGCGCCTGCGGGATGGCCGGTATCGCATGTCGGCGGGCCGCTTCGTCGAAGGTGAGGGCCTCGGGAACTTCAAGTACTACGGCACACGGCCGGACGATCCGAATGATATCCACCCGCACGAGCACCGGCGGGAACTGCGCGCCAATCGCGTGTTTGCGGCGTGGCTGAACCACGACGATTCGCGCGCGGTAAATACCCTCGACATGCTTGTGACCGCGGCCGGACGCACGTTCATTCGCCACTACATGTTCGACTTCGGGTCGATCCTCGGGAGCGCGACCCGGTTTGCCGACAGTCCGCGCTCGGGCCATGAGTACCTGCTGGAGCGCGGCTCGAGTCTCGCCGCACTGCTCAGCCTGGGCCTGCACGTTCCGCCGTGGCTGCGGCGCACGTGTCCCGATGACCTGCCGCCGGCCGTCGGTTGCATCGATGCGGAGACGTTCGAGCCGGCACGCTGGAAGCCCGAGTACCCCAACGCCGCGTTCGACAATATGCGGCCGGACGACGCCTTCTGGGGCGCACGTCTTGTCGCTGCGTTTTCGGACGAGGCGATTCGGGCGGTCGTGGAGAAGGCGCGCTTCAGCGATCGGCGCGCCACCGACTATCTCACTGACGTGTTGATCGAGCGCCGCGACCGGATCGCCAGGGCCTGGCTGACGGCAGTCAACCCCGTCGTCAACCCCAGGCTCTCGTCCGAAGGAACGCTCACATTCCGGAATGCGGCCGTCGAGGCTCGTGTGGCGACGCACCCTGCGAAGTACGCGGTGGCCTGGTCGCGCTTCGACAACGCCGCCGGCACTCACGAAAGCATTGCCGGCGAGCGCGAGGTCACGGCGACTCGGGCTGAGGCGCCGGGAGAGCTGCTCAGCGGAAGCGAGTACATCGCTGCCACGATCCGCGCAAGTCACCCCGAGCATCCCGCGTGGGCGCAGCCGGTCGTCGCGTACTTTCGGCGGTCACCAACCGGGTGGACAACGGTCGGGCTCGACCGCCCCTTCGACGAGTTACGGAGTGCCGGCGTTCTTTACCTTGGTGGCTTTACCCCTCGTGCCGCTCGGGTTGTGGCTGGGCAGCCTGGGCCAGGGTTGCATCCAGGATTTGGTCCAGTTCGGCGCGCGAAATTTGTCGTTGCAGCCGGATTGGTACTGCTTGCCCGCGATTGTTGTCGTGGGCACTGTTCCAGCGCTCGTCATGGCCGTCATGCTCCAGCGTGGGGCGCCGCTGAGCCCTCATGTCACCACGACGCTTGGCGGGCTGGCAGCCGCCGCGCTGGGCAATGTCGGCCTGCGCCTGTTTCATCCGCAGGACGCCAGTGTGATGGTGCTGTTGTGGCAGTTTGGGACGGTCCTCGTGCTCTCTGCGCTGGCGGGTTGCACAGGTCGCCATCTGTTGAGCTGGCGCGCGATGGCCGCTGACGGGCGGCGCGCGGTTATCTGCTAAGCCATGCCCGCGAGGACCACGCACAAACCATCACCCCAGCGGCTTCAGCCCCACGGTCCATGAGAGGGGCACCTCTCGTGGCACGCTGCAGGCTGTTTCCGTGCAGGCCTGGTACTCGAACACACCCTTCAGCGTCACGGTGGCGCCAGCCTTCTGGGCCCGCTGCCGTGTCTCGTCGTTCACGACGATGGCGAGATCCTGGACCAGCCGGAACGGCTGCGCGTAGGCGGGCAGCCGCTCGTTCTTCGGCGCCAGCAGGAAGTCGGTGCCTTGGGGATAGCTCACGCGGTACGTCCGCAGGGTGTCGTTCACGTCCAACCTGAGGGCGACCGCGCGATAGCGGTGCTGGCCCGGAGCCACAACATGCATGCCCGGCTTCGGGGTGATGTCGAGCACCACCGAGAATCGGTGCCCCGGAGCCACGGTCTGATCGCTCACGAACACCGCGAGATCAAGGTCCGGTGTCGCATGACGGCTCGGCGTGCTCATGCCCGGCACGGGCCGGCCGATTTTGAGCGCAATGCTTGCCGCGGTGTTGCGATACTGGTACTCCTCCTCGAAGTACCGCGCGAGCACCCGCCGGTCACGGTTCAGAATAAAAGTCCCTGGATGCGGAATCCCGTAGTTGCGGTCGCCCGGCGCGTATTGGCGGTTGAGAATCCCGTAACGCTGGACGATGGCATGGTCCGCATCGGAGAGGATGGGAAATTCGATCTTTCTTTCGTCAGCGAATTTCTTGATGAGCGCGGGCGGGTCGTACGTGACGGACGCAATCCCCAGCCCAAGATTCCGAAGCTCAGCGTACCGCGCCTGCAGCTCCACGAGTTGCGCTTTGCAGTACGGTCACCAGTCCGCCGATCGGTTGAAGACGAGCATCGCCCCGTTCGGGCCCATAATCGATCTGAGCGTCTGGGTCCGGCCAAACTGATCGACGGCCGAAAAGTCCGGGACGTGCCGCCGACCTGCGGGCCGAGCCGCTCGACATCGACCGGCTGCGGCGGTGGTGTTTGAGCCGTGGTGCCAGCCGTGATGAGGGCGGCCACGACGGCCGCATTGACGACATGTTTCATGAGTGTACTCCTACTCGAGTCCTTGCCCCTGCGGCGTGTCAGCGCAGCCACCTCAACGTGACAATTCCTACAGCAGCAATCTGATCTCGTGCTCGAACTGTTCCTTCGACGCAATGCCCGTATGCTTCTTGTGGATTCGACCATCGCGCGCGACAAACACCGTCACCGGAAGGCCCCAGAAGGGTCCGTATGCGTCCTGAACGTCCTGGCGCCCGGTGCCGACGAGCACTGGGTAGTTCATCTTCAGTTCCGCCGCGTACGGCTTGAGCTTCTCCGCCGTATCGTCAACCGACACGCCCAGCACGACCAGATCGCCGGCGTACTGTCGTTGTAACTCAATGAGGGAGGGAATCTCGACGCGGCATGGACCGCACCATGTTGCCCAGAAGTTGAGCAGGATGACCTTCCCTTTGAACGACTCCAGGCTGACGTCGACGCCGTTCATGTCCTTGAGCGTAAAGTTCAGCGGCGAGACCTCGCTGGCGGTCGCGTCGTCATCAGGGTTGGCGGCGCCGCCATCCGCCGGCGGCGGGGGCGCATCGGGATCGAATCCGTCAGGCCCCGACAACAGGGCCAGCAGCACCAGCGCCGCGGCGACGGCAGTCATGCCGAGCCACGCCTTCCGCCGGCGACCTTCGGCGGCCCCGCCTTGTTCGGAGGCAGGGGGAGCGGGCGAGGGAACTGGTGACGACGCGGCGTCCGTGGCGCGGTCAGGTACGTCGAGAGGCTCATTCTGCATAACACTCCTTTCACCAAGTCGACAGCCTTAACGGCATGTTTCACAGAGCGCACTCCTACTTGACGCCTCGCCCCTGTGGCTGTAACGCGACGACCCGCTCCAACGGCAGCTCCTCGGTCGGATAGCAGATCGTCTAACTGCGGACATCCTGTACAAACGCCGCCAGCGCAGCTCCGATCTCGGCCGGAGCGTCTTCCTGCAGATGATGAATGCCCTTCACGATGATTTCCCGCTGGTTGCGCCAGGTCCTGGGAAACTCGCGAGCCTGGCCGGCAAAGATCCCCCCGGGCTCTCCCAGGATGAACAGCTTGGGTATGGGGCTTGCGGCCATGAACGTGCCGTACTTTTCGACAATCGCGACCACATCGGCAGGCTCTCCGTCGATGGGTACTTCGTGCGGCCAGACCAGCGTGGGCAGCCGCCTCTCGCGATTCCGGTAGGGGGCGCGATAGGCGTCCATCTCCTCCCTGCTCAGCGTACGAAGAATCCCCCTCGGGAGCACGACCTCCACGAAGAAGTTCTCCTCGAGCACCATCTGCTTTCCCTTTTCCGAGCGGAGCACCCGGAAGAAGGAGTCGGCCGGCATGTCGGCCCAGTGGCGCTCCTGGACAATCGCCTCGAAATAGGCAACCGCCTGCACCTGATCGGGGAAGCGGAACGCCCGGTAAAAGCCGATGGCTGCGCCCCAATCGTGGACGACCAGGACCACGTTCTTGGTCAGCCCCAGGGTGTCGAACCACGCGTCGAAATATCGCGCCTGGTCTACAAATCGGTACGAATGTGTCGGCGAGAGTCCCGAGCGGCCCATGCCAACCAGATCGGGCGCCAGGCACCGCCCGAGCTTGGAAACGTACGGGATGATATTCCGCCACTGGTAGGAATAGGTCGGGTTGCCGTGCAGAAAGACGATCGGATCTCCGCGCCCGGTGTCGACGAACTCGATCTCGGTATCGAGCACCTTGACACGCCGTCTCGGATGCGGATCGGAAGCGCTGATAACGGATTGCGCCCACGCCGGTGCACGCATCAGTCTTGAACCCATAGCCAGGGCCGGCACGGCGGCCACAAGTCTGCTGAAGTCCCGTCGTGAGATCTTTGCCGACATGGATCGCTCTCCCTTATAACGCTCCTACGGCGCTGCAGGTTACATACCGTCTTCCGCGGTCTCGCGTTCGTCCGGAACGAGAGCCGTTTTACGGCCCAGGGATCAACACCGAGAGCCCCGCCACGATGGCCAGAAGGACCGCGCCGACCCAGGCCGCCACACCGAGTCGCCGGATATGGCGCGGGCGCCCGTCCTCACCCGGCGCGCAGCAGTCGGCCTGCGGGTGACGCCCTGCATAGATGGCGACGCCAGCCAGCACCACGGCGGTGGCAACAAGATACGGACGATACCCTTCGAGCCATGCGGCCATCGTCACGAACGCGCCCGCGCTGGCCGCGGCGAGCAGCACCGGACCCGCGCAGCAGACCAGAACCAACGCCGCCGGCAGCACGGCCGCCCAGAGCCCATTATCTCCATCGGTTTCCATCAGCCACCCCCTCCGTGTCAATGCACCGCCCAGAGCATCATTCGTGCGCGCGCGCGGCCGCGCGTTGCGCGAGCGCCAGATACTGGCTGGCCGTCTCGCACCCCCCGAGCTGCACGGCCCGCCCGAGCGCCGAGGTCGCGTCCCGCCAGTAACCGAGCAGATACAGCGTCTTGCCCCGATAGAACTGCGTCAGGGGCTCCAGCAGGTGTTGGGCGAGTACGCGGGTTGCGCCTGCCCGGTCGAAGGCCATGAGATCGACGACGGGTTCTGTTTCGGTCAGGGTCTCATCCGGTGCAGGGGCCGCGTCCGCCAGCGACGCGCACCAGGCCTTTAGATCCTGTACGACGCGCGCCTCCTCCGCTGCCGCCTCTGCTTCGTCGCCCATCGCATGGCGTGTCGCCGCCAGCGCGTACCGAACCGCCCAGCGGTCTCCGGCGCCGGTCCATCCGGCGAGCGCGGCGTTCAACTGGTGCGCGGCGAGGGCATGCGCGTTCTCACGTGCAGCAATGAGACCGCTCAGATACAGGGCGTTGGGATCGGGGCGATCGCCTTCGAGCAACGGATGCAGGAGTCGTTTGGCCTCGCCGTGATCTCCGCTCCGCCACGCCAGGCGCGCCAGGGCCAGGCGCGCCGCCGCGTGCTGGGGATCGAACGACAACGCGCGTGTCCAGGCCGACTCGGCGTCGGCGGGGCGGCCCGCCTTCGCGGCGGCCTCGCCGGCGAGCCACCAGCCGTTCGCTGACGGAGCCTGTTCCAGGCTCCACTGCGCAACGCGCGCGGCAGGTGCCCATTGGCCGGCGCGCGAGTACGCGACAGCGATGGCACGGCCGGCCTCTGCCCGGGCCTCGCTCGTCTCACCCAGCCGATCGACGTAGCGCATGGGCGTGTGGGACGCATGCGCCGCGAGCGCCTGCTCGTTGTCGGCGATCGTATTCCGATACAGGCTGCGCGCCGCCGCAAACTCCACGAGCGCGTTGTCGTCGGTGTTCAGCGTTCCGTCGCCGGCGTACGCCGGCACATCCGCGCCGCCAATCAGCAGCCGTGCGACGATGTCGGCGGGCCCGGTAATCCCGATCCTGTCGAGGTCGGAGGCGACATGACGGTCTGCGAGCATCGCTGCCGTGTGCGCGTAGTCGACGCGAACCGGCCTGGCGCTGCCCAGAAGAATCAGATCGCCCTGACCCGGCCGAACCGCCAGCACCTCCGGGAAGACCGACTGGAACGTGCGCACAACCGTCTGCAGCAGCGCGGGCTCCAGCCCGTACATCTGGATCCACTGCGCGAACACCCCGTCCGGGGCGAGGCGGCGTCGCACCAGCTCGAAGAACTCCCGTGTGAACAGGCGAGCCGATCCGGGGATCCATGGGTTGGATGGCTCGGAGACGATCACGTCGAACGGCTCGCCCTCTCCAGCAAGATAGCTGCGCCCGTCGTCGACCACGAGGCGAACACGAGGGTCCGCCAGGACGTCATGGTTGAAGTCGCGAAAGGCACGCGCGGCGTCCAGGACGGCGGGTTCAATCTCGACCGCCACGATCTCCCGGAACGGATGCTGGGCCAGCGCGCCGAGCGTGATGCCGCTGGCCACTCCAATGATCAAGGCGCGGTCCGCTCGGGCGCCCGCCATCACGGGCAGGTGCCCGGAGAGCACCTGGGTCGCCATGTCGTCGGCGGTCGAGGCCTCCACCTTGCCGTCAATCGCCAGCACCTGGTGCGGTCGATCGGCCAGCGACGGCCGTTCGTAGACGAGCACGCTGGCCCCCGTGCCGTCTCGATAGAACAGCGGCCGGTAGTGCTCGAAGATGCGTGGAAAGTCGCGAGGCGACGGGTAGAGCTCGAGCAGCCGTGGGGCGTCACGGTAGACGCCGGTTCCGAGCCGCAACGGATCCCACCGGGGAAAGAACACCAGCAACGCCAGACCGGCGGCTGCCATCGCACCTTCGGCGACAAACCGCGGAGACGGAGCACCGTGCTGTCCCCCCTTGAAGACCAGGAGCACGGCCGCGAGCAGGCTGGCCGCGGTCACGGCGCCTCCAGCGCCATCGATGCCGAAGACGGGAATGAGCCAGAAGGTCGCGAGGAGCGCGCCCGCGACCGCGCCGATGGTGCTGACCGCATACGCGGCGCCCGCCGACGCCTCGGCGTGGCGCCGCGACCCGGCAATGACGTGAACACCCACCGGAAACACGACGCCCTGCGTGACCGCCGTGGGAAACATTATCGCGCCCGCCAGCAGGCTCATCCCCAGGCCAAGGCCAAGCGGGTGATCCCCGGTGAGACGAAACATATATAAGAACGCAACGGGAAGCTGCGGCACGAGCTGCAGGGCCGCCAGGGCGCCGGCCGCCGTGCCGAGCTGCACCCACGCGAGCGAGACGATCGGCCGGGGAAGCCGGGGCGCCAACCGCGCGCCGGCGACACCGCCGAGGGCCAGGCCCCCGATATACGTGGCCAGCATCGTCGCAAACGCGTACGTCGACGAGCCGAGCACCAGCGTCAGCGCCCGCGTCCAGACGACCTCGAAGGCCAGGGTAATCGCGCCGGAGAGCGCGAGTACCACCCAAAGGGCGACCGGCGTGCGCGCCTCCGGCAACGGCAGCTCTTTCGCGCCCTGCGCGAGATCGCCCGATCGAGCGACAACCGCCCGTTCTCTTCGCGCCAGTGCCAATGCCCCAGCAGCTGCCGCGGCGTTCAGGGCAGCGGCCACCAGCGTGGCCCGGCTGGCGCCGAAGGAAGGCAGGAGGACAAACCCGGCGGCCAGCGCGCCGGCTACTGCACCCACGGTGTTGACCGCATACAGGAGCGGGACCCACCGGTCGGCGCGAGGCAGCCGCAGACGCTGGCGCGCCAAGACGGGAAACGTCCCACCCATGAGCACCGCCGGGGGAAGCAGAAGCACACTCGCCACTACCAGCCGCGCCCCGAGCACACCGACCCCGTCGCCGGCCAGCTGCCAGACCAGTCCTGACCACCACGTGGCGTGCAGCCACACGAACGTCAGGACCGCGCCGAGGCCCGCAATCGCGAGCTCCAGCGCCGCGTATACGACAAGCGGACGCGTGGTGCGGGTGGCGGGCGGCCCGAAGACGAATGCTCCGAGTGCCAATCCCCCCAGGAATGCGGCCAGGACGACGGCTGTGGCGGTTGTCGCCGAGCCAATGACGAGCGCCAGGCCCCGCTGCCAGATCACCTCATAAATCAAGCCCGCTGAGCCGGAGGCGGCATACGCGACGAGGATCAGACGCGCCGACACCGATGCGCCTCCGCGTCGGGGTGAGGCAGCGTGTGCAACGCCCGGGAGCGCGGCCCGCACTCAGTCATCGCCAGTACCAGGCGACTCCTCCGCTTCGAGGGTGAAGTAGACGATCGTGTCCGCCTTGTCGGCTCGTATGATCCGAACCGCGACTTTCCAGGGTCCCGGCCGGTCCAGCTCCAGCGTCGCCGCGTAACCCTCAGGCCCGCGCGCCGCCGGCACGACCCGCACCACTTCGTCCGGCGAAGCCAGGAAGTCCTTTACGCGATGCACGAACGGAAAGTAGTGAAAGAGCACCTTCAAATCGCCGGTGACCTCCGAGCCCCTTGGCTCGATCCTGACGGTGAAGGGCCGTTCCCCCACGCGCACGGCGGTCTCGCTCACGACGCTGACGGTGAGGTCCTCGGTCGACTGCTCCGCCAGACCGACCGTACAGGCGGCGCTCAGGATCGCACCCACGACGATCGTGGCGCCGAGAAGCAGGCGTGCGTGTCTCATGGCACCTCCTTCACGCCCTTGATCCGCTGCCCGTAAGCGGCAGCAGCTCCGGCTCATAGGGAAGCTCGGGTCGTTCCGGAACACCCTCCGCCTGTTGCCGCCGCTCGCGCTCGCGCTGCTCGAGGATCGGGTCGATCAGCTTGGCGTCGAAGCCAAAGACACCCGGCTTGAACTGGTCGACCTGCTTCAGCTCCCAGAGCACCTCGGTGGGCAGCGTGGGCAGCTTGCGGATCATCTCTTCGTTCGACAGCTCCCGCTCAGGCTCACGCGCTGTGAAGGTGCGCGCGAGGAACACTCGGACGTCGTCGAGCACGCTATAGATCACGGGAATCGCGATCAGGCCAAGGATGGCGGAGTTCCAGAGCGCGCCGATGATGCCCGTGGAGATTGGACGGAACCGGTCCATGCCGGTCGGCGGTGCGAACATCGGTGGGATGAACGCGGCCGAGGTGGTCAGCAGCGTCATGACGACCGGCCGCAACCGGATCGGTGACGCGATCAGTTGGGCCCGCCGGCGGTCGAGTCCGGCTTCGCGGAGCTGCATGGTTTTTTCCACGAGCAGAATGCCCGTGGCCATGACCATCACCGTGGCGAGCAGCATCCCCCAGATGACCGGCGGCGACCAGTTGTACCCGAAGAACCACAGCAGGTAGATGGCGCCCATCCATTCGAGCGGCGCGTCGGCCAGAATCGTCACCGTGCCGACCATCGATCGCGTCTGCAAGAGCAAGAGGACGAAGAGAATCCCGATGGCCAGATAGGCGCCCTCGTACATGCGGTAGATGTTGTCCAGCATGTCGAGCATCATGCCCTTCGGTTCCACCGTGTAGCGTTTCGGCAGGGGCACCGTGGTCTTGATCCCCATGATGGCACCGGCCGTCGCCATCTTCAGGCCGACCTCGCGATACTGCGCCAGAATCGTCTGCGCGTACTGCAGGTTTTCCTTGTACACGAGGTCGAGACCGTCGCGGGGCACGACGCGTGCGACCGCACTGAGCGGCACGACCTTTCCGCTCGGCGTGGCCAGCTTCACCTGCTCGAGGTCGGCCGCCGTGGCCCGCTGATCCGGCTGGTAGCGAATCAAGAACCGCGAGTGCCGGTAGCCTTCGTCCGGCTTGAAGAACTCGCTGGTGAACCCGCCCTGCAACGCGTAAAAGGCCTGCATCGCGATCTGCGGGACGGCCAGCCCAAGCTCTTTGGCCCGCACCCGGTCGATCTCGAGGTTGTACTGGGGCAGCGTTTTCGACCAGGTGGTAAACGGCTGGACGAGGCCGGGCGTGCGCTGGGCGACCTCCACAGCTTGCTGGCCGAGCTGGTTCAACACGTCGAGGTCGTCGCCCTTGATGATCGCCTCGACCGGCGCGCGCGCCGTGTTGACGGGCGTCGCGCCCATCTCCATCAGCCACAGGCTGCGGATGCCGGGCACGTTCGAGAGCACGGCCTGCTGGGTCGTGTCCATGATCGTCCAGATGTTGCGCCCGCTGCGGTTCGTGCAGGGCTCGGCGATCAGCCGGAGCGGCGCAAACGCGTCGGCCCAGCGGTTGTAGAACTGGCACGTCCGGAAGTCGGTGTCGCTCAGCGTCAGCTTGAAAAAGGCCTTGTTGACGGTGCGCACGCCGTAGCCGGAGAAATACGTGAAGTTGGGCGCCGAGCCGAGCCCAGGCTCCATGCCAATTTGCGTCGAGACGAGCTGCACCTCCGGATTGCGCAGCAGAAACTCCTCGACCTTCGACACCGCCTTTTCCGTGTCCGCGAACGAGGTGCCCGGCCACATTTCCAGCTCGCCGACCGCCTGGCCGGTGTCCTGCAAGGGCATGCCCTCCCAGCCAAGGACGGGCCAGATCTTGTAGCCGGCCCAAATCGACGCGGCAATCACCCCCAGGATCACGAGGCGATAGCTGAGTGCCCAGTCGAGCGCGTGCACCTGCAGCCACTCGGCCTTGCGAAACCCCCACTGCCACGGCCGCGTCACGATTGCCACGACACGGTCCACGTGATCGGTGAGCGTCCTCGTCTCTTTGGTCCGCGGCCCGACGAGGTACGCCCAGAGCATGGGGTTCAGCGTCAGCGCGAAGAAGGTGGACATGACGGCCGCGAAGATCATCGGGGCGGTCATGCCCTGGAAGCCGGTGCCCATGCTGCCGCCCAGGAAGAGCGCGGGCATCAGCGCGACATAGGAGGTCGCGCCAATGGCCACCATCGCCAGCGTGACTTCCTGCGCTCCCTCGATGGCAGCCTGCTTGGGCGGCTTGCCCATGCGCAGGTGCCGGTCGATGACCTCCATCATGATGACCGAGTCGTCAACCAATCGTCCGATGATGAACGTCAAGGCCATCAACGTGGGCGTGTTGACGGTGAAGCCGAAGGGCTGCCAGAAGATGAACCCCGCGGAGACGGCGGCCGGCAGCGTGACGAGCACGATGAACGTGGGCCGGATCTGGTTCAGGAAGAGGAGGACAATGACAGCAACGATGGCGAAGGCGAGGAACATCTCCTTCCAGGCATTCCCAATGATGCGCTCGAGGAAGTTCAGCCGGTTGTAGGCGACCTCGTAGGTGAGGCCCGGATACTCGCGCGCGAACTCGTCCATGCGCGCGAGCACCGCCTGGATGGGCTCTTCGTCGCCGACCTCCGGCTTCTTGATCAGCGTGAGCAGGATGCCGCGCCGCCCGTTGAAATGGTAGCTGCTCGTCACCTCCGCAAACGTGTCCTTGACCTGCGCCACGTCCCGCAAATACACCGCGCGGTCTCTGTACACCCCGACGGGAATGTCGCCGAGCTCCTCGACCCGCAGCAGTTGATCCGCGCGGACCAGGATGTCGTACTGGTCGGTCCGCAGCTTGCCCGCCGCCCGGCTCAGGTGCTGTTGCTCGACGCTCGTCTTGACGTCCATCAGGCCGAGCTGATACGCGGCGAGCTTGTCGCGATCGACTTCAACCAGGATGAGCCGCCGGTTGCCGCCATAGGGCATGATCGACTGCACCCCGGGCGCCTGCTCCAGGCGCTCGCGGACCACGTTGTCGAGAAACTCCCGCAGCCGCACGTCGTCCCAGGTCGCGTGCCGGACGTTCAGATCGAGGATGGGGACGTTGTCGTTGGCCACGTGCACCACCCAGGGATTGGTGGTGTTGTCGCGGTCGAACGGCAGCTCGTTGAGCATGTTGGTGAGCAACGTCTGCACGTCGTTCTTCTTCTCGGCGACGGGTATCCCGTACGCGAAGCCGATGACGACCTCCGTGCGCCCTTCCTGCGAGCTCGACCGGATGAACGCCACGTCCCCCAGCACCGCCATCTTCTTTTCGATCGGGCGGGCGAAGTAGTACTCCATGTCCTCGGCGGACACCCCCGGATAGCCGATGACGATCCCGACGCTCGGGTTCTCGAGGTAGGGCTGGAGCTGGAGGGGGAGGTTCTGATAGATGACGATGCCGGCCCCGATCATGACGATATAGATCGGCATCATCACCATCGGGTGCTCGACGGCGAACTTCGGCAGGTTTTTCAACATCGCGGGACTCTCGCCTCTTAGAACGCGCCGACCAGCTGCACCAGGGCGCCCTCACTCAGACTGCGCTGCCCTCTCCAGATGACCATCTCGCCCTCGCTGACGCCGTCGAGCACTTCGACCCTGGGCCCTTGCTCGATCCCCAGGGTCACCGGCCGGGCGGACGCCACGACCCCGTCGGTCACGTAGACCAATGACTGCTGCTGCTCCGGGTTGCGATAGACCGCCAGTGACGGGATGGTGAGCGCCTTTTCTTTACGCTCGAGAATCAGATCCACGACCGCGTACATCTCCGGGCGCATCGTCTCGGCCGGGTTGGGCAGGACCAATTCGACGACCGCGGTGCGCGCCACCGGGTCCAGCTCGGGAAACACCGTCGTCACGGTCGCTCGCCGCGCGGCGCGGGCCTCCGGGAGTGACGGGAAGCGCACCGTGGCGGGTGTGCCTTGCCGGATAGACGGCAGATCCCGCTCGGCGACGTTGACCTGCACGCGCACGCGACTCAGATCCTGAACGTCGACGAGGGGCATGCCGGGGCGGACGAGGATGCCCGCGTAGATGTGACGCTTGCTGACGCGCCCGCCAATCGGCGCCAGCACATCGGTGTACGAGAACACCGTCGAGAGCTGCTCGACCTCGGCCTCTCGTGCCGCGACCATGGCGCGGGCCGCGCTCGCCTGGTTGAGGGCGTTGTCCGCTTCCGAGGCGGAGATGGCGCCTTCCTTGTGCAGTTCCTGCAGCCGCGGCAGCTCCTTCTCCCAGAAGCCGAGGGCCGCCCTGGCCTGCGCAAGGGAGGCCTTCGCGGTGGCCAGCTTGGCGCCCATTTCGGCGCGGTCGAGACGAGCAATGATCTGGTCCTTCTCGACGCGATCGCCCTCGTACAGCGTGAACATCTCCACCCACCCCTCGATGCGCGGATAGACGCTCACTTCCTGATACGGCGCGACGCTCCCCGTGTAGGTCACCGTTCGCTCGAGTGGTTCGACCTTCGCGGGCTCGGCCATGACCGCGATCGACCCGGCGATCGCGCTCATCGTCATGTCGATTCGCGGCGCGGTGATCCAGGCCACGAGCGTCGTGACGCCGTAATACATCACCACCAAGAGCACGGCGGTCACGGCAAGCTTCTTGAGTCCGGCGCGCTGTTGTCGCAACCAGCCCGCCCGCGGCGGCCGTTCCGTGGGCCTACCGCCACCGCCCCCCGGCTGCCGGCTGAAGAGTCCCGTTTCGCTCACTGGTCTGCTCCCTCCACAACCCACTACGGTGTCCGCAGCGTCTCGACCGTCCCGGTCGCGCGCGCCAGCGCGACGCGTGCGACGTTGGCGTCGGCCAGCGCGCGCGAGTAGTTGTTCTGGGCCTCGAGCGCCGCCGCCTGCGCATCGAGCGTGTCTTGCGCGATCCCCTTACCGACGCTGAGCTTGAGCTGCTCGATACGGAGCACTTCCTGCGCCTCCTCCACCCCGGTGCGCGCGGCCGCGATCTGCTGTTCCGCCGCATCGAGGCTGAGGTACGCCTGCTCCACCTCCAGCCGGGTCCGCAGGCGTAGCTGGCGAAGCTGCTCCTGCGCCTCGTTCACTCGAACCCTGGCTCGCGCCACCCTGACGCGGTCCTGCGCGGCAAAGAGGGGAATCGAGACCGCGACGAACGCCGACTCCTGATCGAAGAAGGGGCTCGCGTTGCCTGCGATCCCCTCGAAGAACCCGTTCAGATTGACCTGGGGCAGGAGCGCCGCGTGGGCGATCCGCACGTTCTGCTGCTCCATCGAGACCGTCAGGTCCTGCGCCCGCAGCTCCGGTCGCTGCTCGATGGCCAGGTCCAGGTGCTCCGACAACTGCCGAGGCCCCGGCGTGTACGCAAGCGGGCCGCGCACCTGGACCTTCTCCGTGAACCCCTCCCGGCCCATGAGCGTGGTCAGCTCCGTCCGGGCCACCTCTTCCCCGTTTCGCACGCGGATGAGCGCCTGCTCGACGGCGGCGACACGCGTGTTGATCTTGAGCAGCTCCACGCGCGCCGCCGTTCCCACGTCAACCTGTGCGCGAACGAGCCGTTGTGACTCGCGCAAGCTGGCGAGCGACGCCTCGGTCGCTCTCACCTCCTCCTGGAGCTGGAGGGTACGGTAGTAGGTGCGCGCAAGGGCGGTCATCAACTCTTCTCTTGAGAGACGGAGGTCTTCCTGCGCTCGGCCCTGGCCGAACTCCTCGCGGCCGATGGTGGCCGAGATCCGGCCGCCGGAATACAGGGGCAACGACACCCCCGCGCCGACGCGATAGAGCGTGTCGTTGTAATCGAAGGGGGCCACAAGCTGGCGCAGGTTGAACACCGCGCCCCGCATGGGGAGTTGCTGGCGAGGCCCGAGATAGTCGTACCGGCTGGCGAAGTCGAACCGGGGCAGTTGCTCCGCGCGGGCAAAGCGCGCCGATTCGGCGGCGACCTGGAGCCCCGCCGTGGCTGCCCCGATCGCAGGGCTCTGCTTCAGCGCCTCGTCGATGACCTGCGCAAGCGTGAGGCCGTCCGACGGCACTACTCCGGTGGAGGGAGCCTGCGCGGATGGCTGGGCCGAAGCCGGAACCGCCACGAGCAGCGCGGAAAGGACCCCTGCGGCTATCCCGGGGCGCAGCTTCGCTCCCCGCCGCATCGGGCTCCGAAGCTGGTCCACGTGTGCGGCCGTAAGTTCAACGCTATCAACCATCGGCAACTCCCTCAGGAGACTCGACCCTTCCGGGCCCCCGTCGCCGGAACAGGAGGAAGGAACCGGCCAGGGAACCCGGAAGAGTCCTGCGTGAGGCACTTGCACACAGAAACGCCGGCCGGGGGCAAACGGTTAGGGCTGCGCGGAGGGAACGGCTGACTTCAGGATTCGGCACCCTAACCAGGAGCCTCGGGCGGACGTTCTTACCCCCAGAGCCGGGATTCAGGGGATCAGGAGCGTGCGGAAATGGGGGGTTTGCCCTGGTCCCCGAGACGAAGAAATTGCGAACAGGAGGAGATCTGTATGTTCCAGAAGCATTACCCGTGGTTGACCGCAGGCTTGGCCGTGGCCGTCATCGCCATGAGCTCGCCGGCCCTGGCTCAACAGATCAAGGTCAGCCAGACGATCGTCGAGAAGGTCATCAACCAGCCGTACGCCCAGGCCGTCGCCAAAATCGAGGCGGCCATCAAGGGGGCGCGCTTCATGATCATCGGCGAGCCCAACTACCAGCAGATGCAGCGGATGGTGGGCCGGGAGCGGCGCGCGGCCAAGGCCTACTTCATCTTTCGACCCGACCTGGGGACGCCGGTGTTCGACAACGACTTCAACGCGGCGATGGAGATCCCTATCAAGATCCTCATCTATGAAGCCGACAGCAACAGGACCATCGTGCGCTACAAGCTGCCCTCGTCCGCGCTGGCCGACTACCGGGGGCTTGGCTCGTTCGGCAACGATCTCGACAAGATGCTGGACAACATCGTGACCGCGGCCAGCAAGTAATCGGCGTTCACATCGTGAATCTTTTCCACTCTCGATTGTCTCAGGAGGATACGTCCATGACTATGGCAGGATCGCGCATGCTCGTCGGAACGATCGTCGGGTTGATGGTGGGAGTGATCGGCGTAACCGCCCAGCAACGGGCCTCTGACCGTGGGATGGTGATGTCGAGGTACGGCTACGACGAAACCGTCACCCGGGTGAAACAGGCGATCGAAGGCCAGCAGATGATGGTGCTCTTTACGGCCGACCATCAGCAGATGTTGAGCATGGTTCAGGTGCAGGCCCCGCCCATGTCAACCATCGAGTTCTTCCACCCTCGCTACGGCAAGGCGATCTTCGAGGGGAACCGAGAGGCGTCGCCCGAAATCCCGCTGCGAATTCTGGTCATGCAGGGAGAGAAGGGCACGATGGTGTCGTGGGTGAAGCCCTCGGTCACCATTGGGAAGTACAAGGGGCTGGAAAGTCTGGGCAGGGAGCTCGATTCGACCTTGCAGCAGATCGCTGCGACCGTAACGAGGTAGTCTGTTCCTCGGATCTGTTCTGCCCTCCAGAGGCTGCGACCGTAGCCCTGCGGGGGGTTCGAGCAGGGAGGGGGTCGCGTCGATGGCACGACCTGCGCCTGGAGGCGATCGGCAGGGAGTCCTGTGCGCGCCTGGCCGCGAAGGGGACACGGGTGTGTCTACGCTGCGCGCGGACGAGGAGTTGATGCTCGCCTACCAACGCGGCGACCGGGACGCGTTCGAAGAGATCTATAACAGGTACGCGAAGCCGATCTACAATTTTTTCCGGCGCGCCGGACAGCTCGAGACCGCGGACGATCTGGTTCAGGCGACGTTTCTGAAGCTCCACATCGGCCGGCAGCGATACGCGCCGACGGGATCCTTTCGGGGCTGGATCTTCGTCCTCGCCCGCAATGTGATGCGTGACGAGGCGCGCCGGCGGGCGCGCCGCCCTGAGCGCCTCGAACCGTTCGTCGACGATCGGACTCCGGGGCGGGCGCGTGAAGCGGGAGGCAAGGAGGCCGAGATCATGGTCGTCGAAGCGCTGGCCGTCTTGCCCCTGACGCAGCGCGAGGTGATCATTTTGAACCGCTATCATGGGATGAGTTACGCGGAGATTGGCGGGCTGTTGGGGATCTCGGAAAACGCCGTCAAACAGCGAGCCTTTCAGGCTATGCGAAAATTGCGGCGCCATCTGTCGCCGGTTGAAGGGACTCCGAGCAAGTCATGAACGACGATCGCCACCTGTGTCACGAGATTCACGTGCAGCTGTCCGCCCTGGTGGCGGGAGAGCTGGATGCGGACGCACGCGCGGCTGTCGAGCAGCATCTCTCATACTGCCCGGGCTGCCACTTCGAGTGGCAGGACCACGAGCTCGTCTGGCAGTGCCTGGCTCAGTGCGAAGACGTCGATCCTCCCGAGGAGCTGCGGCGGCGCGTGTTCGACGCCATCGACGAGTACGAGCGGACCGTGGCGAAGCGTTGAGCCGTCGACAGCTGCCAGTCGACGATCTCCCGTTTGAACGACTACCGCCTGAAAGGCGGTAGACTCCGCGCGCGACTGAAAGTCGCCCCGCGCGCGGGTGTCGCGGCCCGACGCGGTAGTCGTTCATAGGCGCGCGCCACGGCGCGCGCATCGCTAGTCCCACGTGCTCGTTAGCTCGAGGCAGCCGATCAGATCGGTCGGAGTAGGGACGAGGGTCACCCCTCGCCCCCTCCACGGACCCGGACAGGCGGCACTACCGCATCCGGTTCTTGCCTTGGGTCATGACGGCGA
>JACPTI010000095.1 GCA_016192845.1 Acidobacteriota bacterium
CCGATACGTACAACACGCCGTACTTGACCTATAGCTCCGCCACCGGCTACCGCTTGAACCACTCGTTCACGGTCGTCCGGAACGAACACCGGATTCCCTTCCCCTCTTCCCGGATTACGCAGGACTATTCATCCTGGAATTCGTACCGGTTGGCCGCGCAGGCACAAGCCGGTCGGTACAACTGGACCAACTACGTGTACTGGGCGGCCAACTGCGCCCGGATTCAGTAGACCTTCGAGCCAACACCGTTCCCACGCTGCTGCCTTGCCGTTCGACGTGCTCGAGCCCTGTTATACTTCGGCCCTGGCTCGAAGGCACCCCAACGCGCAAAATCCGCGCGGCGCCACCCCATCGCGCGGCGCGCGATGGGGGCCCCGGGGTTGGGGACCCCGCGAGGAGGATTCATGCGCGCATTCTGGTCGGTTGCGGCGATCGCCGTGCTGCTGTCCGCCGTCACGCTCGCTCAGCAGGGAGGCCGGCAGGGCGGACCGCCCGCCGGCATGGGACCGTATCCCCGCATGCAGCCGCTGCCCCCGCCCGACGGCCCGCGCGACTTCGAGACGATCTCACAGCCGATCCGCGTCGTCCCCGTGGTGCGGGGGCTCGCGGCGCCGTGGAGCATCGCGTTCCTGCCGAACGGCGACATGCTCGTCACCGAAAGGGTGGGCCGCCTCCGCATCGTGCGCGGCGGCAAGCTCGACCCGCAGTCGATTGCCGGCGTGCCGCCGGTGCACGCGATGCAGCAGGGCGGGCTGCTCGAGGTGTCGCTGCATCCGCGCTTCGCCGAGAACCGCTTCATCTATCTGACCTACTCGAAGGCGGGTGAGCGCGGCCACACGACGGCGCTCGCGCGCGGCCGGTTCGACGGCAAGGCGCTCACGGAGGTGCAGGACATCTTCATCGCCGACGCCGCGCAGGACACGACGCATCACGCCGGCAAGATCCTGCGCCTGCGCGACGACGGCACGGTGCCGCCGGACAACCCGTTCGTCGGGCGCGCCGGCTTCCGGCCCGAGATCTACTCGTACGGCCACCGCAATCCGCAGGGCCTCGCCGTCCATCCGCAGACCGGCGAGCTGTGGGAAACCGAGCACGGCCCGCAGGGAGGCGACGAGCTGAACCTGGTTCAGCCCGGGAAGAACTACGGCTGGCCGGTGGTGACCTTCGGGCGCGAGTATTCGGGCGACCTGATCACAAACGAAACCTACCGCGCCGGCCTGGAACCGCCCGTGACGGTGTGGGTGCCCTCCATCGCGCTCTCCGGAATGGTCTTCTATACGGGCGACCGCCTGCCCGGCTGGAAGGGCGATCTCCTGCTCGGCGGCCTGGCCGGCACGCAGCTCCACCGAGTGGTCTTCGCCCCGGGCGGCCCGCGCGGGCGCGAGTCGCTCCTGACGGAGCTGCGGCTGCGGATCCGCGACGTCCGCCAGGGGCCCGACGGCTTCATCTATTTCGCCACGGACGCCAGTCCCGACGGCGCGATCCTGCGGATCGAGCCGGAGACGCGGCGGCCGACAACAAGCGCTCAGCGCTAGTGAAGTCACAAGTCACAAGTCACAAGTCACAAGTCACAAGTCACAAGTCACAAATTCCACGTCACAACGCGCGGTTGTGACTTGTGCCTTGTGACTTGTGCATTGATTTTCCAAGGAGACCCATGGAGCACACACCACTTACCAGACGAGCACTGCTGAGAACCGCCGGCCTCGTGGGCGGGGGCGCCGTACTCGCACATTTGTTCCCCACCTCGGTCGCGCGCGCCTATGCGCTGGCGCAACAGGCACCGCCGGCGGACCCGGTCGCGGCCGCGGCCGCCACGCGCAAGCAGATGGCCGCGACGCCGATCGAGGTGACGAAACTGACCGACGCGCTCACGATGCTGTCAGGGCCGGGCGGCAACGTGGTCGTCCTGACCGGGCGCGACGGCAAGGTCGTGGTCGACACCTTCATCCAGGGCGCGTTTGCGCCGCTCAAGCAGCGGCTCGACGCGATGGGGAACGCGCCGATTCTGTACGTGATCGATACGCACTGGCACTTCGATCATGCCGACAACAACGAAAGCTTCCGGAAAGCGGACGCGGCGATCATCGCGCACGAGAACACACGCAAGCGGCTGTCGGAGCCGCACGACCTGCTCGGCATGCACTTCAACCCCTCGCCGGCGGGCGCGCTCCCGACGCAGACGTTCGCGCAGAGCCACACCCTCAAGCTGAACGGCGAACAGGTCGACCTGGCCCACGTGCCGCCGGCGCATACCGATACCGACATCACCGTCCACTTCACGCGCGGCAACGTGCTGCACATGGGGGACCTGTTCTTCAACGGCATGTATCCCTTCATCGATGCGAGCACGCGCGGCAACATCAACGGCATGATTGCCGCCGCCGATCGGGCGCTGAAGCTGGTGAACGCGGCCACCCGGATCGTGCCGGGTCATGGACCGCTGGCCGATCGCGGCGCGCTCACGAGGTACCGCGACGTGCTCGTCACCGTGCGAGACCGGGTGGCCACGCTGAAGAAGGCGGGCCGGACCGAGAAGGAAGTGGTTGCCGCCAAGCCCACGGCCGACCTCGACCCGGCGTGGGGCAAGGGGTTCATGATGCCCGACGTCTTCGTCGGCATCGTCTACAACACGCTCTGAGCGCCTGAGGCGAGTAGGGCGAGTGGGGCGGGTAGCCCCATTCTGCCCCGCCCGCCGGCCAGAAATTTCTTCTTGCGTTCCCCGCCCGGACCGGGCGTAGACTCTTTCCCGTCTGGCGCCACGGGGAGGCGCAGCCCTGCGTCCGCTGAGACTTCGGCGAGGCAGGTCCTACTGAACCCTTCGTCGGGTCCATGGTCCCCGGAGTTGCAGAATCGTTCGGCGTCGGCGGCGAGACCCCAAGGGAACGCGTAACGGGAGGGGAGCGGCGTGAACGCAATCGGCAGCTTCAAGGCGCAGAAGGCCCCCGGCGGGCGTCTGGTCGACGGCGTGGAGTACGAAGACCGCGATGAGGAGTGCGTCGTCACCCAGGAAATCGTCTACGGGTGTGGGTGCCAGAGCATCCAGCACGAGTACCACGACGGGACCGTCAGCCGGCGGATCGTCCGCCACGACGGCAGGGTTCTCGTCGATGAAATGCTCTGGGCCGAATAGGCCCCAGATCACCGGCGCAGGTCGCACGACCGCCGGCACCGGGTAAGCGAGCGAGCACGGGTGGAGAGGAGACGCGTTGACCCCTTCTTATGATGTGGTGCTGGTAGGCGGCGGCGGCGCGGGACTGCGGGCGGCGATTGCCATCGCGGAAACCAATCCCAGACTCACGATTGCGCTCGTCTCGAAGGTGTACCCGATGCGGAGCCATACCGTCTCCGCGGAAGGGGGCGCCGCCGGCGTGATTGCGCCGGACGACAGCATCGAAGAGCACATCTACGACACCATTTCGGGCGGCGACTGGCTCTGCGACCAGGACGCCGTCGAAGCGTTCGTGCGCGAGGCGCCGCAGGAGCTGCTCCGGCTCGAGCACTGGGGGTGCCCGTGGAGCCGCGAGCCCGACGGCCGCGTGGCCGTGCGCCCGTTCGGCGGGATGAAGAAGATGCGCACGTGGTTTGCCGCCGACAAGACCGGCTTCCACATGCTCCACACGCTGTTCCAGACCTCCCTCAAGTACGGCAGCGTCACCCGCTACGACGAGTGGTTCGTCACCCGTCTGCTCGTCGACGACGGCCGCGTTCAGGGCGTCGTGGCGATCGATCTCAAATCCGGGCGCGTCGAGGCGATCACGGCGAAAGCGGTCATCCTCTGCACCGGCGGCTGCGGCAAGGTGTTCCCGTTTACGACCAACGCGGCCATCAAGACCGGCGACGGCATGGCGCTCGCCTACCGTGCCGGAGCGCCGCTCAAGGACATGGAGTTCGTCCAGTACCACCCGACGGGGCTGCCGCTGACCGGCATCCTCATCACCGAGGCGGCGCGCGCCGAGGGCGGCTATCTCCTGAACAAGGACGGCTACCGGTACCTCCAGGACTACAACCTCGGTACGCCGCAGCCGCATCCCGTGTTCCGGTCGATGGAGCTCGGGCCGCGCGACCGGCTGTCGCAGGCGTTCGTCAAGGAGCTGGAGAAGGGGCGGACGATCGAGACGCCGTACGGCCATGTCGTGCACCTCGATCTGCGGCACCTCGGCGAGAAGGAGATCAACGCGAAGATCCCGTTCGTGCGCGAGCTGTGCACGAAGTACCAGAACCTCGATCCCGTCCGCGATCTGATTCCGGTCCGTCCCGTCATCCACTACATGATGGGCGGTGTGCACACGGACATGGAGGGCGCGACGCCGCTCCCCGGCCTCTATGCGGCGGGCGAGGTGGCGTGCGTCAGCATCAACGGCGCCAACCGGCTCGGGTCGAACTCGCTCGCCGAGTGCCTCGTGTTCGGCGCGCGCGCGGGACGCGCCGCGGCCGAGTACGCCTCGCGCGCCCCGGCCGTCAATCCGCGCGTCATCGCGCAGAAGACCGACGAGCACCGCCGGCTCGAGCAGGAGCTGTTCAGCCGCAAGGGGCGCGAGCGGATCGCCACGCTTCGCGACGAGATGCAGAAGACGATGGAGGAGAGCGCCGGCATCTACCGGGAGGCCTCGTCGATCCGCACCGGCATCGAGCAGCTTCAGCGGCTGCAGGAGCGCTATGCCGACATCGTGATCGAGGACCACAGCCGGACGTTCAACACCGAGCGCGTGGCGGCGCTGGAGCTGTCGTTCATGCTCGACATCGCGCAGGCGATGCTGGCGTCCGCGCTCGCGCGCGAGGAGTCGCGCGGCGCGCACCAGCGGACCGATTGTCCCACGCGCGACGACCAGCGCTTCCTGGCGCATGCGCTGGTGTCGCGCAATGCCGACGGCTCGTGCCGGCTGGAGTACCGGCCCGTCACGATCACCCGCTGGCCGCCCGCCGAGCGGGTCTATGGGGAGGGCGCACCGCATGTCCGATCACATCACGCTGCAGATCGCCCGGTATCGTCCGGAGCAAGAGTCTGAGCCGACCTTCAACGAGTACGAGGTCCCCTATACGAAGGAGTCGGCGGTCCTCGACGGGCTGAACTACGTGAAGGACCGCCTCGACGGCACGCTCGTGTACCGCTGGTCGTGCCGGATGGGGATCTGCGGCAGTTGCGGCATGTCGGTGAACGGCGAGCCGAAGCTCACGTGCGCCACCTTTCTCGCCGACTACGCGCCGGGACCGGTGCGCGTCGAGCCGCTCCGCAACTTTCCGATCATCCGCGACCTCATCGTCGACATCGGCGATTTCATGCGGAAGCTGGTCAGGGTGAAGCCGTGGATCGTGCGGGAGGTCGACAAGCCCTTGTCCGAAGGCGAGTATCGCCAAACGCCCGAGCAGCTCGACGAGTACAAGCAGTTCAGCATGTGCATCAACTGCATGCTGTGCTACTCGGCGTGCCCGATCTACGGGCTCGATCCGAAGTTCATCGGGCCGGCGGCGATTGCGCTGGCGCAGCGCTACAACCTGGACAACCGCGACGAGGGCGCCGGCGATCGGATGGAGGTGCTGTCGGAGTACGACGGGATCTGGGGGTGCACGTTCGTCGGCGAGTGCACGAAGGTGTGTCCGAAGCACGTCGACCCGGCGGGCGCGATCCAGCGGTACAAGCTGACGGCCGCGCTCGAGTCGATGAAGTCGTTCTTCGCACCGAGGGGCGCGTGATGGAGCAGACGCACACCGGTTCCTACACCCCGTATCATCCGCGCTGGCTGCGGCGGCGCCTGTCCACTTACTGGTGGCTTGAGAAGCCTGCGTACTTGTGGTTCATGCTCCGCGAGGGGAGCTGCATGTTTGTCGCCTGGTTCACGCTGTACCTGCTGTGGCTGCTCGATGCGGTGCTCGAGGGGCCGCTGGCGTACGAACTCTTTCTCGCCTGGTCCGGTACGCCGTGGGTCGTAGCGCTGAATGTGGTAACGCTCGGCTTCGTGGTGTTTCACGCGGTCACGTTCTTCCAGGCCGCGCCGCAGGCGATGGTCGTGCGGCTCGGGCGGAGGCGCGTGCCGCCCGGCGCGGTGCTGGCGGGCCATTACGTGGCATGGGCGGCCGCGTCCGTGGTCCTGTGGGTGCTGCTTCGAGGGGCGTAACGATGATCAGGCGACATCCGGAACCGCTGCTCTGGATGCTCTTCAGCGCCGGGGGCGTCGTCTCGGCGATGCTGATGCCGGTGCTGGTACTGCTCTTCGGCCTGGCGTATCCGCTCGGCTGGCTGACGCCGCCCGCCTCCGATCGGGTGCGCGCGCTCGTCGCCAACCCGCTGGCGGCGATCGTGCTCTTCTCGCTGATCGTGCTGTCGCTCTTTCACTGGGCGCACCGCTTCCGCCACACACTCTACGACGGGCTGCAGATCAAGCACCTGAGCGAGGTGATTGCCGTGGTGTCGTACGGCGCGGCGATCGTGGGATCGGCCGTCGCGGCGTACCTCCTCTGGCAGCTGTCGTAATCCAGAGTACGTGGCGTCCGGCTTCAGCCGGACTCGCGTGTCGGCGTGGCATCCGGCTTCAGCCGGACCCAGTGTCACGCCACTTGCGCGTCGCCGCCCGACGATGCCATCGTCGTCGAGGGGATCGAGACGCATGGGGGACCCACCGAGGCTTCTCGATCGCGTGCGTCACGCAATCCGCGCGCGCCATTACAGCCGCCGGACGGAGGAGGCGTATCTTGTCTGGATCCGGCGCTACATCGTGTACCACCGCAAGGTACATCCGGCCGAGCTCGGCGCCGATGCGATCGCCACATTTCTGACCTGGCTCGCAGTCGACCGGAAGGTGAGCGCCTCCACGCAGAATCAGGCACTGAGCGCGCTGCTGTTTCTCTACCGCGAGGTCTTGAGGATGGACCCAGGGCCCATCGAGCACGTGCCGCGGGCGAAAAGCGCGGGGCATGTGCCGGTGGTGTTGAGTGTCGCGGAGGTGCGAGCGGTCATGGGTCATCTGACGGGCATTCCGTGGCTGGTGGTCGGGCTTTTGTACGGCGCCGACTTGCGGCTGCCGGAGTGTCTGGAGCTGCGGGTGAAGGACATCGACTTCGATCGTGGTGAGATTGTCGTGCGGCGTGGCAAGGGGCAGAAGGACCGGCGGACGATGTTGCCGGAGCTGGTGCGGGAGCGCTTGCGGCTGCATCTGGACGAGGTGCGACGTCTGCATGAGGGTGACATTCGCAGGGGCTGCGGTCGTGTGGTCCTGCCTGCCGCCCTCGAACGCAAGTATCCGAATGCCGCGACCGAGTGGCGGTGGCAGTTCGTATTTCCGGCGGGACGGATTTGCCGAGCGGCCCGCTTCGGGCCGCCGTCGCGGTATCATCTGCGCGAGTCCGTGGTACAGAAGGCGCTGCGCCAGGCTGGGCGGCGGGCCGGCATCACGAAACGCCTCGGTCCACACGTGATGCGCCATTGCTTCGGGACGCATCTGCTCGAGGACGGGTACGACATCCGCACCGTGCAGGAGCTGCTGGGTCATCGGGACGTGCGGACGACCATGATGTATGTGCACGTGATGCACCGTGGCGCGCTGGGCGTGAAGAGTCCGATGGATCGGTTGTGACGTGGATACGCGGGAGCCCGGCGCGTAAC
>JACPTI010000055.1 GCA_016192845.1 Acidobacteriota bacterium
AACATGGGGAGGATGAAGAACTGGCGCGCCTCGTGGCGGCCCTGAATATCCCTGTTGCATATACACGGTCACCTCGGTAAACCCAAGTGGCGACAGCAGAAAACGCGCGTATCCCTCTGAACGTAGGAAACTCACGCTAGGCCTCATGAATGTAATCGGGGTGGGAGCTCGGTGCAGGTCCTCAGGCAGGACGCAGGCCGCCGCCGGCGCGAAAAATTCCCCACCCACAGCAGCCGGGATACCGATCTCGCTTTCGCCTGCGTGCCATCCAGGCCGGTCCAGTTTGGTGACCTCTTTGCAAAGGTTGAGCGCGTGGCTTCCTCCACCTGCGAATCGCTGCTGGGGGCGGCTGTCCTCCTCTCGCTGATACCCGCCGTACCTGCCGGAGGGCAGTCGGGGTCCGCCGCAGGATTCGGGGGCTACACTCCGGCCGACGAGGCAGCCCTTGGACGCGAAGCGGCCGCGGTGATCCGCCGGCACGGGACGGACATGACCGACGGCATCGACGTCTACATCCGCGATCTCGGGCGCCGGCTGATGACGGCCATTCCGCCCGAATTCATCTACCGCGAATTTGACGACGCGGTCGTGGTGCTGGACGATCCGGAGCTCACCAGCGTCGCGCTTCCCGGAGGTCCTGTCTTCATCAGCCGCGGCATGGTCGAAGTCGCCCCGTCGGAAGCTGCGCTCGCCGGCCTCATTGCGCACGAGTTGAGCCATGTGGCGCTGCGCCACGGCACCGCGCAGGCCGGCGCGGGTGAGCGCTACCAGCTTGGCGCCATCACCGGCCGGCTGATTGGCGAGGCATTCAGCGATCACGCCGCCGGCATCCTCGAACGCGCGATCCAGTTTCCCGCCAGCGCGTACTTCCTGACGTATGACGCCGACCGCGAGCGTGAGGCGAACCGGATGACGTCACGGATTATGACGCGCGCCGGGTACGACCCGCGCGCGGCGGCCGCCATGATTCAGACCATTGCGCACCAGAGGGAACGGGCGGGGCGGCGCTGGGCCCGCTGTCATTCAGTTCCAAGTAGTGAGGACGAGCCGGCGATGCCCGGTGTGGTGTGGACCGAGCCGCGATCGCCGGCGTTCGCCGTGATGCAGGCGCGACTCGGGGCATCGCCCCCGCGGCCGAACGACGACACGACGCACGGGCGTCCCGCGCCCCTCCGCGTCGTGGCCTCCGGCGTGACGGTTCCGTCCGGAGAGTCTCGACCCACGGCTGCGGGCGACCTGCTGCGGTTGAGCGTGCCCGCCAACTGGAGCCGGCTCCCGGCAGGCAACGCCGTCGTGTTCGCTCCAGAGGGGGCGTACCGCGCCTCACCGGACGGACCGGCCGCCGTCACGCACGGCATCGGGATCGGCGTCGCGCGCAGCGCGACTGGCGACCTCCACGGCGACGTCTACGCACTGCTGACGAGCTTCGGCGACGGCAATGCGCGCCTGACCTGGACGCCCGCCCTTCGGAAGGTGACGATTGGGGGACGCCGCGGCGTGACGACGACGGCCAGCAACGTGTCCCCGGTGACGGGAGAGTTCGAGCAGGTGTCGGTCGTCGCCGTGCACCTGCCCGACGGCAGCCTGTTGTACGTGGTCGGCGTGGCACCGCAGGACGAAGCGGGCGTGTACCGGAACGCCTTCACCCGCGTCCTGGAGTCGATTCAGATCTTGAATTAGATCCGGATACCCGTGGTAGGGGAGGGCTTCAGCCCTCCGCGAGGAGCGATCGCACGAGGTCGCGCACGTTCTGCACCTGCTCGATCGCGTGCACGCGCCGGATCACCTCTTCGGTCCGCTGCGCACCGATCACCGGCACCATCAGATCGCGCACCTTGGCGTTGATCGCCTCGGTGCCGATCGGGTTCTCCTTCGTCCCCGGCGCGTGACGGGTGAAGTGGCTGACGCGCCGCCCATCCCGGAGCGTGACCTCCACGAGTCCGCTGCGCGGCGCGGCAGGATCCATCAACGATCGATCGGCCACCAGCTCCACGCGCCGGCTGACCGCCGTCACCCGCGGGTCCTTCATGCGCTCGAACGAGTGGCTGTCGGCGAACGACACGGTGCCGTCGATCAGGCCGACCGCGAGCACGTACTGAATGTTGACGTCGGGCATGGCGCGGCCGTTGACCACCTTCGCGCCGTCCTCGGGCAGCCGGGCGACGATCCGCTCGACGTTGTCGGCGGTGAGGCCGTGCTCGCGGCGCAGCGTCAGCAGCGCGTCGAGCGGCGCCTGGATCGGATAGCCGACCGAGAACGTCTTGATGGCGGTCTCGGTGACGAAGAAGCGCGTGCCGAGGGCGGCCACCATTTCCTCCGGCTTCGGCTCCGTCGAGAGCGCCTCGATCATGTTGTGCTCGCCGTCGAGCACTTCGCGGACGCCGGTGAACCCCGACTGCACCACGAGCGCCGCGCTGACGCCGTTGCGCGCCCCCATGCCGCCGAAGTCGAACGCCTTCTCGATGTGCTCGTTGTCGCGCACCCAGCTCCAGAGGCCCGACACCTGCTGGGCGGCGTACGAGAGCGCGTATCGCATCCGCTCCTCGTCCAGGCGCGCGAGCGCGGCGGCGGCGCCGACGGCGCCGAACGTGGCGCTCGTCCCCTCCGCACTCCGGTGGGTCGCGCGGACGTGGTCGGGCCCGAGCGCCATCAGGAACCGGCAGCACAGGTCGTAGCCGAGCACGACCGCCCGCAGGAACTCGGTGCCCGAGCGCCCCTCGCGCTCGGCGACGGCGAGCGCCGCCGGCACGACCGCGCACCCGGGGTGCGCCTTCGTCACCGGCTCGAAGTCGTCTGTTTCGTCCGCGTGCGCGAACATCCCGTTGGCGAGCGCGGCACTGATCGCCGTCGTCCTGATGTCCGTGGTGATGACCGAGGCCTCCGGCGTGCCGCCCTGCGTCCGGATGAAGCGGATTGCCGCCTCGCCAGGCTTCATGCGTGCGCCGGAGACAATCGCGCCGAGCGTATCGAGGATGCGGTGCTTCGCCTCGCGCACCACGTCGGGCGGGAGACTCCGATCGCGCGCCTCGACCATGTAGCGCGCGAGGCGGCCGGTGACGTCGGCCGACCGCGTTTCGTTCTGCGCGGCGGGTCGGGGGTGCGCCGCCACGGATGTCGGCAGCCCAGCCGCCGCCACCAGGCCACCCGCCGTCTTCAGCACGCGCCGCCGTGTCAAGCCGGACTTCTTCGCCATGCGCGGCATTATAGGCCGGTGGTGCTATAGTCGGCCTTTCCAAGGGGGAACGCCATGGCCGTGCAGCTGTCGACGACGTTCACCGGCCTGCGGTTCGAGAACCCGTTTCTGCTCTCGTCGGCGCCGCCCACCGAATCGGAGAGCAACATCATGCGCGCCTTCGAGGCCGGCTGGGGCGGTGTGGTGACGAAGACGATCGGCCTGCATCCAGTGGTCAATGTGGACGGCCCGAAGACCAAATTCCTGCGCGCCACGCCCGAGTCGCCGCACCTGTCGATGCAGAAGCGGCCGGGAACGGCGCTGCACTCGTCGTGGAACTGGGAGCTCATCTCGGACAAGCCGCTCGACTGGTGGGTGCCGCGCATCTCCCGGATCAAGCAGGCCCATCCGACCCGCATGCTCGTCGCGTCGATCATGGCCGGGTCCGGCACGGACGAGGAGCTGCGCAACTGGCAGACGCTCGCGACGGCCTGCCAGGGCCAGGGCGCCGACGCGCTGGAGCTGAACCTCTCGTGCCCCCACATGGACCGGAAGGACATGGGGTCGAACATCGGCAAGGATCAGGGGCTCATCTCGATCGTCACGCAGGCGGTGGCCGACGTGGCGCGCGTGCCGATCTGGGCCAAGCTCACGCCGTCGACCACCGACATCGTGCTCGAAGCGGGCGGCGCGTTTCTCGGCGGCGCCGCGGCCGTCAGCTCCTCGAACACGTTTCCGGCGCTGCCGCTCATCGACCCCGACACGCTCGAGTTCGAGATGAACGTCGGCGGCTACGTGTCGAGCGGGGGCCTGGGCGGGCCCGCAATTCTGCCGCTGTCGATGGCGAAGATGGCGCAGCTCACGCAGGCGTATCCGGACAGGTCGTTCTCGGGCATCGGCGGCATCGCGTCGTTCGCGCACGCGCTCAACTACTTCCTGCTGGGGTGCGGCACCGTGCAGGTGTGCACGGCCGCAATGCTCGACCACGCGATCGGCCCGAACGTCATCAAGTCGCTCGTCGCCGGCATGCGCGAGGCGATGGAGCGGCACGGGTGGACGAGCCTCGACGACTTCCGCGGCATCCGCCGCGACCGCGTCGTCGCGCATTCGAAGATCCGCCGGCCGGACGCGAAGACGTACTTCGGCGGGTATGAGGCGGAGGGCTACGCAGCGGCCGAAGCCACGACGGAGCGCTGAGCGTGGCGGGGATCCCACCCCACCGCGCAAACTCCGCGCGGTGGGGGCCCCGGCTCGCGGCGCCCGTCACCGCCGGTCGTGCTGACTTCGTCGAGCTGACCGACGATCTGTCGGGCAGCCCGCTCTGGAATCCGGATCTCGCGCCCACTCCGCTGGCGCGGCGTACCTGGTCCACCTATCACATCGCGGCGCTCTGGATCGGCATGAGCGTCGTGATTACCACGTACACGCTCGCCTCCGGCCTCATGCAGCAGGGGATGACGTGGTGGCAGGCGCTCGTGACGATCCTGCTGGGGAACGCGATCGTGCTCGTGCCGATGATCCTGAACGCGCACGCCGGCACGAAGTACGGCGTGTCGTTTCCGATCCTCTGCCGCGCGAGCTTCGGCGTCAGGGGCGCCAACGTCCCCGCTATCCTGCGCGCGCTCGTGGCCTGCGGGTGGTTCGGCATCCAGACCTGGATTGGCGGCCTGGCGCTCAACGCGCTGCTGGCCGCCGCGTTCCCTGCGTGGGCGACGCTGCCGGGCAACGTCTGGATCGCGTTCGCGGTCTTCTGGCTCGTGCAGGTGGGGGTGATCCTCCGCGGTCTCGAAGGGATCAAGATCCTCGAGAGCTGGTCGGCGCCGCTGCTGCTCGGAGGCGGCCTGCTGCTGCTCTGGTGGGCGATGGCGAACGTCGGCGGCCTCGGGCGGATCCTGACCGAATCGGCGCGCCTGCAGACGTCGCAGGCGCCGTTCTGGCAGCTCTTCCCCGCCGCGCTGACCGCCAACGTCGGCTACTGGGCCACGTTGAGCCTCAACATCCCCGACTTCACCCGCTACGCACGCAGCCAGCGATCGCAGGCGCTCGGCCAGGCGCTGGGCCTGCCGCCGACGATGACCGGCTTCGCCTTCATCGGCGTGGCGGTGACGAGCGCGACGATCGTGCTGTTTGGCGAGGCGATCTGGGATCCGGTGGTGCTCATCGCGCGCATTGGCAGCCCCGCCGTCATCATGCTCGGTGCGCTCATCGTCCTCGTCGCCCAGCTCACGACCAACATGGCGGCGAACGTCGTCTCGCCGGCCAACGACTTTTCGAGCCTTGCGCCGCGGCAGGTCAGCTACGTCACCGGCGGCCTCATCACGGCCGTGATCGGCATAGTGATGATGCCGTGGAAGCTGTACGCGGATGCGGCCGCGTACATCTTCACGTGGCTAATCGGGTACTCGAGCCTGATGGGCGCCATCGGCGGCATTCTGATTGCCGATTACTGGGTATTGCGGCGGCGCGAACTCGTCGCCGCGGATCTGTTCCGGATCGAGGGGCGCTACGCGTACACCGCCGGCGTCAACTACCGCGCGATGGCCGCGCTCGTGCTGGCGGTGCTGCCGGTGATTCCCGGGTTTCTGCGCGCCGCCGTCACTCCGGGCGGGCAGGTGGCAAACCCGACCTTCCTCGATTCGCTCTACACGTACGCCTGGTTCGTCACCTTCGGCCTGAGCTTCGTTCTCTACCTCGCGCTCACGAGGCGGCGCCGAGACTGATTGCCGGTGCGCGCGGCGCGGCGGACGTCGCGGTGAGCTCCGTGCACGCGCCTGCGGCAATCCGCCTGGTCTGAACCGCCGCAAGGAATTCGGCGAGCGACCGTTCGACGCTCCGGCGGCCGACCCGGCGGGCGATCGGCTCGATAATCCAGCCGAGCATCGACGGGAAGCGGCGGCTCAGTCCGACTGTTTCCATTTCTATGTAGACGCCGTCGTTCCGCTGCTCGAAGTACGAGAAGGTGCTCGCCCGCCACAGGTACCCACTGTCGCGGCCGGGCGGCAAGAGCTGCTCGTCTCGTCTGCCGGCGTTCTTCACTTCGCGGATTTCGGTCGCGTCCGACACCGTATACACGTGCGCGCTTGTCAACCGCACGTACCGCACGGTCGACCGGACGTCGAGCACGGCGCTGATGCCCGCCTCACTTTCCCTGAGGCGCATCTGGACGCGGTAGGTATCGTCGGCCTCGCGGGCCAGCAGCCGAGAGGCGATCACCGCGCGGTAGATTCGGCTGTACGCCTCGTACGCGCAGGAGACGGCCAGCACCTCCTCCAGAGTAGCGTCGCGCAGGAAGGCGGCGCCGACCCAGTCGTGCACCAGCCCGCCGGGCACACCTATGATGCCGTCCTCGCGGCCGGGGCGTGCGGGTAGCACGCCCTCGCGCGCGACGGACGCTCGCGCGCCGGCCCGCACGCGCGAGAGAAAGCCCTCGGTCGCCGTTTTCAGATAGGCGCCGTATGCCCGGTTGGTGCGCGGCTGGAGCTCGGCGCCTACCGCGGCGGTCGCCGAGACCAGACAGGCCCACGCAATCAGCCCGTATCTTGTTCGACCTGAGCACATCATTTCCGCACTGCACGCCCTGGCCGCCCCTCGAGTCGGCGCGGCTGACCTCTCGCTGACGCGGCTTGACGGCCGACACGTGCCAACGGGCCGGCGCCTCGTCCGCGCCGCGCTATCATAGCCCCGCGCGGAGGAACACCATGGCCGATGCAAGCCGTCGCGAGTTCGTGAAAGGTGCGGCGCTCGGCGCCGCCTCGCTGGTCGTTCCCGGAACCGCGCCGCCCGCGGAAGCCGCGCCGGCTCCGCCACGTCCGGCGGTCGTCGTGCCGACCGAAGCTCAGGCGCAGATTGAGTTCGGTGCGGCCGCGGCCACGGCGGGGTCCCCACGGCGCCTGCGCCGTGGGGTGCTGGCGGCGCAGGCGCCCGCCCCGGCTGCGGCGCCCGCGAGCGTCCATGCGTCGGATTTCATGGTCGACGTGCTGAAGACGCTCGACTTCGAGTACGCCGCCATCAACCCCGGCTCCGCGTTCCAGGGACTGCACGAGTCGCTCGTCAACTACGGCCACAACACGATGCCGGAGATCCTGACGTGCCTCCACGAGGAGTCGGCGGTGGCGATGGCGCACGGGTACGCAAAAGCCGCGGGCAAGCCGATGCTGGTTGTCGTCCACGCCACGCCGGGCCTGCTGCATGCCTCGATGGCGCTCTTCCAGGCGTGGGCCGACCGGGTGCCGGTCATCCTCATCGTCGGCCAGCACCGCAATCCGACGGGCGTCGTCAACCGGCCGCACAGCGCACAGGACATGGGCGCCCTTGTTCGCGACTACGTCAAGTTCGATGACGAGACGACGACGCTGGAACGGTTCGCGGAGTCGGCGATGCGGGCGTACCGGATCGCGATGACGCCGCCGATGGGTCCGGTCGCCCTCGTTGTCGATTCAGCGTTGCAGGAAAGCCGGATGGCGGATCGATCCGGGCTCCGGATTCCCGCGCTGACGCTCGCCGCGCCGCCGCAGGGCGACGCGAACGCCGTGCGCGAGGCGGCGCGCCTTCTGGTCAACGCGGAGACTCCGCTCATTCAGGCGCACAAGATCGGCCGCACGCCCCGCGCGTGGGACCTGATGCTGGAGCTGGCCGAGGCGCTGCAGGCGCCGGTGGACGTCGGCACGTACGGCTCCTGGCAGACGTTCCCGTCGTGGCACCGGTTCTACGGCACCGGCGGACCGGGGTACACCCCGGACGTCACGCTCGGCCTCGAGGTGAGCGACATGTCGGCAGCGGCGCGCGCCGCCCGCGCCGGCGGCCGCAAGACGATCAGCATCTCCGCCGAGCATCTGTTCCAGGGCAGCAACATCCACGACTTCGGCCGCTACGCCGACGTCGACCTCGTGATTGCGGCCGATGCCGAAGCGACGCTCCCGGCGCTCATCGAGGAATTTCGCCGCGCGATGACGCCCGGGCGCAGGACCGCCGCCGAGGCACGCGGCGCGAGAATTGCCGCCGCGCACAAGGAGATCCAGACGCGGGCAATCCAGAACGCGCGCTACGGCTGGGAGTCGGCGCCGGTGAGCGTCCCCCGCCTGATTGCCGAGCTCGGCGAGCAGATCAAGAACGACGACTGGGCGATCGTCTCCGGCCACCAGTTCACGGGCGACTGGCAGCGGCGGCTGCTCAATTTCGACAAGCCGCACCGGTACAACGGCGACTGCGGCGGCTTCGGCATCGGCTACGACACGCCGGCCTCGGTCGGCGCCGCGCTCGCCAACAAGCGCCTCGGGCGGCTCTCGATCGGCATCGTCGGCGACGGCGACCTGAATTTCGGGCCCGGCGTGCTCTGGACGGCCGTGCATCACCGGATCCCGCTGCTGCTCGTGGTGCACAACAACCGCGCGTACCAGGCCGAGGTGATGATCATCCAGCGGATGGCCGGAAGCCGCGGCCGCGGATCCGGCAGGTCGCACATCGGCACCACGATTACGGACCCCGACATCAACCACGCGCAGCTCGCCCGCTCGTACGGCATGTACAGCGAGGGGCCGATTGCGGATCCGAAGGACCTGGCGGGCGCGTACCAGCGGGCCCTTGCCAAAGTGCGGGCCGGCGAGCCCGCGCTGGTGGACGTGATTTCGCAGCCGCGGTGAATCATGGGCTTCGGGTTTTGGGCTTTGGACTTTCGGCTTTAGCGGTGACACCGATGCGCACGCACGTCGCGCTTCTCGTTGTTTTCGCGGGTGGGCTCCTGGTCGGCGCTGTCGAGGCGTGGCCGCAGGCGCCGCCGGGCGCGCCGACAGGTGATCCAATGCGTGGCAAACCCCTCTACGAACAGACCTACCGGTGCTACGCCTGCCACGGCTTCGACGCCCAGAGCGGCACGCCGCGGCTCGTCCCGATGACGCGGACGCAGGCGGCGTTCGTCACGTACCTGCGCAAGCCCTCGTCACCGGCCATGCCGTCGTTTGCCGACGTGTCGATGCAGGATCTCGCCGACGTGTACGCGCACATCCGATCGCTTCCGACGACGGCGCCGTCGGTGGAGAGCGTGCCGATCCTGCGCGACATTCTGGAACGAAGAACGCGCGAACCGTAGGGAGCGGCTTTTCCGCGTACGTAGCGAATCATCGCCGGACAGATGGACGTCGACCTTGTAAGAAATAAGGCGAGGAGCCGAACGAGCACCTCGCCCAAAGAGACAGCCGTTATTTGCCTCGTTGAAGACGTCTAGCCACCGCCTGCCGCGCCGCCGGCCTGCTGCTGCGCTGCCGCGGGGCCGACTGTCCGCTCGAAATCGGCGTGCGAGCTGGGATTGCCATGGATGGGCACATGCTGCGTCACGTCGAGCTTCAGGCGCCGGCTGTTGTTGTAGAGCGCTACCGAGTTCGCACTGACATTCGCAGGTGCCGTCCCCGCCGCGGGTGGCCCCATGTCCGCGCTGACGAGTAACTTCGGCCCAGGAAGGTAGACGATCGCCATGTCGCCGGCGTGATTGAGACCCTCAACGTGATAGCTGACGATCGTCTGCGTGCCGTCGCTGATCGCGTGCCGCTCCGCGTAGGTCTCGAGCCTTTGAGGTCCGGGACCGGTCGTCGCGAACGGGAAGTTCGCCAGCCGGTCGGGGCTCAAGCTGCGCGGCTGCGGAGCCAGCACGATCCGCTCGTAGAAGTCCTTGTTGCTCTCGTGCGTCACGATGGTGGCGCCTTCCGCCGCAAAGGCCCGGATGCCGCCCGCATGATCCCAATGATGATGCGTATTGACCAGATAGCGGATCGGCTTGTTGGGAATCACCCTCTTGGCCGCCGCGATCACCGCGTTTGAACGGTTGTCGTCCAACGGGCCTTCGATGACGGTGATGTAGTCGCGGAATTCAACGGCGACGCTGTTATGCGAGCCGCCGGCCAGGAGCCAGACGCCGGGAGCGAGCTGCGTCGTCGTCACGTTCACGGCCGGAGCCTTCGCCGTGCGCACGTTGTCGGGGACCGTCTGAGCGGCGTTCGCGACATTCACCGACGCGTTGGTGACGTTGAGATCCATCAAGTTCCGGCCACCGAGGAACGGGTGGTCGCCCTGGTGCATGTGAACGTGGAAGGGGAATTTCACTCCATTGCCCACGTCCCGGTACTCGCTGTAGCGGATTTCGACCTGCATATCGCCCATCACGGGGTTGGGAATCCAGGTGACCACGCGTTCGAGCAGATTCTGGTCGTTGAACTCGCCGGTCGCCCGGTATTTGCCCATGGCGGTGAAGCCGACGACTTTCAGCGTCCGGCCCGTGCGAACGAAATGCCGGTCGGAGACACTCACATTCGGATCTTGCTGGGCGGCCTTGATGAAGCCGTGCGGGCTGACCCACAGCATGAACTGGCGAACTTCGGCCTGGTCCACCTGTGCTTGGGGCTGGCCCTGCGCATTCAACGTCCACGCAGAATTGCCGCTGACGAAATTCGTCGTCCGCGGGGCACCCTGGATGGGAAACCCCGCGCCGCCGCCGATGCGCGGATTGTTCCCCTGAACGCGCACATACTCTTCTTTGGCTGATCTGCTCGGGTAATCGATGGTGTGCGTATAACTCTGCAAGTCCACGCGGTTCCAGTCGTCGGCCGCGGTGAAGTTCTGCCCGAGGAACCTGATCCAGCCGGTGGCGTTGTACTGGACGGAATTCACCGTGCTCGCACCCACGGCGCGGTCGGCCGCTTGCAGCAGACTCCGTGCATCCTGAGCGGCCGCTGACCCCGCCATCAGGGTCGATAACACAAACAGCGTCATTCCTAGTTTGTCTCTCATAGCCGTTCTCCTTGCCGCAGTGGCAAAGAATACTCCCTCAAAGGCCTCCTGTTGCAAATCGCGGAAAGTCGCTCCTTCCCTCAACGGGCCCGGCTTGAAAAGCTATGCCGTGACTTCCAGTTGCCGGGCCGGGGGCAACTGCCGCCCTCCGGACCTCCTGTGGGCCGACTCTACCCCGCTGCGAATCACCCGGCTGCCCGTCGGCCGCCGCGCCAGCGGCCTCGTTCTAGTCTAGTCGCCATATGCCGGGGAATCCCGGGCGGCCCCAGCGTTCGGCATCAGCTACCGCCACCTATCCGGCGCAGGTTGGCTTATGGCGGCCCGGAACTCCGGTCAGAGAGACCCAACTGTCTCACCGCGCGAAGACCAGCAGGCTGTTCGCGGGCAGCGTGAGCGCGGCGGAGTGGCCGAACCCGTGCAGCGGCTGCGGCTCGGCGAACACGCTCCCGCCGTTTCCCACCACGTGAGGATTGACCCAGTTCTCGTAGACGTCGCTGTTGAAGACCTCCCGCCACCGGCCGCCGCCGGGAAAGCCGATTCGATAGTCAAAGCGGTTGAACGGGGCCAGGTGCACGACGACGATCACGTCGTTGCCGGTGCCTTCGACCCAGCGGTGAAACGCGAGGACGCGGTTCTGGTCGTGGACGTGCGCCGCTCGGAAGCCCTGTCCGCGCAGACCGGCGTGACGGCGGCGCAGGTGAATCAACTCACGCGTGAAGCGCAGGTGATCGGTCATTTGGCTGTCGCCCGCGTCGAGTCCGGCCCAGTGCAGCAGCAGGTTCTGGTGGAACTCGAAGTTGTCCGACCACTGCTTGTCCTCCAGGAACTCCTGCCCCATGAAGAGCATCGGCACGCCGGGCGCGGTCAGGCTGATGCCCGTGGCGACCCGAGCGCGGCTGCGGCCGAACCAGGAACGGGGATTGCCCGGGTCGCCGAGCCGCGCGACCCGCTGCTCGCGGTCGCGATAGACGATGTCGTGGTTCTCAGGACCCTGGACGAACCGCCAGGGCTCGTCGAAGCCGTCCGGCCAGAAGCTGCGCGCAATCGCGGTCATGTCCAGCGGGCGCTCGTCCGGTGCGCTGGCCGCGCCGATCACGTCGCGGATGGCGATTCGAAGCCCGTCGGTGAGCGCGCTGTCGAAGCCTGCCCCCTCGGGCAGTGCCTTCACCACGTAC
>JACPTI010000056.1:0-1548 GCA_016192845.1 Acidobacteriota bacterium
TATGTAGAGAGCAATCGTGTTTCGCCCACGTCAATGAACCAGGAAAGCCACCAACCCCGCGGCGGCTCTGCATAACGTCCGACTATGGATATCACCGCCCACGCCCATCAGTTTTTTGGACGGAAGAAGAACATCAACGACCACGACCTACGTCGGACCCGTCTCGCAATGTGCCCAGGGATCGCCAATTCCCTCACCGGCCGACTCCGAGAAGATCTGTCAGAGGGATTGTGAAATTACGTGAGGGCTAACACTCCGCGTGCCGTCGGATCATGCGCTCGACCAGATCAAAAGGATCGCGCGCCGTCTCAACAAAGCGGGCGGCGTCGTTTCAGTCCTAGTCATCGATGTCGATGGTGCCCGGCTCGAAGAACGCGTCCGCGAGCTGTGGAAGTGAGTTGAGCATCCGATGTTCACCGGCAGCCCGCAATGATTCGTGCCGAATCCAATGTTCCGACCTCCACGCGTGAAGGGTGCTCGTCGTGATAGACCGTGAACGACTAGCGCCAGCTATGGGCGAGCGACGCGCAATCGGCGGATACCATCCGCAATATCGTGTCGCCGCCGGGCTGATTCTCCGCGCACTCAGAGATGGGACTCTGGACTGGACACGCGTCGCGGATCCGGAAGCCGGGCACGTTGATGACTTTCGGATTGCCACTCCGAATGGTTTGGATGCGTACCAAGTCAAATGGAGCCGGTTTCCGCAGACGCTTAAGCGCTCGCGCAAAATGAGACCCGGAGCGATGGGTCTAACCAGAACCGCGCGGCCGTCGGATGCGAATATCTCCACCTACGCCGAATCCTCGCATTTGATCGAGTGCGTTCAGTGCGAAATCGTAATAGCCATGAAAGTTCTGATCTGACGCCGTTCGCATGGCATGCAACGCGCGCCGAGCAGTCCGAAGGCGTTTTTTCCGCGCCTCCGAGGTGTTGTCCGTTTCGTCGAAGAGCAGGTTGCCTATGGCATAGACGCTGCCTTGCTGCGCTGGTAACGGAAGTACTTCGCCCGCAGCGAGCTCGTCGGCGAATGGTCTCACCGATTCATCAATCGAGATGGCAATTCCCTTGATCGCTCGCTCCGCCTGGTACGCGCGTACAACACCCGTTCCAAGGAATTGCGTCGAATACACCGCAGCTTCTCCCGCGATGTCGGACGCATACCGCAGCGTTGAGAATGACCCTTGAGCGACTGCGATGCGGCTTGGGATTCTATTTGTAAGCAGTCGCCACATCAGTCCTCGGGCAAACGCCATGATGTCCGGTAGGCGGTACAGCGTCAGAAACACGGAGTCAGAAAAGATGATTGCCTTCGAATCTCGTCGAAGGTGCTCCTTAATTTGGTCGGACACCGCCTCATGGAACCCGCGAAAATGCAGGACCAGCCGGTCGCCAGCTTTCACGGCCTCCCGTTCTTCCTTGCTTGGAGTACCCAGCCTTGGGCTCAGAAGGTGAACGCTCTCCGCGTTCTTCATGACCAACGGCGCGAAGCCGAGCATGTCGGCGAAAAGAACGAATCTCTGAGACATGACGGCAGATGATGCCTTC